>JAZSDM010000091.1:0-9587 GCA_045531145.1 Acutalibacteraceae bacterium | reverse complement strand
ATAAAGGCGACCCGTCTTCAGCGTTACTTGAAGTGCTTGACCCTGAGCAAAATAATACTTTTGTTGATCATTATGTTGAAATTCCTTACGATTTAAGCAAAGCGGTATTTATTGCTACTGCAAATACCTTGGATGGAATACCCGCACCTTTGCTTGACCGTATGGAAGTTATTGAAATTTCAAGTTATACAAGGGAAGAAAAGCAGAATATCGCTAAAAAACACCTTGTTTCAAAGCAAATTGCTCGCCACGGTCTTAATAAAAATCAAATCAAATTTACCGATTCGGCAATTTATTCTTTGATTGATTTTTACACCCGTGAAGCAGGTGTTAGAAAACTTGAAAGAAGCATTGCATCCCTTTGCCGTAAGTCTGCAAAACTTATTGCCGAAGGGAAAAAACAAAAAGTCACCTTGCGTGACAGTGATGTTGTAAAAATGCTTGGCAGACACAAATATAAACCAGAAGTAATTTTACCCGAGGACGAGGTTGGCATCATAAACGGACTTGCTTGGACCAGTGTCGGCGGGGAAATTATGCAACTTGAAGTCTCTGTAATGGACGGTACAGGTAAAATCGAACTTACGGGTTCTTTAGGTGAAGTAATGAAAGAATCTGCAAAAACCGCTATTAGTTTTGTTCGCAGTAATGCCCCAAAATACGGTATTGACGGTTCGTTTTATAAAGATAAGGATATACATATCCACGCTACCGAAGCCGCTGTTCCAAAGGACGGTCCTTCTGCAGGTGTTACAATGGTAACGGGTATAATTTCGGCGTTGACTAATTTACCTGTAAGACGTGATGTTGCTATGACAGGTGAAGTAACCCTTCGCGGCAGAGTTTTGGCTATTGGCGGACTTAAAGAAAAATCAATGGCTGCATACCGCGGCGGGGTTAAAACTGTATTCATACCGAAAGATAACCTTGCCGATTTGGAGAATGTTGATGCGGTAGTTAAGGAAAATGTAAAATTTGTTCCCGTATCAAATGTTGCCGAAATTTTGGAATATGCTTTAATTGATGATAGCAATGAAAATAAGGATATTAACTTATTCAGTAAAATTTTAACCACACCTGCAAATAATACAGTAAGTCAGTAAAAGGATTAATTATGAATTATAACAATGCGCAGTTTGAAAAAGCTTTTGCAACTTTTGAACAATTAGAACAGTCTGATTTACCTGAAATCTGCTTTTGCGGACGGTCAAATGTCGGCAAGTCATCACTTATTAACAAGGTTTTAGGGAGAAAATCTATTGCAAGGGTAAGTTCAAAGCCGGGGAAGACAATAACAATTAATTTCTATAAGGTGGATAATATCCGCCTTGTAGACCTGCCGGGTTACGGATACGCTAAGGTAAATTTTGCCGAAAAACAGCGTTGGAGCGAACTTATGGAAGGATATTTTAAGTCGGGCCGTAATATTAAAATGGTTTTTCAACTTATTGATATGCGCCATCCCGCAACCGAATTTGACCTTTGGATGCTCGATTTTCTTTACCAAATGGGACTGCCTTATACAGTAGTTTTAACTAAGTCTGATAAACTTAATAAAACCGAAACTGTAAACCGTCTTTCACTCATAGGTGAAGAGTTGGGTGATTTTGCGGAAAATACACAAATAATACCGTTTTCTGTGCAGAATAATAATGATGCGCTTAAACTTCGTGAGATAATCGAGACTGCCATTATTTAGGTAGTTGACATTTTTGTAATGAAATGGTATAATTTTTTCGTTAAATGCATAGATGAAGAGAAGTAGTATTACTTTAGATGTTTAGAGAGTCGCTGACGGTGGAAATGTGACGGTCGGGTAGTATGAATAACACTTCGGAGCAGCGAACTGAACGGCTAGTGCTTAGTAGGTAAGACGTAATTGATGCGTTAAATCAAAACAACTATCTTGTTGAAAAGTGACCTTTTTTAAGGTAAATTAGGTGGCACCGCGGATAATGCGTCTATTCGTCCTAATAATATAGGACTAATGGGCGCTATTTTTATATACGGAGTGATAAATTTGAAACACACTGATATTTATGAAATTTTTGAAAATGCAAGCCTTTTAAATACCGATGTAACGGTTTGCGGTTGGGTAAGGACTTCGAGAGACTCTAAAAATATGGCTTTTATCGAACTTAATGACGGTACAACTTTAAAACATCTGCAAATCGTTATTGATAAATCGGTTTTAAGCGATATTTCGGAATTTATGAAGCTTGGTACTTCTTTGAAAGTTAAGGGTACTCTCGTTAAATCTGCAGTGGCTGCCGATTCAGTTGAAATCAATGCAAAGGAAATTACTGTTTTGGGCGAGTGTCCGCCAGAATATCCGTTGCAGAAAAAGCGCCATACACTTGAATATTTGCGTACAATTCCGCATTTGCGTGTCAGAACTAACACCTTTAACGCGGTTTTGCGTGTTCGTTCGGTTGTATCTGCTTGTATTCACGAATTTTTCCAAGAAAGACATTTTACCTACATTCACACACCCTTAATTACCGCAAGTGACTGCGAGGGTGCAGGGGAAATGTTTAAGGTTACTACAATTGGCTACAGTAACGACTATAAAACAGAAGATGATTACAATGCGGATGACTTCTTCGGCAAGCGTGCGGCTTTAAGTGTTTCAGGTCAGTTAGAGGGTGAAGTTGCCGCTATGGCGCTTGGTAAAATTTATACTTTCGGACCTTCATTCCGCGCAGAAAAGAGCAATACACCCCGTCACGTTGCGGAATTTTGGCACGTTGAACCCGAAGTTGCTTTTGCGGAACTTCCTGATATTATTGAAATTGCCGAAGATTTAATTAAGCATATTATTAATACCGTGCTTGATAAATGCTCGGCAGAACTTAAATTCTTTGATAATCATTTTGAAAAAGGTTTAATTGAAAAGTTACAAAGCGTTGCCAATAATGATTTTGCGGTTATGACCTATACCGAAGCAATAGAAATTCTTAAAAATTCGGGTAAAGATTTCCAATATCCTGTTGAATGGGGTTGTGATTTGCAGACCGAACACGAAAGATTTATTTCCGAGGAAATTTGCAAACGTCCTGTATTCTTAACAAATTATCCTAAGGAAATCAAGTCCTTCTATATGAAACAGAATGACGACGGTAAAACTGTTGCCGCTACTGACCTTTTGGTGCCCGGTGTTGGCGAAATAATCGGTTGCAGTGAGCGTGAAGCAGACCTTGAAAAGTTGCTTGATGCGATGCAAAAACGCGATATGAATTTAGAAGATTACGAACATTACATTTCACTTCGCCGTTTTGGCTCTGTGCCGCACAGCGGTTTCGGTCTTGGGCTTGAACGCATAATTATGTATGTTACCGGCGTTCAGAATATCCGTGATGTTATCCTTTATCCCAGAACTGTGGGAAATATATCTTAAATGAGTGTTTATATGAGTAAATATGTTTCAAAACTTAACGAGTTTGACACACAAAATGCAATAGCCCTTGTAAAAGATAAATTTGCAAGTGAACTTTGCAAAAAATTAAATCTTTCCCGTGTTTCTGCTCCGCTTTTTGTAAAGCAGGGAAGCGGTCTTAATGATGATCTTAACGGTGTTGAGCGTCCTGTTTGGTTTGATATTTTGGAGACGGGCGAAATTGCTGAAGTTGTCCACAGCCTTGCAAAATGGAAACGAATGGCACTTTTAAAATACGGTTTTCCAATGCACGCAGGTCTTTATACCGATATGAACGCTATAAGGCGCGATGAGGAATGTGATAACATCCATTCCATTTATGTTGACCAATGGGATTGGGAAAAAATCATCACGAATGAAGACCGAACCGAAGATTATTTGAAAGAAACCGTCAAAAGTATTTATTCAGCGGTGTATGAAACAGCTAAGGTAATTGAACAGACTTATCCTTGTCTTGATTGTTATTTACCTGACGAAATTTCATTTGTTACCACTTATGAATTAGAAGATAAATATCCCGATTTAACCCCAAAACAGCGCGAGTATGAGGCTGCGAAGGAATATGGCGCAGTATTTATTATGAAAATCGGCGGCAGGCTTAAAAACGGTCAAAAACACGACGGAAGGGCACCGGATTATGACGACTGGAACTTAAACGGTGATATTATACTTTATAACCGTGTTTTAGACATTCCGTTCGAAATTTCATCAATGGGTATCCGTGTTGATAGGGATAGTCTTTTAAATCAGTTAGAGGCGGAAAACAAACAGGAAAGGGTAAAATACGAATTTCATCAAATGCTCCTTTCCGGTGCCTTACCGCTTACAATAGGCGGAGGAATAGGGCAGTCGCGTCTTTGTATGTACCTTTTACATAAAGCTCATGTTGGCGAAGTTCAAGTATCTATCTGGCCAGAAAAAGAAATCAGCAAATGCAAATCCAATGGTATAAATTTATTGTAAGGATGTTATTATGAATAGATTATTAAACTTAGTTTCTTTTATTCTTTATGACTTATTTGCAGCAGTTCTTTCGGTTTTATTATCTTTTTACTTTTTAAATCAAGATATGAGTTTGGTTTGGTTAAAACCGTTCACCTTTGTTATTGTGGCTTGGCCTTTTGTTTTATCATTTTGTCTGTATATAGTTAATATTTATAAGATTTTATGGCGTTTTTCCGGTTTTCAGGAAATTTTCAGAATAATTTTCGGCGGATTTGCGGCTTTTTTAGCAATCATCGTTGCTCAAAAAGGTGTATTTTCACGAAGCAGTCTTGATTTGTCGGTATATATTTTAATTTATTTCTTCTCAATATTCTTCATCATAATCCACCGTTATATAATTAAGTATATTGCAATTAAAAAATCTGCATATAGCACTTCCTCGATTAAGGACACTGATAACGGTAATATTATGATTATCGGTGCGGGTAGTGCAGCAGAATCGGTTATCAAAAATAGTAAATATAAAATCAAATGTGTTATTGACGATAATAAAGAAAAACACAACCAATATATCAGCGGTATTCATATAGTAGGCGGCAGGGAAATGATTATATCTGCGGCTGAAAAATATAATATTGACACTATAATTTTTGCAATTCCTAGTTGTGATAATAAAAATAAAACACACATTCTTAACATTTGTCAGCAAACTAAGTGTGATTTAAAAATGGTGCCGCCGATTTATGAGCTAAAAGATATTAATGAAATAACTTCTTCAATTCGTAATGTAGAAATTGAAGACCTTTTAGGGCGTGCTCCGATTACTGTCAGTGACGATACGGTATTTAACTATGTTAGTGAAAAGATTGTGTTGGTTACAGGCGGCGGCGGAACTATCGGCAGTGAATTATGCCGTCAAATCGCTTTCCATAACCCTAAGCAGTTGATTATTTTGGATGTTTATGAAAACAACGCTTACGATATTCAAAACGAATTGAAATATAAGTATCCAAATCTTAATTTAGTTACTTTAATTGGCTCGGTAAGGGATACAAAACGTCTTGACTATATTTTCAAAAAATACAGACCTGAAATTGTTTATCACGCTGCTGCACATAAACATGTTCCTTTGATGGAGGACAGTCCTAACGAAACAATTAAAAACAACGTTTTAGGTACATATAAAACTGCTCAGGCGGCAGATAAATACGGGGTTAGTAAGTTTGTTTTAATCTCTACTGACAAGGCAGTTAACCCAACTAATATTATGGGTGCCAGCAAGCGTATTTGCGAAATGATTATTCAAACATTTAATAACCGTTCCGATACGGAATTTGTTGCTGTGCGTTTTGGTAATGTTTTAGGTAGCAACGGTAGTGTTATTCCGCTGTTTAAAAAGCAAATCGAACATGGCGGTCCCGTTACGGTTACAGACCCTAATATTATCAGATATTTTATGACCATTCCCGAAGCTGTTTCTCTCGTACTGCAGGCAGGCGCAAACGCTAAGGGAGGGGAGATATTCGTTCTTGATATGGGACAACCTGTTAAGATTTTAACACTTGCAGAAAATTTGATTAAACTTTCTGGTTTTACACCGTATAAAGATATTCAAATTGAATTTACGGGACTAAGACCCGGTGAAAAACTTTATGAAGAACTTTTAATGTCTGAAGAAGGGCTTACCGCTACCGAGAATGAACTAATTCACATCGGTAAACCAATCGATATTGATGAGGAATTTTTATTAAACACAATTGAAGAAATGCGTGATGTTATGTATGACGAAAGTGCTAATATTCGCGATTTGGTTAAAAAAATTGTTCCCACATATCAAATTCCGCATAATATCAATTTTAACGGTGATCCTGCTTTAAATAAAAGTTAAATTTATTTTTCAAAAAAGTATTGCATTTTTTAAACATTTGTGTTATTATAAATCGTACGTGAGAAAATGATAGGAGGTGTCATCATGCCGAACATTAAATCTGCAAAGAAACGTGTGCTTGTAAGTAAAGCAAATTATGAAAAGAATAAAGCTTATCGTTCTGCTTTAAGAACTGCTGTTAAAAAGGCTGACGCTGCTATTGATGCTAAGTCTGAAGATATGGCTGCTGTTGTAACAGAGGCTGTTAAGAAAATTGACCAAGCTACTACAAAGGGTATTATTCACAAGAATAACGCAGCAAGAAAGAAGTCTGCATTGGTTACTCGTTTCAATAAAGCAAACGCTTAAATTAAATTAAGTAAACGCCGCATATTTGCGGCGTTTTTAATTTATTTACAAATTAATTTATATGGGGAAGATATATTATAGGAACTATTTTTTAAATATCCAATTATACTAAATGAATATCCTACGTTAATTTTAAGCGGTTTTTAAGGGTAGGGTAATATAAATTCATTACTTTTTAATAAAAACTCAATATAAACGAAAATAGACCACTTTTATAGCGGTCTATTTTTTATTTAATTAATTCTTTTATTTTATTTTCTAAATTGTTTGCACTATATGTAAAAATTATTTTATATCCGCATTTTTCTAATGCAGTTTTTTTAAATCTATCAGAAATTATCCTGTCTTCTATTTCGTGTGTTTTGTCTTGTAATTCAATTAATATTTTTGGTTCTAATGTTTCTTTATCGCATAAGGCAAAATCAATGTGTTTATAAAGAATTTTATAAATATATTCAGTTTGTTGCTTTTGGTTTAAGTCGCTATTGATTTTTATTAAATCACCTAATCTTATTTTAGCTAATATATTGTAATTTAAGTTTTTTGCAATTTTTTTTAATTCGCTATAAAATATTTTTTCTCTTTCTGTCAAAATATTACATTTTACATAAGGAAAAACAAAATATGCTTCATTTAATTTTTCTTCTTTTAGTTTTTGAATTTCTAGATCTTTTTTTAATAAATCGTTTTTTAGTTTTTTATTTTTTTTAATTTTTTTAGCGATTAATATTGGAATTAATAATATTATTAATCCTAAAATTGATTGCGTAAATTCTTCTATAAATGTTTCTGTCATAACTTTTGCTCCTATCTTTTTGGGTGTGGTAATTCCGGTAAACCTAAGATATAGTTTGCTGATACATTGTAAAAAATACATAAATCTTTAATGTGTTTAATTTTAAATTCTCTTTTGCCTGTTTCATATAGTGAATATTGTTGTTTTGTTATCCCTAAAAATGTTGCTAATTCAATTTGTTTTTTATCATTATCTTCTCTAAGGTCTTTTATTATTTCGTATGTATTTTTCATTAATTTTTCACTCCTTTATTTTAAATTATATCAGTAATTCAAATAAATGACTTGACAATCATTCAAATAAATGATATATTGTTAATGTAATCATTCGAACGAATGATTTGAAATAACAATAAATTCTTTGTGGTTCGTATTTGTTGTTATCTCTCCGTATTCGTTCCTTTCCATAGGGAGTGCGGATATGAAGAATGTAGTTGTACCTATGGTGGCTCTCAGGAAAGACTGAGCATATATGAAATAAAGGTTGTGATGAAATATGAAATGTAATTTTCGTGTTCGTGGGTTGCCTGATAAATGTCCATTGTGTAATCGTAAAATGAAAGAAATGCAATGTAAATGTGGTTTTAAAGTATCTCAACCGCGTAGTAATTGGGAAAGAAAACTTGAAAAGATGATTTTTGGGTTTTATTGGTGATTTGATTATGAAAGATTTAAAGGATTGTTGTTTTAACTGTGCATATTTTTGTCACGTTAATCCTGATGATGACGTTTGTATGATAACAAATGAGGTTGTTTATATAGATACACCTAAATGTGATGATTTTGAATTCTGTGATTAAGGAGTTTTGATTATGTTTGATTTATTACTTATGATATTTTTCTTGATTTATAGTATTGCGTTTTTAGTGTTTGTTGCCTATGAAATAATTGGTTTGCGATTATTTAAGCGTAAAGTCGAAGCACTCGAACATATTGAAGATATTTTAGATTATCAACATAGAGATAATTTGGATAGGTGATTTTTATGCTTGAATTTTTAAATAATTTAGATGCCGTTTCTGTTGTATTTGGTGTTTTAGTTGCTTTTATTGGTAATTTAATATTAAGTTTTGAACAATTTATTTTAGAGAAAATATCATTAACTATAGTTCGTAAAATGGTTTTAAGAAAAGATAAGGTTTTAAATACCGAAAATGGTATTGAAATAAATAACCCTACGGGGAAATAAAAAGGAGTTTTTTAAATGAAAGTAAAAGTATTTGGTATTATGAGACAAGAATATGACTTGTCACGTGACGGTGGTCCTAAGTTTGCAGGTAATGTATTACAGTGCGTTACTGTTGGCGAAGAAAAAGACGGTCTTGTTGGTGAGTTGGTAAAAACAATTAAAATTGCCGATAGTGATAAATTGGCAAAAATTCCGCTTGAAATAGGGAAGACCTATACAGCGTATTTTGATGATAAAAAGAAACTCGATTACCTTGCAGAAGTAACGAGTAAATAATTAATTTAGTAAGGTGACTATATGCGTAAATACATTTTAAAATTCATATGTGTTTTTATGGTGATTATAGTCACCTTGTCTTGTTGTATGTTTGTATCTGCTGCAACACCTTATTGTAGTTTTACTTGGTCACAACCTCAGGTGGATGAACACAGTGGTTATATTGAAATACTCTGTGAACATAACGGCGAGGCTTGTGTAATGGTTTATAGCTTTAAACATACTAATGCTTTTTATGGGCAATACTTTAATTCTGTTAGTGGTTATGTTTACGTTACAAGTTCATCTGTTACCGTTGGTTTTTATAATAACGGTGATTTTCCTATTAGTTTAGTATGGATGTATTATCGTCATAATCCTAACGCTTATTATGGTCAATCATATGAAACTGGCATTATTAACGGTGGTCCTTATTCTGTTTCATATACACCTTGGATTCCAAATGGTTGGATTGTTAAAAATGTTCGTGTTTATGGTTTTTTAGCACCTGCTGATAGTTCTCTAAGTTATTTTAATGGTTCTTCATCTTATGGTCCTATTGTTTATGGAAATGATACTTTTGTAAATGATAAATTAAATACTATAATCGCTATTTTGCAAAGTCAAAGTAATAGCGATATAGTCGGTGCTATTGAACAAAACGGACAGAATATACAAAATAATCAGAATCAAAATACAGATAAAATAATCGGCAATCAAAATCAAAATTC
>JAZSDM010000112.1:0-6741 GCA_045531145.1 Acutalibacteraceae bacterium | reverse complement strand
CGTCAGCGAACAGAATATGACATTGAAATGCTGCGTGAAATCGGGACTTGCAAGGGCGTTGAAAATTATTCGAGGGTTTTATCTCGCAGAGCACCGGGTAGCGTACCGTCAACCTTGCTTGACTATTTTCCTGATGATTTTCTGCTTTTTGTGGACGAATCCCACGTTACTTTGCCGCAGGTTCGCGGTATGTACGGCGGTGATAGGGCGAGAAAAGAAAATCTTGTTCAGTACGGGTTCAGACTTCCGTCCGCATTCGATAACCGTCCGCTTAACTTCGAAGAATTTTATAAGCATATTAATCAGGCGGTGTTTGTTTCGGCAACACCCGGTGATTTTGAAAAAGATAAAGCTACCCAAATTGTAGAACAGGTAATACGTCCTACTGGACTTTTAGATCCGCTTGTTTCAGTAAGACCGACAGATGGACAAATTGATGACCTTGTTGGTGAAATTAATACCCGAATTGCCAAAAAAGAACGAGTTTTAATCACAACTCTTACTAAAAAAATGGCAGAAGATCTTACCGATTATTTAACAAATCTTGATATTAAAGTACGATATATGCACTATGATATTGACACAATTGAGCGTATGGAAATTATACGCGATTTGCGTTTGGGCGAGTTTGACGTTTTGGTTGGTATTAACCTTTTGCGTGAGGGACTTGATATTCCCGAAGTTTCTCTTGTGGCAATACTTGATGCTGACAAGGAAGGCTTTTTACGAAGTGAAACTTCACTTGTGCAAACGATCGGTCGTGCTGCCCGTAATTCCGACGGTACGGTAATTATGTATGCCGATTCGGTTACACCTTCAATGGAAAGGGCTATCCGCGAAACCGAGCGTAGACGCGCTATTCAAGAAAAATACAATATAGAAAACGGTATAACACCAAAAACCATTATTAAAGATGTTCACGAGGTTTTGGAAATCGGAACAAAGGTTAAGGATAAACCGATATCACGAATGTCAAAACTTGAACGCGAGGCAGAAATAAAGCGTCTTACAGGTGAAATGAAAGCGGCGGCAAAAATTCTTGAATTTGAATATGCCGCAACCTTGCGTGATAAAATTAATAAACTCAGAAAGGGCTAAAACTCTTGGCTAACGAAAAAATCATTATTAAGGGTGCTAATGAGCACAATTTAAAAAATATTGACGTTGAAATTCCGCGTGATAAACTTATCGTTTTTACTGGGCTTTCGGGCAGCGGTAAATCTTCACTTGCCTTTGATACTATCTATGCCGAAGGCCAAAGACGGTATGTGGAGTCGCTTTCGTCCTATGCGCGCCAGTTCTTAGGTCAAATGGAAAAACCTAATGTAGAGGTAATTGAGGGACTTTCTCCCGCAATTTCTATTGACCAAAAGACAACTTCCAAAAATCCGCGTTCTACCGTTGGTACTGTTACTGAGATTTACGATTATTTGCGCCTTTTATATGCGCGTGTCGGTGTTCCGCACTGTCCAATTTGCGGTAAAGAAATCAGCCAACAAACTACCGACCAAATTGTTGATGCGGTTATGACCTTGGATGAAGGCAGTAAAATTCAGATTTTATCCCCAATTGTAAAGGGTAGAAAAGGCGAATATAAAAAAGAACTTGAAAATATTCGTAAACAAGGTTATGCAAGAGCGAGAATTGACGGTACTATTTACGATTTATCCGAAGAAATCAAGCTTGAAAAGAATAAAAAGCATATGATTGAGGTTGTGGTAGACCGTCTTGTAATTAAGGATGATATTGCACCGCGCCTTACCGACAGTATTGAAACTGCCGTAAAACTTTCGGGCGGTCTTATTGCCGTTCAGGTGATCGGCGGGGAAGAAATGCAGTTTTCCCAAACCTATGCTTGTGATGAACACGGTATAAGCATACCTGAACTTACACCAACAATGTTTTCTTTTAACAGTCCGTTTGGCGCTTGTCCTACCTGTACGGGACTTGGTAGTTTCAAGAAAGTAAACCCAAGGCTTGTAATTAATGATGAAAGCAAATCCTTGCTTGAAGGCGCTATTAAGGCTTCGGGTTGGGGTGTTAATTCTTGTTTTAATCCCGATGCTTCAACTATTGCCGAAATGTATTACAGGGGTATTGCCGACTACTATGATTTTGATATAAATTTACCTTTTAAGAATATTCCGAACGAGGCTAAAAACGCCGTATTGTACGGGACAAACGGTCAAAAAATCAAGTTGGTAAGAAATACCGATTATGGCGGCGGTACTTACTACAGCGATTTTGAAGGTGTTATAAATAACCTTGAAAGACGTTATAAAACTACAACAAGCGATTATGCAAGAAACGAAATTGAAGGTTGTATGACCGAATCGCCCTGTCCTGATTGCTCGGGCAGAAGATTAAAACCCGAATATTTAGCGGTAACGGTGGGCGGAAAGAATATTATTGAATTTTGCGATATGTCGGTAAGCGCCGAGCTTGAGTTTATTAGTACTCTTGAATTCGGTCAACGTGACAGTATGATTGCAAAGCCGATTTTAAAGGAAATCCGTGAAAGATTAACCTTTTTGCAAAGCGTTGGTCTTGATTATCTTAACCTTTCGCGTTCTTCGGGTACGCTTTCGGGCGGCGAGAGTCAAAGAATCAGACTTGCAACCCAAATCGGTTCTTCGCTTATGGGTGTGCTTTATATACTTGACGAACCAAGTATCGGTCTTCATCAAAGGGATAATGACCGCCTTATTGCTACACTTAAAAGGCTTAGAGATTTAGGTAATACCGTTATTGTTGTTGAACATGATGAGGATACAATGCGCGCTGCAGACTATATTCTTGATATCGGTCCTGGGGCTGGTATTCACGGCGGTGAGGTTGTATTTTCGGGTGAACTTAAGGCACTTGAAAATTGTACAAATTCTATTACTTCTGACTATTTATACGGTAGAAAATTAATACCTGTACCCGAAAAAAGAAGAAAAGGTAACGGCGCATTTTTAACCGTTAAGGGTGCGGCAGAAAACAACCTTAAAAATATTAATGTTAAAATTCCACTTGGCACTTTTGCTTGCGTTACGGGTGTTTCGGGCAGCGGTAAATCATCACTTGTTAATGATATAATCTATAAAGTTTTGGCAAATAAACTTAACAATGCAAAGACTATTCCGGGTGAATATAAGTCAATCGAAGGAACCGAAAACCTTGATAAAGTAATTAATATTGACCAAGCGCCTATTGGCAGAACACCGCGTTCTAACCCTGCAACTTATACGGGGGTGTTTGGTGATATTCGTGAGTTATTTGCATCAACTAAAGACGCTAAAATGCACGGATATAATGCGGGCAGATTTTCCTTTAATGTTAAAGGCGGACGTTGTGAAGCATGCCAAGGTGACGGCATTTTAAAGATTGAAATGCACTTCTTGCCCGATATTTATGTGCCATGCGAGGTTTGTGGCGGAAGCCGTTACAACCGTGAAACTTTAAGTGTTAAATATAAAGGCAAAAGTATATATGATGTACTTGAAATGACGGTTGAAGAGGGGATGTATTTCTTTGAAAGTATTCCTAAAATCTACCGTAAACTTAAAACTTTGTATGATGTGGGACTTGGGTATATTAAAATAGGTCAACCCGCAACCACACTCTCGGGCGGTGAAGCACAGCGTGTAAAACTTGCTACCGAACTTTCGAAGCGCAGTACAGGTAAGACTATTTATATTTTGGACGAGCCAACAACCGGTCTTCACACAGCCGACGTACACAAGCTTATCGAAGTTTTGCAAAGGTTTGTTGAAGCGGGCAATACTGTGCTTGTAATTGAGCATAATTTAGATGTTATAAAAACCGCCGATTATATTATAGATTTAGGTCCCGAAGGCGGTGACAAGGGCGGTACTGTTGTTTGTAGCGGTACACCCGAAAAAATTGTAGCGTGCGAAGAATCTTATACAGGTAAATTCCTTAAAAAGATGCTTTAATTCACACATTATTCACCATTGAAGTATGATTTTATTGTAAGATGTTAAAGAGGTGAAAATTTTGTTTGGGTATATAAGGGCGGCAAAGGGCGAGCTTAAAATTAAAGAATATGAAATGTATAAAGCAGTTTACTGTTCGCTTTGCAAAAGTTTGGGTAAATATTACGGTATTTTCGCCAGATTTACTTTAAGCTACGATTTCACCTTTTTAGCACTTCTTAATATGTCACTTAAAGACGGGTGCGTTAATATTGAGCAAAAAAGATGCGCATTTAACCCATTAAAAAAGTGTAATTACTGTAAGAGCGACAGTGATTTAGAAATGCCTGCCGCGGCAGCAATGATTATGACATATTATAAACTGCTTGATAATATTGCCGACGAAAAGGGAATTAAAAAATTAGGCTATTTAGCGATTAAACCCATTTTAAAATCGGCTAATAAAAAGGCAAAACAAAAATATCCCCAGATTGAAGAAATTGTATCGGACTATATAACCGAACAAAATGAACTTGAAAAAGCAAACTGCAGTGAGTTTGACCAAATCGCTCACCCAACCGCAAAGGTATTATCAAAGATTTTAATGCTTTGCAGTGATGATACTTCACAAAAAAGGGTATTAGAACGACTTGGTTACTGCCTTGGCAGATACATCTATTTGATGGATGCTTTTTGTGATTTACAGGACGATATTAAAACGGGTTCGTATAATGTATTAAAGAATAAGAACCAACTTAAAGAATTTACCGAAAGTCAAATTTATTTTAGTATTAATGAATCAAGCAAGGCTTTTGAACTTTTAGATATTAAAAAATTTAAATCAATCTTAGGCAATATTATTTACTTAGGTTTAGAGGAAACATTTAAAAAGGAGTACAAAAAATGAAGAACCCTTATGAAATTTTAGGTGTTAATAAAAACGCTACTGATGATGAAATTAAAAAAGCATATAGGGAACTTGCGCGTAAATATCACCCCGATAATTACGGAGACAATCCTTTGTCCGACTTGGCAGAGGAAAAAATGCAAGAAATTAATAGGGCTTATGATGCCATTATGAACACCCGCAAGGGCGGAAATAGTACTGATAGCGATTATACCGAAACACAGTCGGCTTTTCCCGAAGTGCGTAATTTAATTAAGCAATCCCGTCTTGAAGAAGCACAAGAACTGCTTGACGGTGTACCGCCGCATACAAGAAATGCTGAATGGTATTTTTTAAACGGAACAGTACTCTACCGCCGCGGTTGGTTTGACCAAGCCTATACAAGTTTTGCAACGGCGGCGCGTATGGACCCAACTAATGCGGAATACCGTAATGCGCTTAACAACGCTCAAAGACAGTCAAAGGTGCAGTATAACAACCCTTACCGTACTTATGGCTCGGGTAATGATTGCAGCGGTTGTGATGTTTGTCAAGGTCTTATCTGTGCCGACTGTTGCTGTGAATGTATGGGCGGCGACTTAATTAGGTGCTGTTAATGAAAAATACCAGCAAAATTACCTTAAGTGCAATTATGTCGGCATTGGCAGTTGTTATAATGCTTGTGTCGTATTTTCCGTATTTAACCTACGCGATCCCTGCAGTTGCAGGGCTTTGTGTTATGGTGGTTTTAATCGAAACCGATTATAAATGGGCGCTATTTTCTTACTTGACTTCAGCGGCGCTTATTTTCCTATTTGGCGAAATGGAAAGTAAGTTTTTATATGTATTTTTATTCGGTTATTACCCGATTATCAAATCATTAATTGAAAAGATAAACAAACAGTTTTTTGAATGGATTTTAAAACTATTACTTTTTAATGCCGCTATATTGGTGGTTTACGGTGTTTTTTCGAAATTATTTGCACTATCGCTTGACGATTTCGGCGTTTTAAAACAATACGGTGTTGCGATTTTGCTTGTACTTTCCAATATTGTTTTTGTTGTCTACGATATTGCGGTATCGCGTATGTCGATGGTGTATATAAATATGTTGCATCCGAAAATTAAAAGACTTTTTAAAAGAGGAAAATAAAGTTTGACAAAAGAAGATATTTTAAAACACATTAAAACTAAAGATATAAATTTTCAACTTTTCGACTGTGTTACCTCTACTAATGATATTTTAAAGCAAGAGGCGTTATCAGGCGCAAAAGAGGGAACAGTTATTGCCGCTTTAAAACAAACAAACGGCAAGGGAAGAAAGGGCAGAATTTTTATATCGGAAGCAGGCGGAATGTATTTAAGTATTCTTGTCCGTCCCGATGCAATAAATTTTGATACTACGCTTATAACTTCCGCTACGGCTGTTGCGGTTAGTAGGGCAATTGAAGAAATAAGCGGCAAACAGACAAAAATTAAATGGGTAAACGATATTTTAATAAACGGCAAAAAAGTTTGCGGTATTTTATGTGAATCGGGTTTTTGCGGTGAGCAATCATTTGTTGTTGTGGGAATTGGTGTCAATGTTTTTATGCCAGAAAATGATTTTGCTAACGAAATTAAAGATATTGCCACTGCTGTTTTTGATAATTGGGATTTAGAACTTCAAAACCGATTAACCGCAAAGGTAATTGATAACTTTTTTGAGGTTTATAGTCCGCTTGAAAATAAAGATTTTTTAAATGAATATAAAAATAGAAGTATTGTTATTGGCAAAGATATTTATGTTTTAAAAAATAATGAAAAAATCAGCGCAAAGGCTATCAAAATTGATGACCAATGCAGATTAAAGGTAAGATATCCTGACGGTAGCGAAGAATTATTACCTACAGGAGAAATAAGTATAAAATTAAAGCACTATGATTAATCATAGTG
>JAZSDM010000029.1:0-2197 GCA_045531145.1 Acutalibacteraceae bacterium | reverse complement strand
AAAGACTATATTAAAAGGAGTGAAAAATAAATTGCTCACACCCGAACAAAAATATACTTTTTTAAAAACATTTTCAAATGTAGATAGTGGAGACGTTAAACGTCATCGCCTTGCTATATTTGCGAAGAAAGCGTCAGAAGCTGACAGTAAATTTGAATACTTAGGCTATAAAACCGAAGAAATGGCTATCTCTAACAACTACGAAAACGAAGAAGTAGAAGATGTTAGAGGTGACAAATATAATGACATCATCGGAAAAGCCGAAAGTATTGAAATGTCTGCTTGCCGCTTTAACAAAAACCATTCTCAGCTTGCCGAAAACGGCGCTATGATGGCACTGTCTGGACTTGAAGACTTAATGAACGATTATATTGTTCTTATTGTTGCAGAGTGGCGGCAGGACAAAAACGGCGCTATGTGGGGCAGACAAATTGAAGGCTGTAGATTAACAGTTGACAACATCGGTCAAAGCAACTACTGCGCAGGCGATTGCACATTCAGTGGTATTGGTGACGGCGATGTAGGCACCGTTACTATAACCGACAAGAAACCTACATTTGTAAAATATAATCCGGCTAATGCCGAATAAACAAAGGCGGCTAAAAACCGCCTTTTAAATTTAGGAGGATATAACAATGGATGTTGATGTAAAGAGAAATATATCAGAAGAAATTCCGCAAGAGGAATATTCTATTGATTTTGAAGTGAGTAAAACGCCTGTGAGGCTCGGCAAAAGTGACAGAGTGTTTTATATGGATTTTAACGATACTAACTTCCCTGTAAGATTACAGGAAGCAAGAAAAGATATTGCAGATTTTCTTGAAAGTAAAAAAGAAGAATTAGGCGTACACAATTTATCAGACCTGACACCAAAAGAACATTCATTTGAAGAAATTGAAAAAACGTTAGCCTTAAAAAAGGAAATTGAAAACTATATTCGCGAAAAAATCAATTATATGTTTACTTATGATGTTTGCAATGATGTTTTCGGTTTAGCGAGTGTTGTTTCAGTCACTGCAAAAGGTGAATACCATTTTGATAACTTCTTAAACTGTGTATTACCTTTAGTAGAAAAAGAATACGGCATACGTATTAAAGCCACTAACGAAAAAGTCAAAGCGTATCTTGATAAAAAAGGTATGCACCCGGCATTAAGAAAATGATTACCGATTTACCATACACTTTAACTATAGACGGTGAAGAAAAGGCTATAAACTGTGATTTTCGAGATGTTATCCTTATTTGTAACGCCTTCAATGACCCCGATTTAAGCCATTCGGAACGCATACAGATAATGCTCGGTCTTTTATATATTGATGATTTTTGGGAATTCAAAAACATTGACGAAGCCGCCCAAAAAGCCATTTGGTTTATTGACTGGGGTAAGGAATATACAAAAAAAGAAAACTCGCCAAAACTTATGGATTGGCAACAGGATTATAACCTTATTATATCTGCAGTTAACGCAAAAGCAAACGTTCTTGATATTCGCGAACTACCGTTTATGCATTGGTGGACCTTTCTCGGTTATTTCAGTGACCGTGGTGAATGTCAGTTTTCAAACATAACCGGAATTAGAGAGAAAATTGCCAAAGGCAAAAAACTTGAAAAATGGGAACGTGAAATATTGATTGAAAACCGTGAAATCATCGTTTTGCAAGACAAAGAAAATGATGATGCCGAAGACGAATTATGGAGGTGATTAAATGGCTGATTTAATTCTTGATGTTGATTATAACATTACACAAGCAGAAGCTAAGCAACGAAAGTTAGACCGCGAATTTCAGTTAAGTCAGCAAAAAGCTGATAACATAAAAAAGGAAATTGAGCAGACTAAAAAGAATATTGAAGAATCCACCCAAAGACAAAAGGATTTTAATGCTGAGCTTGACCGTTCTGCGAATAAATTAGAATCTTACCGCAAGGGCGGCGTTGAATTCACGAAACAGCAATTTCAACAAGAACTAAAAAACAACGCTCAAATCCAACAAAGGATTGCCAAAGAAGAAAAATATCAGTTATCACAAGAAAGAAGTTTGGCAAAACAAAACTTACAGCTTGATACACAAAATGCTAAAACTGCAAGCATTGGCGATAAAATTATTTCTAACACCAAAAAGCAAAACAATTTCACACAAGCGTTTTCAAAAAGCAGTAAATCTGCGGACCGTTTTGGCAGACGTTTAAAAAGCCTTAT
>JAZSDM010000077.1:0-6534 GCA_045531145.1 Acutalibacteraceae bacterium | reverse complement strand
GTATCCGCCCACGATGCAATTAATGCCGCAATGGCGGATATTGAAAAGGGAATCGGCGGAGATATACCGCGCCATCTTCAAAACAAGCATTTTGACGGGGAAGATGCCGAAATTAAGGGACAAAATTATAAATATCCCCATTCCTATCCACGACATTATGTAAACCAACAATATCTTCCCGACAATATTAAGGATAAAAAATATTATAATTTCTCTGATAATAAAACCGAACAAAAATGCAAGGAATATTGGGATAAAATAAAGGGGTGATTTTTTGAAACAAAACACTTTGCCGAAAAGAACTCTTTTACTGTGGCAATTTCGGGTTTTGGTATTAAATCTTATAATTGTATCACTTTGCTTGTTCTTTTCAAAGGATGTTGCTTTGCTGAAATCTGTCGCTTTGGTAATTTCAATAATTGCTCTGGGGGTTATTGCCCTTTACCTACCTGTATTCTTTAATGGTTATGAAATCGCTCTAAAAGGCGAAGCGGTAATAATTAACTACGGTGTTTTTATTAAAATAAGTCACATAATGCCTTATTCAAGGCTTATATATGCCCAAAGTTTTGCAACGCCGTTGGCGCGTTTGTTAGGTGTTACTTCGTTAACCTTAAAAGCGGCTCGCGGGTGGATAATAATACCCGAACTTTTTACGGACGAAGCGAAGGAGATTATAGATTCTCTTGCAAGGGAGGAGCGTAATGATTAAAACTTTCAAGGCGCACCCTCTTATGATATTTACCTTTTTAAAGCCGTTTTTGTTTGTGCTTTTGATACCGCTTGCCAACAGCTTAAGGCAATATATTAAATACAAAACCTTTGATAGCATTTTAGGGCTGGAGTTGTTTTTGTTTGCGGTAATTATGTTTATTGCGGTTTTAAGGTGGCTTAGCTTTTCGCTTGTTTGCGATACTGACAGAAAAACCGTAACAATTAAAAGAGGACTTGTATTTAAAAGAAGTGCTACAATTTTAATTTCAAAACTTTCTTCGGTACAAACCGCCAAAAACCCGATAGATGCGGTCTTCTGTGCGGTGACCTACCGCATAAATACCGAAGCGGGAGTAACTTCAAGACCTGATTTTGAATTTAAATTGAGCAATAAAAACAGTGCTGAAGTTTCGGCCTTGCTTTACGGCAAACGCGAACCTACAGCGGTTAAGTTTTCGGCAATAAAGGTTGCGGTTTTGGCGGCAACAACTTCGTCGGCTTTTACGGGAATAATCGTAGGTGTTCCGGTGCTCAACGGAGCAGGCAGACTGTTGGGTGTAGCAATCAGCGATATGTTGCTTAATGAAATTAACAATGTGTCCTCAAAAATCCAAACCTATTTTCCGCCAGTGGTTAATACAGTAAGCCTGATAATATTACTTGCTTATGTAATTTCTTTTGTTTATTCCTTTTTAAAATATGTTAATTTTAAACTGTTTTTAGAAGATGATAAACTGGAAGTTCGATCTGGCTTTTTTGTAAGAATGCGTACTTCTTTCAGAAAAGCGGCTATAAACGATATAAGAATCGAACAAACACCGATTATGATACTTTTGCGCCGCTTTGCTATGAAGGTGAGCGTTGGCGGATACGGTGACACTAAGAGTGAGAGCGAAGTAATAATACCGCTTGAAAAAAATCAAGAAATGAAAAAACGCTTTTCGGATTATTTCTCGTTCTTTTTGACCGACAAAAAGGGAATACATCCAAAGCGAAGCGCTCTGACCAAAAGCCGCTTTTTAACCTTTCCCGCTGTTTATTTTATCGGGGTGGCGATAGCAGCCATAATTTTTTCGCTCAGGTTCGAGGATTTTACGCGGTTTATATTGTTCTTAACCTGCGTGGCGAGCGGAATAATCTTTTATTACGCGTATCTCTGTTTGTTTGAATATAATTTCGGCACGGTAAAATTAGGTGAAAACATTTTCTTAAAAAGCAACAAAGGGCTTCGCACTTGTGAAATTTATTGCCCTAAAGAAAATGTGGGCGAAATTATATTAACAAGATTTCCGCCTGATTATTTTTACAAAACCTGCA
This sequence comes from Acutalibacteraceae bacterium, assembly GCA_045531145.1. Classification (GTDB taxonomy): domain Bacteria; phylum Bacillota; class Clostridia; order Oscillospirales; family Acutalibacteraceae; genus UBA737. The sequence goes on along the minus strand of JAZSDM010000077.1, from coordinate 4,503 downwards.
GAATCAGGGTTTCGGTAAGAAGTGAACGGGCGGACAGCCTTAGAGTTCGGCATTTAGATTATGAAACCGTAAAAAAAGAAGTATATAAATGTTTTAATATTGAATAAAAATCCATAAGCTACACATAATAGTTTCACGTGAAACATAGGGTAGAAAGAATAGGTGTGGCTTATGGATTTATTTTTAGATTGCCTAAAGGCGTTTTTGGTCGGCGGCGCAATATGTTCGGCGGTGCAGTTGCTTATAGATTTAACCAAACTGACTCCCGCGAGAATATTAGTGTTGCTTGTGGTGTCGGGCGTGTTCCTTACTGCAATAGGTGTATATCAGCCGTTGGTCGAGTTCGCGGGCGCGGGCGCAACCGTTCCGCTTTCGGGATTTGGCTACAGTTTAGCAACCGGCGTAAAGGGTGCGGTTACTCAATACGGCTTGGTTGGTGCCTTGGCGGGCGGACTTACTGCCACCGCGGCAGGAATTACAGCCTCAATCTTTTTCGGATATATTATGGCACTACTATTTAAACCGGGCGACAAAACTTAGAAAAGCCGAAAATTTCGGCTTTTTTTATTTACATATAAATAAGTTTTTGGTATAATGTTTTTAAAATAATGTTTCACGTGAAACTACGGTGTTAATATTAGGAGGTAAAAATGGGTAAAATCATCTCCATTGTCAATCAAAAAGGCGGAGTAGGTAAAACCACCACCGCAGTAAACCTTGCTGCAGGTATCGGTATGGCAGGTAAAAAGGTTCTGCTTGTTGATGCTGACCCTCAGGGAAATACTACAAGCGGTTATGGAATAAATAAAAAATCGGTTAAAGTGTCCTCTTATGAATTACTTATAGGTACAGGAAAAACCGAAGATGCTATAATAAAAACCGAATTCAAAAATGTTGATGTTGTGCCGTCCTCAATGGATTTGGCGGCGGCTGAGGTTGATTTAATAGAAATTGAAAACAGACAGTCGCAGTTGAAGATGGCACTTGCTTTGGCAAGAGAAAAATATGACTACATATTTATTGACTGTCCGCCCTCGTTGGGGCTTATAACAATCAACGCTCTTAATGCAAGCGATACAGTGCTTGTGCCTATTCAGTGCGAATACTTCGCGCTTGAAGGACTTTCGCAGTTAATGGCTACTGTCCGTCAGGTAAAAAGGCTTTACAACCCCACCCTTGAAATCGAGGGGATAGTGCTTACTATGTACGACGCAAGGCTCAACTTAACCACGCAGGTTGTTTCGGAAATTAAAAAGTATTTTGCGGACAAGCTTTACAAATCGGTTATACCGCGCGCGGTAAGACTTTCCGAAGCGCCAAGTTTTGGTATGCCTATTCAGTACTACGACAAGCGCTCAAAGGGAACAGATGCTTATAATGCGTTAAGCAAGGAATTTTTGAAGAAAAACAGGAGGGTGTAAAATGGCAGTTAAAAAAGGCGGCCTTGGCAGAGGTCTTGATTCACTCTTTAACGAAAATGCTACCGACGAGGGCGGTATTATCACCGTAAATCTTAACGATATAGAGCCTAACAAGAAGCAACCCCGTAAGGATTTTGATGAGGATGCTTTGTCGGAATTGGCAGAAAGTATTGCTACACACGGTTTAATACAACCTATTGTGGTTAAACCCACAACTAACGGAAGATATAGTATAATTGCAGGCGAAAGGCGTTGGCGCGCCTGCCGTATAGCAGGTTTGTACGAAGTTCCTGTTGTTATAAAGGATGCCGAGCCGCAGGAATTAATGGAATTGGCGCTTATCGAAAATCTTCAGCGTGAAGACCTTAATGCTGTTGAAGAGGCGCTGGGCTACCGTTCGCTTATAGATTCTTTCGGTCTTACGCAGGAAGAGGTTGCAAAGCGTATGGGTAAATCGCGTGTAGCGGTTACAAATGCACTTCGCTTGCTGAGCCTTAACGAAGAAGAATTACAGGCTTTGCGTATGGGCGCAATCTCGGCAGGTCATGCAAGGGCGCTTTTGGCTGTGGAAGATGCCGATATCCGCCAAAAGATGCTTGAAGCGGCAACAAACGGCGCATCTGTGCGCGAACTTGAAAAAATGGCAAAATCGGTTAAGAAGCCGACAACAAAAAAACAAGAGAAAAATAACTTCTATAACGAAGTGGCGCTTTCTCTTAAAAACGAGCTTCACCGTAAGGTTAACATCACATCAAATGGAAAGGGCAGGGGCACTATTACGATAGAATTTTTCAGCGACCAAGAACTTTCGGACTTTGCCCGCCGTTTAGCAGAATAAATATATGACAAAAAGACTTAAAAAAATCATCCCCTCAAGGCATTTTCGGCGTAGACCACCTCCGGAAATAATAAAATTCTAACAATCAATTTTATTATTTAAAGGACGTGTGAAAAATGTTATATTATTTTCTTTCAATTTTAGCTCTGCTTTGTTGGAGTGGTTCGGACCTTTTCTCTAAAATGGGAACAAGAGAACGAGATAAAAACAGTCATTGGAAAGTTGTTTTCGCTGTCGGTCTAATAATGGGAATTCATTTTTTCATAACACTCATCGGCGGCGCGATAATCGACAATACAGTAGGTGTTGACGGTGTTCACAAAATTGTTGCAAGTCTTTTTTATACAGACTTTAAACTAATCGATTTTGTCAACTACCTACCTGTTGCAGGGCTGTACATATTAGCAATGGTTTTGGGATATATCGGACTTCGTTATATCGAGCTTTCGATTTCTTCCCCTATTTGTAATTCTTCGGGTGCTTTGGCTTTCCTTTTGTGCCTTGTTTTTGGCATTTTCTCCACAGAGGATATCACCGCGACAACTATTATCGGTATTTTGATGATAACAGTTGGTATAGTGGCTTTGGGATTTGTTGAGCAAAGAGAAGACGAAGAAGTTAGAAAAGCAAGACAGGAAAGAGCGAATAGAAAATATGCAAAAAGTATTCTCGCGTTTTTGCTTCCCATTTCCTACCTTATAATAGATGCTTTGGGTACAGCAGGAGACGAGTTTATTTTCGCTAATTCCGAAATCACAGACTATGCCGCAAATTCCGCATTCGAGCTAACATTCTTTGTTCTTGCAGTTTTTGCATTTATTTGGCTTAAATTTGTTAAGAAAGACGTTGTTTTCAAAGGAAACAGAAATTTGTTCTGGGGCGGTCTTTGCGAAACCGTTGGTCAGGTATTCTATATGGCAGTTATGTTTAGTGATTTTTCTGCCGGTATGGTAATTATCTCGGCTTACTGTGCAATCTCGGTTCTTTGGAGCAGAATATTCCTCAAAGAAAAAATGTCCTGGAAACATTACGCTGTTATCGCGCTTGTGATTGCAGGTATAGTAATTTTAGGATAATTCCGTAAAATACAAATTTTAAATAAATAGTTAAAGCGGTAGGGTAAAACCTGCCGCTTTTTGTGGTTTTAAATTATTGTTTATCGCTTTCCTGAATTAGCAACACTGCGTACGGAACGACCTATGTGTCGTTCCGTTGGTTGTGCGGTCGCACACACAGGTGCGACCCTACGAGATATATCAATTTAGATATTGATATACCAAAATTTATCAACAACACAATTTTAAAAATCTTGATTATTTTCAATTTTTTGAAAACGATTTTTTATATACCGCAAAAATCCAAGCTTTTGTCCCATATATATTATAGGAAGACGGTCGGCATTTTCACCACTATTTTATACTGAATAGGTGTCACAAACGCTGTCAAACCCAATATATTGTGTCTAAAAACGGCTTAAAAAATTTTTTAAAAAAAGTTGAAAAAAAGTGTTGACAAAGCGGAATGGATGTGGTAATATAATCGAGCGCCCTAAAAAAGCGGGGTGCAAACGGACCTTGAAAATTAAACAACGACAATAATAAGGACCCGACAATTCTTAAGAGAAATCGAGAGAAAGTCAAGTACTTTAAAAGTATTGAAGGACAGAACAAATGCGTCAGCATTGTTCGGAAAAAATGAGCTTAAAGCTTATCTAAAAAGATTTTAACACGGAAGTGTTGAGATAGAATATTTTAGAGAGTTTGATCCTGGCTCAGGACGAACGCTGGCGGCGTGCCTAACACATGCAAGTCGAACGGAGAAAAAACGCTGAATTGATGGTAGCTTGCTACTGGATTTTCTTGTTTTTTCTTAGTGGCGGACGGGTGAGTAACGCGTGAGTAACCTGCCTTACAGAGGGGGACAACAGTTGGAAACGACTGCTAATACCGCATAACATATTAGGAGGGCATCCTCTTAATATCAAAGGAGCAATCCGCTGTAAGATGGACTCGCGTCCAATTAGATAGTTGGTGGGGTAAAGGCCTACCAAGTCGACGATTGGTAGCCGGACTGAGAGGTTGAACGGCCACATTGGGACTGAGACACGGCCCAGACTCCTACGGGAGGCAGCAGTGGGGGATATTGCACAATGGGGGAAACCCTGATGCAGCAACGCCGCGTGAGGGAAGAAGGTTTTCGGATTGTAAACCTCTGTTTTCAGTGAAGAAACAAATGACGGTAGCT
>JAZSDM010000122.1:0-19917 GCA_045531145.1 Acutalibacteraceae bacterium | reverse complement strand
TTTTTGGAGCTGCTAACCAGAGTCGAACTGGTGACCTCATCCTTACCAAGGATGCGCTCTACCTCCTGAGCCATAGCAGCAAAGTCTTAAGCGACTTTAATATTATACTTAAAGCCGCTTATAAAGTCAAGTGTTTTTTCAAAATTAATTATATTAGCGAATACCGTAGTTTTCGATAATATAATCCATATCCTTATCGCCTCTGCCAGAAAGGTTAATAAGAATTGAACCGTGCTTCATTTCTTTTGCAAGGCGTATTGCGTGAGCAACAGCATGACTGCTTTCAATTGCAGGAATAATACCTTCCATACGCGAAAGTTTAAAGAAAGCATCGATTGCTTCATCATCGCTTGCAACATCATATTTTACTCTGCCTAAATCACGTAAAAATGCGTGTTCAGGACCAGAAGACGGATAATCAAGACCGCTTGCAACCGAATAAACCGGTGCGGGTTCACCGTTTTCATCCTTTAACATAATACTGTTAAAGCCGTGCATTACACCTTCTTCACCGTACTGTAAACTTGCAGCGTGGTCACCCAAATTGCTGCCTTTACCAAGCGGTTCTACACCGTAAATTTCAACAGGGTCATTTAAAAATCCTGAGAAAAATCCTGCGGCATTAGAGCCACCGCCAACACAAGCAGTAATAATATCAGGCAAGTGACCTGTCATTTCGATAAACTGTTCTCTTGCCTCTATACCAACAACCTGCTGGAAGTCACGCACCATCATTGGAAAAGGATGCGGTCCTAAAACAGAGCCTATGCAATAAATACAGTCTTTATATTCTTTGCTATAAGCATCAAAAGCGGCGTCCACAGCCTCTTTCAAAGTAGCAAGGCCGTGAGTAACCTCAACAACATTAGCGCCTAAAATCTTCATTTTAGCAACATTGGGAGCTTGTTTTTTAATATCAACAGTACCCATATAAATGTCACATTCAAGGCCGAAATAAGCCGCAGCAGTAGCCAAAGCAACACCGTGTTGACCGGCACCGGTTTCGGCAATAATTTTCTTCTTGCCCATATATTTTGCAAGCAAGGCTTCACCCATACAGTGATTTAATTTATGTGCGCCAGTGTGGTTTAAATCCTCACGCTTAGCGTAAAGCTGAACATTACCCAAAGAATTACTTAATCTTTCAAGATGGGTAATTGGTGTAGGTCTGCCTTGGAATTCCTTACGTACACGGCGGAGTTCGTTAATAAACTTCCTTGACTGACAAATTGAAAAATAAGCCTGTGTAATTTCTTCCATAGCCGCTTTCAATTTTGGCTCAATATAGCAACCGCCGTATTTACCGAAATATCCGTTTTCATCGGGATAATTTTTAAAATAAGTATCAAAATTAATGTTATTAAAATTCATAATATTACCTCTTAAAATTAGTTTTTAACTTAAAATTAAAAACTGCGCCGCCATCGTTTAGTCAATATTATCATTTTCGCACCTCAAAAATAAAAGTCTTGCCCCGTATATTCGGGACAAGACTGTGAAAATCCTGCGGTACCACCCGAGTTGTCTTTAAAAGACCTCTCATCCTTACACAAAAATGTAAGCCGATTTGGTAACGGGTACGGACCCCCGTCGACTGCTACTAACGATAAAATCGCTTTCGGTCGCCCTCATAAGTCCATTCGCTAAACTTTTGTTACAACACTTACACCAAACGGTTGCTCTCTAAAAACTTGAATTTAGCTACTATTCTTAATCACAGGTTTAAATATTCAACATATTATTAGTCGTTTTTGAAGAAACTCATAACATCATCATAAGTTTCATCATCGTTGCTTGTTTTCATAAGAGCGTCAAGAACGTCTGCCTTGTCGTCTTTCTTTTCGTCACCAAGACCTGTTGCAACAACGGTTACACGGATTGTATCTTCAATAGATTCATCAAGCTGAGCACCCCAGATAATAGTTGCATCAGGATGAGCCATTTCAGAAATAATTGTAGATGCAAGTTCAACTTCTTCAAGACCGATATCAACAGAACCTGTAATGCTGATGATTACGCCGCGTGCGTTATCCATAGAAGTTTCGATAAGCGGGCTTGAAATAGCAGCGCGAGCAGCCTGTTCAGCCTTGTCACGACCTGTTGCAACGCCAACACCCATATGAGCATAGCCTGCATCAGACATAATTGACTTAACGTCAGCAAAGTCAAGGTTAACAAGGGCAGTAACATTGATAAGTTCGGAAATGCTTTGAACACCTTGACGGAGAACGTCATCAGCGATATCAAATGCATTTTTGAATGTGATTTTTTCCTGTGAAACGAATTTAAGACGTTCGTTAGGAATAACAACCAAGCTGTCAACATGTTCACGCAAAGCAGCAATACCAGCTTCAGCCTGAGTCATACGTTTTTTACCTTCGAAAGCGAAGGGTTTTGTAACAATACCAACAGTAAGGATACCAAGTTCCTTAGCAATAGAAGCAACAACAGGAGCAGCACCTGTACCTGTACCGCCGCCCATACCTGCGGTAATAAAGATCATATCAGCATCGCGAATAGAAGCCGCGATTTCATCACGTGATTCTTCTGCTGCGGCATGTCCGTTATTGGGGTTACCGCCTGCACCCATACCTGCAGTAGTTTTGTCACCAATTTGTAACTTAACATTTGCTTTAGATTTAAGTAAAGCCGCCTTATCAGTATTGATAGCGACAAATTCAACACCGCGAACGCCGGCATCTACCATGCGGTTAACTGCGTTTCCGCCGCCGCCGCCGACACCTACAACCTTAATTTGAACAACATTTTCTTGTTCTGCAAACTCAAATGGCATTTTAATTCCTCCGTATTTATGTAAAATAATCTCTGATTTTTAAAGACACATATAGATATTAACACATAACTTTATAAATTTCAACACTTTTTATTACAATTTTGTTATTTTTTTAATTTGTGTTATTTTGCACAAAAGTTCCCTGCGGATTTTGGCTATTCCACATACTTAAATTTATTCGTCCCGATTTAGTTTCTTCAATATTATCAATCATACTTTTTAGATGTTTAACTTTACTGTCAAGCGAGTTTTCGGTTCCAAATTCAACTTCAAACCTTGTTTCAACACCCGCAATTAAATTAACATTATCGGTAACATTTATATAATCAACATTTACTTTTTCTTGATTTAAATATTCAATCAGTCGTTCAATTTTTTGTTTGGTTTCTTCACTTTCAAATTGAAGTGCTTGACCTACACTGCATTTTACACCGTTTGCAGTAACTAAAAAAACATTTTCTGCTTTTTCTTCGGATTCTTCAAGCACCCAACCGCTTTTGCTTACCGTATAAAACTTACCGTCAATTTCGTAACAGGCGTATTTTTTCGCATCTGTAACTTTTACATTAAGTGTATCAGGCAAGGTTCTTTCAAATTCTACCGTTTCGATAAACGGTAGTTTTTCCTTTAACTTATTTAGCGTATCTTTTTTTGATACTGTAAACAAATTATCGCCTATATCTATTCCCGAAGCATCAGAAATCTGCTTTGCGGTATAAATTTTGCTGCCCGAAAAATCCAAAACGTTTATTGGAAAAAGAACTGTGAGCGACAAAACAACGCCGACCACAAGCATTAAAACCAAGAAGAAAATAAATGAAGCTATAAGTCGGCGTTTACGTGCGCGTTTTTGACGTTCTTTTCGTTTGCGCAAAAATTCATCAGTGTAATCAATGTTTTTCAAAAAATCATTCCTTAATATTAATATCGGCATTAAGAGATTTAAATGTAGATACTATATCGTCATATCCTCTTAAAATATGTGAGATTTCACTTATTTCTGTTTCTCCCGATGCAGCCAAAGCCGCAACAACCAATGCAGCACCGCCTCTTAAATCAGTACATTTACAGTTAGCACCCGAAAGTCTTGGGACACCCTCAATAATGGCAATTTTACCTTCGGTTTTAATTTTAGTACCCAAACGGTTAAGTTCCCCCGTGTATCGAAAACGGTTTTCAAAAATATTTTCTACAAAGACGGATGTTCCGTCTGCTACCGTGAGCATTGCAATCACAAGTGGACCGGCATCTGTAGGAAAGCCTGGGTATACAAGACTTCTGATTGTGGGTATTCGGTTAAGTTTTTTTGGTGCGGAAATTGTAAGCGATTTTCCCGAAACTTCAATTTCGCAACCACTTTCCCTAAAAGTAGAAAGGCTTGAAACCATATGTGAAGGCATAATATTATCAAGCGTAATTTTACTGCCTGTAATACCTGCCGCCGCCATATAGGTTACCGCGACAATCCGATCAGGTATTATTGTGTGTACCGTATTGTTAAGTTTTTTTACACCGTGTATATAAATCGTATCCGAACCGCAACCGTAAATTCTGGCACCCGCGCTGTTTAAAAAATCAGCCAAATCGCTGATTTCGGGTTCTCTTGCGGCATTATGTATTACGGTTATACCGTCTGCCGTGGCGGCTGCCAAAATAATATTTTCGGTAGCGCCAACACTTGGGAAACCTAAATGAATTTCAGCACCTTTAAGTCCATTTTTAGCGTCGCAGTACAAAAAACCGTGTTCCTCATTTATTTCAACACCCATTTTTTCAAGCGCTGATAAATGCAAATCAATTGGCCTTGGTCCCAATTCACAACCACCCGGACTGCTTATTACTGCCTTTTTAGTTCTGCCTATAATAGCACCTAAAAACACCACCGAAGAACGCATCTCACGCATTAAATCTTCGGGTATGCGGTAAGAATCTATCGACTTTGAATTAACTAAAACCGTTTTTTCGCTATACGAACACGTACAACCAAGTTGTTGTAATATTTTTATGGAAGTCTTTACATCTGAAAGATTTGGGCAGTTTTTTATAACACATTCGCCGTCACACAAAATTGTTCCTGCAAGTACAGGTAAAACACTGTTTTTTGCTCCCTGCACGGTAATTTTTCCCGATAATTTTTTGCCGCCGTTTACTATTATTCTTGACACTTTTCGGCACCTCGCACAGTAAATTATTTTCACAATTCATACTATGCGAAAGCCTAAATTTTGTCACGCTGATGTAAATAACTGCATTATTACCTTATAAATTCGCTCATTTGCGTCGATAATTGCATTTTTGGTAGCGGCGTTACTCATACTTTCAAGTCTTGATTTATTTTCAATCAAATACTTGACCGTTTCAATAAGTTTTTCACCGCTTAAATCCTTTTCTTCAATAATCTCAGCCGCACCGTCTTTTTTAAGTGTTAAGGCGTTGTGGTACTGATGATTTTCCGCAACATAAGGTGACGGAATAAGCACGGCAGGTTTGCCGCAGGCTTGTAATTCACCTAAAGTTATTGCGCCCGCGCGGCAAATAACCAAATCAGCCGCCGCCATACAGATATCCATATCGTCAATATATTCGCGGATTTTTATATTATCCGAAAGATTAATATCCTTTAAACTTGCAATCATATCATCATATCCAACCTTACCTGTTGCGTGGATATGATAGAATTTATTGCTTTCATTATGCCATTTAATCAGTTCTGCTACCGATTCATTAACATGTTTTGCGCCTAAAGAACCGCCGAAAGAAAGAATCATAGGTCTCTCATCAAAACCTAATTTTTTTCTTGCTTCTTCGCGGGAAATTTTTAACAACTCACTACGAATTGGATTTCCTGTAACAATAGGTTTTTTATTGATTTTTAAAAATTTTTCGGCTTCGGGCATTGCAAGCATTACCGCGTCCGCCTTTGGTGCTAACATTTTTGTTGTAACACCAGGATAGGCGTTCTGTTCGTGAATAGCGGTTTTAAAACCTAATTGCTGTGCCGCACGAAGTACGGGACCGCTTACATAACCGCCTGTTCCGATTACAACATCGGGATTTATCTGCTTTAAAATCTTTTTAGCATCAATTGAAGAAGTTATCGCCTTTTTTACTGCAGATACATTATGTGCTATTCCTTTAACCGAGAGACTGCGGCTGAAACCCGCAACCTTAATTGTATGAAAATCGTATCCTTTTTGTGGTACGAGTTTTGCTTCTAATTTTTCGGCTGTGCCGATATAACTAATTTCGGCATCGGGGTGACGTTCTAAAATATAACCGGCAATTGCTAAAGCAGGATTTATATGTCCTGCAGTGCCGCCGCCTGCGAATAAAATTTTCATATTATACCCTCTTTATACCTTTTCAACATTTGCAGAACGCGAAATTGATAATACCACACCCATTTCGGCAAGTAATATCAAAAGCGAAGTTCCGCCGTAACTGAAAAACGGAAGGCTTATACCCGTATTTGGAATTGTATTCGTTACAACCCAGATATTAAGCATTGCCTGAAGTCCCACCTGAAAAGTAAGACCGATTGCTAAAAGTGAACCGAATTTATCGGGAGAGCGCATCGCTATTGTAAAACCGCGCCAAACAAGTAAGCAGAAAAGTAAAATAATTACTATTGCTCCAATAAGTCCCAATTCTTCACAAACTATTGAAAAAATAAAATCGTTATGGGGTTCGGGTACCCAGAGATATTTCTGCCTTGACTGACCTATTCCCCTGCCCAAAATTCCGCCTGAGCCTATTGCTAAAAGCGACTGAATTGTTTGAAAACCTTCTGCAGATGGAGCAAGCCAAGGATCAAGCCAATATTTAATACGGTCAGATCCGTAACTTACCGCACCCGATAAAATGAGCGCTGCTACACCACCGACACCGAGACCTATTCCGCCGAAAATATATCTTTTAGGAAGTCCTCCAACAATTAGTAAAACTATACCCAAACAAAAGACAAGTATTGTTGCAGATAGGTGCGGTTCTAAAACTATTAAAACACAGGTTAAACCCAGAAGAAAAACAAGAAAAGCAATAAACGGTAAACTTTTCATTTGTTTATAGTTTGCGGCTATTAGTGAAGAAAAAAGCAAAACTATTGCAAATTTTCCAAGTTCTGACGGTTGAAAGTTAATAGGTCCGATTACAAGCCAGCGTTTAACATCCATACCCTCAAGCATAGGCGGTGCAATCAGTAAAAAAACAAGCATCAAAGTTACTGCAAAAAATATAATCCATGCAAATTTGCGTATAAAATGATAATCAATTTTGGACACAAAAAGCATAACAGCAACGCCTGCAACCGCAAATGCGGCTTGACGGGTTATAAATTTATAACTGTTGCCATAATATTCATACGAGTAGGCATAACTTGCAGAAAACAGCATAACCAAGCCTATTGTCATAAGAATAAGCACTAAAGAAAGAAAAGTAATATCAAGTTTTCCGTTATTAAAGAATGTGCTTTGTTTACGCTTAGAGGCAGTTGCCATGCGTTTTCCCCCAATTTATCAGAAATTAAGTATTATAGGCAAAAGTGCTATTACACAACCTAATAATGAAACAAGTGAAAAAATTAAAACAATTTTATCTTCTGACCAACCGCACATTTCAAAATGATGATGAAGCGGTGCCATTTTAAAAATACGCTTTTTAGTCTTTTTATAATAAAGTACCTGAATAACATCCGAAAGGGCTTCAAGAAGATAAACAATACCAGCAAATATAAGTAAAAACGGTCTTCCGATTCCAAAAGATAAAGCAACTACCATACCGCCGAGGAACATTGAGCCTGTGTCACCCATAAAAACGCGCGCAGGATGTCCGTTCCAAACTATAAAGCCTACACAAGCACCTGCTAAAGCGGCGGCTATTATGTTATTAGTTGAAATGCTCAACAATCCCGAAGCTAACATAAAGCCGCAGGAAACAACCAATGTAACGCTTGATGCAAGTCCGTCTATACCGTCGGTTAAATTAACTGCATTAGTAAAACCGTAAATAAACACAAGCGCAACAGGCCAGAAGATAAGACCAAAACCGCTTGATATATTAATGTCACCTACAAACGGAAGTGTTGTTGTATTCATACCTGCCAAAGCAAGTGTTGAAAGATATGCCGCAGATACGAGCAACTGCAAAAAAGTTTTTTGGCGTGCAGTAAGCCCTAAATTTCGTTTTTTAACAACCTTTATATAGTCATCCATAAAACCGATTGCCGCCATACAAAGCGCCATTAATACGCCTGCAATCATAACTGTTACACGGTAACCGTCTTTACATTCCAAAGCAAAGCTTTTTTGAAAAACAATAGCATAAACAAGGCTTATTATTATAGCGGCAATAAAACCGCCTATTATCATAACACCGCCCATTGTGGGAGTGCCTTGCTTTTCTTTATGCCAATTAGGGCCGATATCGAGTATAGTTTGCCCGAATTTAAGTTTTCTTAAATAAGGAATAACAAAGTAGCCCGATATAGCCGTTACACCGAAAGCAACTATTGCCGCAATTATTGTTGTTAAATCTTTCATTTTATTACCTTCTTAACTTATTCTAAAGCTTCAGCGATTATATCACGCTCATCAAAAGGAAATTTTTCTTTACCGATAATTTGATAAGTTTCGTGACCTTTGCCCGCTAAGACTATTATATCATCTTTTTTAGCAATTGAAAGAGCAAATTTAATTGCTTCTGCTCTGTTTACAATCACTTTACTTGTGAATTGATTATTGGATACGCCTTTTAAAATATCTTTAATAATTGCTTCAGGGTCTTCGGTACGGGGATTATCAGATGTCACAATTACATAATCGGCATAAAGGGAAGCAATTTCACCCATAAGCGGTCTTTTGGTTTTATCACGGTCACCACCGCAACCAAATAAAACAATAAGTCGGTTATGGGGACATTCTTTAAATGTTTTAAGTACATTTTTAAGTCCGTCAGGTGTGTGAGCATAATCTATAATTACGGTAAAATCCTTTGTGTTCGGTACTACCTCTGCTCTGCCCTTTACACCATTAAGTGTAGCTAAAGCAACCGAAATATCGGTTATAGATATTCCAAGTTCCAACGCGCAAGCAATAGCACAAAGTGAATTGTAAACCGTAAACTTACCACCGGTATTTACCCTGATACTGTTTATTGTATCGGTCAAAATTTGATAACTTACATTTGACGGCATATAATTAATTGCTTTTGCAAGATAATCGGAGTCACTATCTATAGAATAAGTAACTGTTTTACAGCCAATTTCGCTTTTAAGACGGTTTGCATATTTATCGTCGTTATTAACAACGGCGCACTCGCATATTTCGAACAGTTTTCTCTTAGCTTGATAATAGTTTTCCATATCGCCGTGATAATCAAGATGGTCTTGAGTTAAATTTGTAAACATAGCAACACGGAAGTTGAAACCGTAAAGATATTCCCTATCAAGCGCGTGTGAGGAAACCTCCATTATGACATACTTACATCCCTTATCACGCATTTTAGCAAATAACTCATTTAAATAAAAGGGATTAGGTGTTGTGTTAATTGAGGGTATCGTTTCACCGCAGATATAATTACCTACTGTACCTATAACCCCAACCTTTTCACCCAACGATTCTAAAATGGTTTTAATCATATAGGTAACCGAAGTTTTACCGTTTGTTCCCGTAACACCAAGCAAAATCAAATCCTTAGCAGGATTGCCAAACCAATTGGCCGTTACCTTGCTATAAGCATTACGGGTGCTATTTACTATAATTTTGTTTTCAAAATCACAATCATCGTTTGTAATTACCACACAAGCACCGTTGTTAATCGCGTCGGTAGTGTATTGCGGAAGATTTTGAGTATTAACAAACGCAAAACCTTCTTTTACCTTACGTGAATCATCGGTTATACCTTTGATTTCCAAATTTGCAAGTGATGCATCACAGGTAATTAATTCTGATAATTTCATATTTGTTCCTCCAAAATGCTTCAATCAACCGCAGTTTCATCTCTGAAATATACTGTAATTATACTTCCTGCTTCTACAGTTGTTCCTGCCTCAATACTTTGGTTATACGCCTTAAGACCGCTTGTTGTAATATTACCCGAAAATTCAACATTGACGCCTGCATTTGCAGCAACAGTGTTAACTTCGGTTGCGGTAAGTCCCCTGAATTCAGGTACAGTCACATTAGTAGAATTGCTTTCATCGGTGTATAGTATTACAACACCGCCGCTTATAACTTTACTTCCGGCTTCGGGTAACTGGCGTACTACCTCTTCACCCGAGCCTACAACTTTATATTCCAACTTTGCGGTTGTAATCTTACCTTTTGCGTCGGTAAGTGTATTGCCAACTGTGTCGGGAACTTCGATTGCAAGTTTTTTAAGTTCCTCTTCAGTATAACTTGGCTCATATCCCAAATACGGCAAAACATCTGACATAATTTTAGCATTTACAGGCGCCGAAATTACACCGCCGTAATAGTTGCTTCCCTTAGGTTCGTCAAGCATTACAAACACTGCAATTTCAGGATCGTTAATAGGCGCTACGGTTACACACGAACCGATATACAAGTATGTTTCACCTGTTGCCTGTATTTTAGAAACCTTTTGTGATGTACCTGTTTTTGCACCGATTCTGTAACCGGGAACCAACGAGTTTTTAGCACCGTTTTCCGAAACAAATTCCATAAGTTCGCGCATTGTGGCAGAAGTTGTTTCTGAAATCACCTGTCTTTTATAACTTGTGGTAGTGGTTTTAACAATTTTACCGTCGTCATTAACCGTTTTTTCGAGCAAGTGCGGTTGCACAAGATAACCGCCGTTTACCGCAGCAGATACTGCCGCAAGAAGTTGAACAGGTGTTACGTTAAATGTTTGACCGAATGAAGATGATGCCAATTCTACAACACCCATATTCTGTTCGCTATGGTATGTAGAACGTGATTCACCGGGCAAATCTATACCTGTTTTTTCGGCAAAACCAAATGCTTTAAAATATTTAGAAAATGTAGAAACCCCTACTAATTGACCGATTGTAATAAATGCAGGGTTACAGGAGTTTGATATTGCCAGTCTCAAATCCTGCGTACCGTGACCGCCGTGTTTCCAACAACCGTATCCCTGCCCTGCAACAGTAATTCTTCCGTTACAGAAAAAGGAGTTGCTTTTATTTATTAAATTTTCTTCTATTGCTACCGAAGCGGTAACAATCTTGAATACCGAGCCTGGCTCGTAACTGTCAGAAACGGCTTTATTACGCCATTGTCTGTTTAAAAGTTCGGTTTTAAGTTCGGATTTTTCCTCTTCGTTCTGAACCTCGTCAACCTTTGCCTGATCTTCTGCCGAAAGTACAAAAGGTTCATTTGGGTTAAAGTCGCCTTTAACCGCCATTGCCAATATTGCGCCGGTTTTTACATTCATAACTACCGCCGCGCCACGTTCTGCAATTAAGTTTTGCTCAATTGCGGTTTGTAGATATTTTTCAGCCGTATACTGAATATAAGAGTCGAGCGTTAAAACAAGCGAACTGCCTTTTGTAGCCTCTTCTACCTTTTCATAAGTAAAAGGCATATCGGTTCCTGCGGCATTTTTCGCGGCAACAACTCTGCCTGCTATACCGGTAAGTTCGGTATCATAATAACTTTCAATACCTGCAAGGCCTTGCTCGTCAGAGCCTACAAAACCCAATACTACAGATGCTAAACTGTCGTTAGGATAATATCTTTTTGTGGTTTCATCAAGACCTATATACTTGGTGATTTCAAGGTCTTTGTTGTCTGCAATAAACTGACGAACTTTATCGGCAGTTGCCTTGTCAATCTTCTTTTTAACAATTACATAGTATGAATTTTTATCGGTATTATTGTATACCGTTTCGTAGTCAACCTCTAAAATTTCCGAAAGACCTTTTGCTATGGTGGTTCTGACAAGTTCTTTTTCCTTTTGGTCCGAAATCTTCTTAATACCGTTTGGAGTTATATAAACCGTCCAAGCGGTTGTACTTGTGGCAAGAATTTGCATATTTCGGTCATAAATATCACCGCGCGGTGCTGTTACAAGGCTATCGTAAAGTTGCTGTTCGGAAGCTTTGCTCTGATATTTTTCACCATTGATAATCATAATGTTAACCAAACTTGTTCCCGAAACTATAGAAAGGGACAAAATCATTATTATCATTATCACAACAATGCGTGTTATCATCATTTTTCCGGGTTTTACTGCCATTTTTCCACCTCTTAAAGTCTGGTCTTTTATGCCCGAATACGAGAGTCAAAAATTCGACTCTCGTACCCTAAATTATTATATTAATTTGTGCCTTTTAATTATTACTCTGCTGTGAGTAATGTTCCGTCCGCAGTGCGTGCGGCATTCTTACTGTTTACCCTTATATAAGTAACATCGTCTTTACTTGGTTTTCTCATTCCAAGCGCTACTGCTTCTACTTCCAAGTTTTCATAGGAAATTCTTCTTTCAAGTTCCATTTCCAAACTTGTTTTTTCGCTATCAAGTTCGGCAATCATAGCTTTCATATCGTTAATTTCTGAATTAACTTCGTTAATCTGAAGTCTTAATGAAATATTACCGCAAAGTGCTGCAAGAATAAAGAATGCGCCCATTATAGCCGCAACCGACGGAGAAAGACTGCGTGCAGCTGCACGGCGACGGCTCTTAGCCTTTTTAGCCACCTTAGGCATTACAACAATATTATCGCGTGTAGTCTTTTTAGGCGCTGTTTTAGGCATAAACATTTCAAAATCATATGCCAAACTGTCGTTGTAATACTTTACGTTATCCATATCCTTGCTCCTTAAAATCTTAGTTTTTTATAATTACCCTTAATTTTGCACTTCTGCTGCGGGGATTTTGTTCTAATTCCTCTTGGCTTGGTTCAATGGGTTTTCGTGTTAATAAATGCCCTTTCGGTGTTTTCCCGCAAACACAAACGGGAAAATCGGGCGGACAGGTACAACCTGTACAGTATTCTTTAAATCTTAATTTTACCATTCTGTCTTCAAGTGAATGGAAGGTTATTATTGCAAGTGCGCCGCCGCTTTTAAGTAAATCAAACGCTTTGTCAAGCGCTTCGTTTAATCTGTCAAGTTCGGCATTTACGGCAATCCTTATTGCTTGAAAGCATTTTCTTGCGGGGTGACCGTCACGTCTTGCTGATGCAGGATAAGCATTTGCAATAATTTCTGCCAACTTTGTTGTGGTGGTAATTCTCGCCTTTTCCCTTTCGCTTACAATTTTTGAAGCGATTTTACGGGAAAATTTTTCTTCGCCGAAGCGCCAAAAGATATCTGCAAGCTCGGTTTCGGAAAATTCGTTCACTATATCTTCAGCGGAAATTCCGCTTTTTGACATTCTCATATCAAGCGCCGATTCTTTATGGTAAGAAAATCCGCGTTCAGCAGTATCTAACTGATAAGAAGAAACCCCTAAATCAAGAAGTATTCCGTCTACCTTATCTATATTAAGGTTTTTTAAAACCTCATCCATAAGACTGAAATTACTTTGAACTACAGTTGCGTTATATCCTTTTAATCTTTCGCTTGCAATCTTAACGGCATCGGGGTCTTGGTCTAATGCTATCAACCTACCGCCTATAAGTCTTTTTGCTATTTCCGACGAATGTCCCGCACCGCCGGCAGTACCGTCAACATAAATCCCATTAGGGTTTATATTGAGTGATTCGATTGTTTCGTTAAGCAAAACAGATATATGATTGAATTCCATAATTAGAAATTAAGTTCTTCCATAATAGAAGCAATAGATTCGGGTGTGTATTGTTTGTTTTCCTGATCCCAAAGTTCAGTATTCC
The DNA here is from genome assembly GCA_045531145.1 of Acutalibacteraceae bacterium. Classification (GTDB taxonomy): domain Bacteria; phylum Bacillota; class Clostridia; order Oscillospirales; family Acutalibacteraceae; genus UBA737. The sequence goes on along the minus strand of JAZSDM010000122.1, from coordinate 6,310 downwards.
AAATTTCAAGGTTGGTATCCATACCGATTATATGCGCTGTTTCTTCAAGCTGAGCGTATTCACGCAAAACTGCAGGAATCAAAATTCTTCCCTGTGAATCAAATTCAACCGAGAAAGCACCGTCATACAAGAAACGCTTAACCGCGCTTGATTTTGTGTTAGGAAGTGTGCTTATCTGTTCTACAAGCTTGTCCCATTCCTCTGCCGAATAAACACAAAGACAGCGTTTACCCGAAATGCCGCGGCAAACAATAAATTCTTCGCCCAACTCATAGCGAAGCTTTGCAGGGATGAAAACCCTGCCTTTTTTATCTATATTATGTTGGTAGCCGCCAAAAAGCATGATTTTCACCTCTTTTTTCACCACTTTGATGCACTTTAATGGTTTTTCACTCCACTTTGCACCACTATTATGTATTATAATGGGTGTTTTCTTAAAAATCAAGAGTTTTTTTAAAAAAACACCTAAAAATATAAAAATTTCGTTAATAATGCAAAAAATCTCCCAAATATATAAAAAAAGCGACCTTTCGGTCGCTTTGATTGTATTAGCAATTTTAATTTTGAACGCTGAATTCAAACTTGCCGTCTTTAAAGTTACACAAAACTTTATCGCCGTTTTTGATAGTTTTATCAAGCAGTTTTTCGCTTAACGCATCTTCTATTTTGTTTTGAATTTCTCTACGCAACGGACGGGCGCCGTAAACCGCATCAAACCCGATTTCCGCTAAAGCGGATTTAACCGAAGAATCAAACTGTAATGTAATATTAAGGTTTTCGGTTCTCTTGCTTAAATTTTCAAGCATTTTTTCGGCTATTTCTTCAATTTCCTGTTTTTCAAGTTTCGAGAATACAATAATATCGTCAACACGGTTTAAAAATTCGGGACGGAATGTGTTTTTAAGTTCCGATAAAACAAGTTCTTTAACATCTTTATTGTTGTCCTGCGATTCGCCGAAACCGAAACTTACTTTCTTTTCGGTAATCATTCTCGCCCCTACATTAGATGTCATAATAATTACGGTATTCTTAAAGTCCACTTTTCTTCCTTGCGAGTCAGTTAAAATACCGTCTTCAAGAATTTGCAAAAGCATATTAAATACATCGGGGTGGGCTTTTTCAATTTCGTCGAAAAGCACTACCGAGTAAGGATTACGCCTTACCTTTTCGGTTAATTGTCCGCCCTCTTCAAAGCCGACATATCCCGGAGGCGAGCCAACAAGACGCGACACCGTATGCTTTTCCATATATTCCGACATATCAAGTCTTATCATCATATTCTCGCTACCGAACATAGCAGTAGCAAGAGCCTTACAAAGTTCGGTTTTACCAACACCTGTAGGACCTAAGAAAATAAATGAACCTATCGGACGTTTTGGGTCTTTAAGACCTACCCTGCCCCTACGTATAGCCTTTGAAACAGCCGTAACGGCTTCGTGTTGACCGACAATGCGGTTATGAAGTTCGTCTTCAAGGCGTAAAAGTCTTTCGCTTTCCTCTTCGGTTAACTGCAAAACGGGAACACCCGTCCAACTAGACACAATTTCTGCAATAGTTTCTTCTGTAACCTCACCCTTTGTATGTGAATTTTGGTTACTCCAATTTTCTTTTTCGGCCTTGTATTTTTCTTTAAGTTCGTTTTCGGTATCACGCAAAGTGGCGGCGCGTTCAAATTCCTGAGAATTTATTGCCTCGTCCTTTTCGGATTCGGTAAGTTTAATCTGTTCTTCCAAATCTTTAAGCGACTCGGGAATATGGCTCGCAGTTAGTCTTACACGCGAAGCCGCTTCGTCAATTAAATCTATCGCCTTATCGGGTAAAAATCTGTCACTAATATAACGAGATGAGAGTTTAACCGCCGAAGTAATCGCATCATCGGTAATTTTAACCTTATGGTGCGCTTCATACTTATCTTTAAGTCCTTTTAAAATAAGTATTGCATCATCTTCGGTAGGTTCTGCCACTGTAACAGGTTGAAAACGCCTTTCAAGAGCAGAATCTTTTTCAATATTTTTTCTGTACTCCGAAATTGTGGTAGCGCCTATTAACTGAAACTCACCGCGGGCAAGTTGCGGTTTTAAAATATTTGCCGCATCGGTAGAACCCTCTGCCGAGCCTGCACCGATTATGGTGTGTACTTCATCAATGAACAAAATAATATCTTTTGACTTTGTAACCTCATCAATAACCGATTTTATTCTTTCTTCAAAGTCACCGCGGTATTTTGTACCTGCAACCATACCTGTTAAATCAAGGGTGAACACCTTTTTGTCTTGCAAAATTTCGGGCACGTTACCGCTTGCAATTTGCTGTGCCAAACCTTCGATTATAGCAGTTTTACCAACACCGGGTTCGCCAATTAAGCAAGGGTTATTTTTAGTGCGGCGGCAAAGGATTTGAATTATTCTTTCAATTTCCTGTGTCCTTCCGATTACGGGGTCAATTTTGCCCTGCTTCGCTTCCTCTGTTAAATCCCTGCCGTATTTTGAAAGTGTTGGTGTTTTGGTTTCCTGTTTACTTTGTTCTTTATTATTAATGTTTGCGTTAGCCTCCATTCCCGAAGCATTTAATGCCTGAGTAGTAAGGGTTGCAATATCAACACCCAATTCATTTAAAAATCTTATAGCGTAGTTATCGCCCTCGCTTAAAATACCGATAAGCAAATGCTCGGTGCCAACATATTTTTTACCCAAATTACTGCAACCGTTCATTGCAACCTCAATAACCTTTTTGGCTCTTGGAGTGAAATAATCGGGCGAAAGTTTTGTAGGAGTACCGCTACCGATTTTTGAACGTATAAGTTCTTCAATTTTTTCAGGTGTTACACCGCTTTTATTAAGCACAGCCGATGCCACACCGCTGCCTATTTTTAAAAGTCCCAAAAGCAAATGCTCGCTACCGACATAGGTGTGACCCAAAAGTTCGGCAGAATTAATTGCCTGATTTAAAGCTTCGTTTGCTTTTGAAGTAAATCCGTTAAAATTATATTTCATTTTATTGCCTCTCTTTAAAGTTTAGAAAGCGTTTCCCTCATCATATTTGCGCGGTAGATGTCACGCTCGTCTGCTTCCATAACACCGTATTTTTGCATTAACATAAAAGGTTGCGCTTCAATTAAAAGTTTTATGGGTGAAACTTCCAAATTAAGTATGCCCATACTTTTACCAAGTTTAACACGTGAGAGTAAATTCATCATTTCTTCACTCGATAAAATTCTATTGTTTTGCAGTGTTCCCAATGCTCTGTAACACAAATCTTCTATTTTAAGTTTATTAAAATTGTTGCGCTCGTTTCGTTCTTTTTCGATTAACTGTGTTGTTATTATTTTAAGATTATCAAGCGCGTTATTTTCACTTATACCCAAAGTTATCTGGTTGGAAATTTGGTAAAGCGATGCCGAAGATTTTGAGCCCTCGCCATACATTCCCCTGACTGTAAACCCGATTTTCCCTACCGATTCTGCTAAAGAATCAATTTCGCCGTTATTTTCGAGAGCCGGTAAATGCAGCATTACCGATGCTCTGAGCCCTGTTCCCAAATTTGTAGGACATTCGGTAAGAAACCCGAGTTTGCTGTCAAAAGCGAAATGGAGTGAATCGTATAAAAGTGTATCAATCTTTTCGGCAATATCATAAGCCTCTGGCAATTGAAGACCGCCTAAGATTACCTGAATTCTAATATGGTCTTCTTCTCCTATCATAATACTTATGCTTTCATCATTAGATAGTATGATTGCGCCGTCGAGTCCTTTTGTTGCAAATTCGGGGCTTATAATGTGTCTTTCAACCATCGCAAAACGTTGAGTTTCGGGAATATCACGCATATCGATATATTTTAAAGTTTTAGCAAAAGGTGTGTCGCTTTCGCAAATTGCATCTTTTACCTTTTTATTAAGTTCTTTTCTTTGTTCTAATGACATTCTTGACGGAAAAGGAATACCTTTAAGGTTTCTTGCAAGACGTATTCTGCTACTAACGGCAATATCGTCCATTGGGGCGGCTTTTGAATACCAGTTACTCATTATCCTTTTCCTCCATTTCTTTAATTTTATCCCTTATAACTGCCGCTTGCTCGTATTTTTCCTCTGCTACAAGACGGCTTAATTCATTTCTTAAATCTTCTACTGTCTGTGTTTGCGGTTTAGCATTAAGCGGTGCGCTATTAGGCACTTTGCCTGCGTGTTCGGTACTGCCGTGCACCCTTTTAAGATAAGGTAGCAGTTCGTTATAAAACACTGTATAACATTCACTGCAACCAACCTTGCCCGTTTTTGCAATATCCGAAAAAGCGGCGCCGCAAACAGAACATTTTGTTTGATGTTTTGAAAGTTCGCCGTTAGATATTTCGCCAAACATTGACGCTAACATACCCGCCAGACTGTTTGTGGTATAACCTTGCTTAGCGGCACAGTAAGCGCACAGATTATATTCTTTAACCACACCGTTTACCACCGTTTTTATATGGGTTGTAGCGTGATTTTTTCCGCATTTTTCACATAACATATAATCTACCTCACTAAATTTGAGTTAATAACATTTGTTTTAGTATTGCCGCGCGCATAGTATCTTTAAACGCGGGCGGAACATTTTGCATTACGGTATTTGAAACTGCCGCCGCCATTATTCGCGCCGCATTTTCTGTAATAAGTCCTGCTTCAATACAGTTTTCAAGTACAATTCTTGTAGACATAGCATCAATATGTTCGCCGATAGAATTAATAACATGCATTAAGGCAGAGCCGTGCTTAATAGCCACCCTCTTAATGCGTATATATCCACCGCCGCCGCGACGGCTTTCTATAATATAACCGTGTTCGGGTGTAAAGCGTGAAGAAAGTACATAGTTAATCTGACTGGGCGCACAGCCGAATAAATTAGCAAATTCGTTTCGTTGAATTTCGGCGGTGTTTACCTCAGATTCGTTAAGCATTCTTATAATTTCTCTTGAAATTAAATCACTCATTCTCATATTTTTACATCTCCTTTTTTGACCTTCCCTGACTTTAATTATACACAAAAGTCAGGAAAAGTCAAATACTTTTTATCAAAATTTAAAAGTAACACCTTAAAAAACTATGCATAGTATGTGATGAAGACAAAAAAGGAGGTCTTTTATAATGTGTAACAATAACGGTGGTTGTACTTGGATTATCATCTTAATCCTCATACTCTTCTGCTGCGGCGGTTGGGGCAATAACAATGGCTGCGGTTGCGACAACGGTTGCAATACCTGCTGCTAATAAGTAAGTCTTAGAAAAGCCACCTGATCAGGTGGCTTTTCTTTGTTGACAATATATTGTAAAAAGTGTATAATTTCAGTTAGAGGTGACTAACTGATGCAAAAATTTACCGTTTCAGGTATGAGTTGTGCGGCTTGCAGTAGCCGTGTTGAAACTGAAGTTTCTAAAGTTTCGGGTGTTGAAACTTGTACCGTAAGTTTACTTACAAATTCAATGACAGTTTCCGGTAATGCCGATGCTAAGGACATTGTTGCCGCAGTACAAAACGCAGGTTACTCAGCTGTTTTAGTGGGTTCAAAAAACGATGAACATCGGAACAAGCCTTTAGCAGATACCGAAACTCCTGTACTAAAAACAAGGTTAATCGCTTCTTTAGGTTTTCTATGTTTACTTATGTATATTTCAATGGGGCACACTATGTGGAATTTCCCCCTGCCCTCCATTTTGGCTGAAAACCACCTTGCACTCGCACTGATCCAACTTCTTTTAACCGTTGTTGTAATGGTAATTAACCAAAAGTTTTTTATAAACGGTTTTAAAGGTATTATCAACCGTTCGCCTAATATGGACACTCTTGTTGCTTTAGGCTCATCAGCGGCATTTATATATAGTACCGCAGTTCTATTTATGATGACCGATGCAGTAATTAATGGTGATTCTTCATCAGCACATCACCTTATTCACGAACTTTATTTTGAATCCGCCGCTATGATATTAGCGCTGATAACACTTGGCAAAATGCTTGAAGCACGTGCCAAAGGCAAAACTACCGACGCTTTAAAGAGTTTAATGGATTTAACCCCGAAAACTGCAACGGTTATTAAGGACGGTAAAGAAATTGTTACTGATGTAACCCAAGTTAAAATCGGTGATATTTTTATCGTCCGCCCAGGCGAACAAATACCTGTAGACGCAGTGGTTTTAGAGGGCTTTTCTGCGGTTGATGAATCAGCCCTTACGGGCGAAAGCATTCCTATAGACAAAACGGTTAATGATACTGTATCTGCCGCTACCATAAATCAATCAGGCTTTTTAAAATGCGAAGCGCTGCGTGTGGGACAGGATACCGCT
>JAZSDM010000063.1:0-2329 GCA_045531145.1 Acutalibacteraceae bacterium | reverse complement strand
GTTATTTCATTGAACTCTTGATATCTAACATCTTTGGATAACCTCTCTTTCTGCGGTATTGTCCAACCTTAATTCATGATTTTTTTATTTCTCTGATTTTGTTTTAGAGTTTTTATTAAATCTTTGAATGTTTAAGGCTGTCAGGTAAAGGTTTTTGAGTAATTTTTGTTTTTTACTTTTTACCTTTAGGTTTTTACCTATTCATCGGTATCACCCTTTCCTTGACTATAATATAGCATGAATTTTACTGCTTTTCAAGATGTAATTTTGTACAAAGTTGACTTTGTATAGTTATATAATACGGAGAATTTTAGTTAAAATGCCTATGAGTTTATCTGCTACTATTGACTTTGCAATTATGATTTGATATTATTAAAATGTTAGGGTCGGTGAAATGATATGCGCCCCAAAAGTTAGACACTTTTGGAGGTGCATATTTTTATGTCAAAAAAACAGAAAAGGTATAGCGGAGAATTTAAAATAAATGTTATAATGGATATGCGAGAACACCGATTAGGTTATAGGTAAGCGGCCAGAAAACATGGATTAGTAAGGCAATCGGAATCTGCAGCTGAATCAATGCTACATAGGTGGGAACTCATATTCTTGGAAGAAGGAGCCGAAGGTCTAATGAAGGAAAGACGAGGCAACAGCTATATCGCTGACGGAACAAGAAGGGGTAGACCGCCTAAGTTAGATAAAAAACTGAGGAAGATTTAATTGCTGAGAATCAAAGGTTAAAAATGGAGATAGAGTACTTAAAAAAACTCGATGCCTTAGTTCAGAAAAGAATGCAAGAGGAAGAGAAAAAGCAGCAATAGTCGATGAATTAATGCAGTGTTTTATTGTTTACAACAATTACATAATAAAATAAAAGTCCGAAAAAATCTCTGAAAGTTGGAGAAGATTTTCGGACTTTTTTCATTTTGAGCAAGTGATTTTGGTTGTTAAGAAATTGTGAATTGACAATTTTTTGATTGCGAAAAAATTAAGGTGGCGATTGAATTTTGGGGATTTATTTTTGCAAAATTTTTGTGTGGACGGTTGAATTTTTGTGGGTACCTTTTCGCTCAAAAAATTCAATTTGTATATACACAGCAATCGTCACAAGTGGGCATCCAAAGGGAGAAAATCTCCTTTTGGCACACGATTTTGCGGCACGCAAAGTCTAGTGTGTTATACCTTAACATAAATGCATAACGTTGCTACATGAAATAATGCACGGCATAAGAGAACACGCAGGTATTGAAATTGCAAACGAGGAAGCTGTTGTTGATATGTCTGCAAAAGGCATATATCAAGTCTTGCAGGACAACGGAAAAAGACTGTTTGATATTGCAGAAAAATCGGACGAGCCCTCAATCGACGTTTCCGCGATTTCCTGCGAAACTTTAAACCACATTCAACGGAGGTGATAAAGAGTTGTCTGTAAAAAAAGAAAATTTTGATTTGACCACAAGCCCCGAAGAGCAGTCAGCATATATGCGAATGGCTCTCGATGGCTTCGATTGCCCCCCCGATAGATATTTCTGACCCTACGCAGGTTGAAAAAAGAATTCGCGAATATTTCGACCACTGCGGCAACCACGGAATGAGACCATGTGTTTCGGGATTATGCAACAGACAGGGAATACACAGTAACACATTCCTTGCGTGGGCAAACGGCAGAGAAAGAAAAGAAACGCATCAGCAAATTGCATTAAGAGCAAGAGGTCTCATTGAAGAAATGACTGAAATGCTCATGATGAACAACAAAATCAATGTTGTAACAGCTATTTTTATTCTCAAAAACCATTTCGGCTATACCGACAAGCAAGAAATCTCTGTTGACACCAAAAATTCCGTAACAACGCCGACCTCAATAGAGGATGTCATGAAATTGTGTGACAATGACGGCGCAATCGAAGTGGATTTTGAAGATGTCACAGACTGAATAAGAAAAAAGCAAACCGCCAAGGCAGCCCTTGGCGATTATTTCTTTATATAACATAGAATGTATAGCCCTAAAATCTTGTCAACAATTTGTCAACAATTATCTCAAAATTACTCCTTTAAATTTCAGTTTAGAAAAATAAACGAACGGTATATAGCAAAACAAAAATCGCTCAACCCGTTGATATACAAAGGAGTGAGCGATTCTCAATGGTGATCCATCGGAGATTCGAACTCCGCACACCTTGATTAAAACTCAAGTGCTCTACCGTCTGAGCTAATGGATCAACTGTTAAATTTCTGCGCTGTTTTTCAAGCGCTCCAATATAATATATTATTTGTTCGTGCTTGTCAAGCCTTTTTCTGAAAAAAATTAATTATTTTGTTAGCTATATTT
>JAZSDM010000026.1:0-8766 GCA_045531145.1 Acutalibacteraceae bacterium | reverse complement strand
AGGTAACAGAATCATATAATTCGGTACCGCTCTTTGCAAATTCACCGGTAACAGCAACATTGTGTGATTCACCGTCAACTTTTACTTTTGCAGCAACTGTGATAATGTCGCCTGCAAGATCGTCAGAAAGTTCAACGATATGTAATGTGTGTCCGTCTGGGCTGATTGTGTAGTTTTCGTCAAGTGCAAGTTCAGACTTGGTTTTAAGTGCAGATGCGCTTAACATTGTAACGCCATCGTCACCAGTAACAGTCAAGTCAAGACCTTTAAGTGAATCGAAACCGGAAAGTTTAATTGCGAATGTTGTGTCACCTGATGCGGTTGATTCGTGAGTAATAACCTCAACGGTAGGTGTTGCTGCTGCAAAAACGTTAACCGAAAGTGCAGTAACTAACATTGCCAAACATAAGAGAAGTGCTAATGTTTTTTTCATTTTGTTTTCCTCCTAAAATAACTGCCCAATCACTTGAGCAATTATAATTTTTTACAATAACATTATAAGTTACCCGTATCCAAATGTCAAGATTATTCTTTCGTCACTTTGCAACAAAAAAAGTTTTGAAAATTGTGAAAAAAGACAAACGACTATGGTGTCTATAAGAAAAACATTTTTGGATATAAATATTTTGCCATTTTTTATTAAAAATTCCGCATCTCGCTGTGTGTTTCTTCTTGCGCATATATATATTGTGTAGGACTTTGCCCTAACTGGCTTTTGAAAACACGGGAAAAATAGTTAGGATCGTCAAAGCCTACAATCATCGCCGCTTCCACAACAGAGTATTCTCCACTCTTCAAAAGTTCGGCTGCTTTATTGATACGAAGCATATTCCTATATTTAATAGGTGACATCCCTTTCAAGCGTTTAAATTTTCTTCTGAACTGACTTTCCTTTAAATTTGTAATCTTTACAAGTGTGTCAATATCAACATCCTGTAAATAATTTTCTTCCAGATAAAAGATTGCTTTTAAAATTTCGCGATTTTCTTTTCCAAGTTCGTGCCTTTCGGAGCGAACGGCAATTTCACGCATTACATTAATTAAATGCGACATACATTCTAATTTATATCCTTGCGAAGCTTTTTCCCAACTGTCATATGTATCACAAAAACTGCGGTAAATTTTACCCGACTTGTCGTTACAGCAGAGGGTTATATCATCTGCAAGGTTGATTATTTTGTGCGAAGTATCACTAATAATAAAATTAAGCGATATAAAATACCCTTCCTCTTTGGTGTCCCAATATGAACGATAGACCGTATTCGAGGGTAAATATATTATATCACCTGCTGAAAAGCGCAGGTCTTTGTGCTGTTCGTCATTAAAAACAATAGTCCCTTTTACCACATAAAAAAGGCGTTCGTAAAGTACCGAATTGTGTGAACAAACGAAGTCACAAGGGGGGATTACGCCTTTCTTTATCACCGCAAAGTCACTTATGCAGAACATTTTGTCGGTAAGACCGAATATATTTTTCGATATCGACATTAAACCCCTATCCTTTCCCTTGATTTGCACATTTTGTGCAACTTTTTCGTTTCATACAATATATTATTAACATCAACCGCACCGCAAGTCAAGAAAAAGAAATAAAAATAAAGTTTTTATGCGACAAAAGTACCGTTTTGTGCTTTTTTTCTGTTATATATATGATATAATTAACAAAAAAATATTTTAAAAAAGGTGATTACATGTCTAACAAAAAGCACAAAATTTGTATTGTAGGTATGGGCGAATTTTCAGATTTCTTTATTCCGCTTTGGAGGGACCATCCCGACGTAGCCGAAGTATCCGTTGCTGATATTGTTGAAGAACGTTGTATTAAAGCATGTCAAAAGCATGGAATAACCCGTACTTTTTCCTCGCTTGAAGATTTCTTGCTTAACGGCAAGGATATTGACTGTGTTGCAATATTTACACAACGTCAATTACACGGAAGTATGGTTATCGACTGCCTTAAAGCAGGTAAGCACGTTTACAGCGCAGTTCCTATGGCAACAAGCGAAGAAGATATTGCAAAAATTATTGAAATAGTTAAAGAAACCCGCCTTACATATATGGCAGGCGAAACCTGTTACTATTTCCCTTGCGCTATTTTCTGCCGCGAAAATTACCGCCAAGGCAAGTTTGGTAAGTTTGTATACGGCGAAGCACAGTATTATCACGATATGGCTACATTCTACTATGCATTTGCGGCTTCGGGCGGTAAAGATTGGAAACGTGTTGCAGGTATTCCTCCGATGTATTACGGAACACACTCCACTTCAATGATTCTTTCTGCTCTTGACGAACACGTTAAAAAGGTTTCCTGTATGGGTTACCGTGACCAGCACGAAGACGGTTGTTTCGGCGCAGGCAATAACCATTGGGACAACCCATTCTCTAACGAAACTGCCCTTATGGAAATGTCGGGCGGCGGTATAGCACGTATTAACGAATTCCGCCGTGCAGGTATTCCACATAAGCCTTCTTCCTACATTACCTGTTTCTACGGTGATAAATGCGGTTATGAAGGTTCGGTTACACAACATGTATTCATTAAAGGTACTGTTGCAGGTGTTGACGATACAAGAATCGACTATGTAAGCGATTTGCTTAACACCAACACATTTACAAAGACCAAAAATTCTCCCGATTTTGATATTAATACATATCCGATTTCTGAACCCGCACACAGAGGTTTTGCTCCCATTCACGATATTGCAAGACTTCCGCTTGCTTTCAGAAGTTGTCCCGATACCGTTCACTACAACTCTCATCCCTTCTTGGTTGACGACTTTATGCGCGCAGTAGTTTCGGGCAAATTGCCGCCCAACAATGCTTGGGATTCTGCAAGATATACCCTCCCCGGTCTTACCGCTCACCTTTCTGCAATGAAGGACGGTATGCCGATGGATGTTCCGGATTACGGTGATGCACCTGCTGATTGGGAAAGACTTACTTTCGAAAAGAAAGACTACTATGAAATTCTTAAATAAATAAAAAAAGGTTGGTGTGGCGGATGATCCGTCACACCAAAGGTGTAATTATGAAAACAAGTATTTGCATTGATATGATGTTTGCCGATACTGAATTTATGGATAAATTCGAAGCCGTTAAAAATTGCGGTTTTGATACAATTGAATTTTGGAAATGGACCAACAAGGATGTTGATGCTATTGTTGATACCATGGCCAAAAACGATATGAAGCTGTCCATATTTAATATTGACAGTACCGACCAACAACTTTCCTACGATTTATCCCGCGGAATTTTAAACGCAGGCAGAGTTGAGGATTTTTTAACTGCTTTAAAAGAAAGCATACCCGTTTACAAAAAATTCGGCGCTAACGCTATGATAGTTCTTATCGGGGAGCACGCACCCTACAATAAAGAAAATGTTAAAAAGTGTCTTACTGCGGCAATTCCGCTTTTGGAAGAAAACGATGTTACACTTATTGTAGAGCCACTTAACGATATTGACCGTGTAGGATATTCTATGCCCTACGCCACCCCTGTTTTTGAACTTTTACGCGAAATAAATAACCCGCATGTAAAAATGCTTTACGATATTTACCATCAGAATATGATGGGTGACTTTGATATGGACGAAATCCGTGAAAACATTGATTTAATCGGTCATTTTCACGTTGCGGATGCTCCCGGAAGACATCAGGTAGGAACAGGTAATGTAGATTATAAAACCATAATCAGTGAAATTTTGAAACTTGATTACAACGGACATATCGGTCTTGAATACCGTCCCACAGTGCCGGACCAACAAACACTTGACTTTTTTAAGGAGTTTTAAAATGTTAAAAGTTGCTATTATCAGTTGCGGAATGATTGCCAATAACGCGCACATTCCCGCATATAAAGCATTCCCTGACAAATACGAAATTGTTGCAGTTTGTGATGTTGTTGAGGCGGCGGCAAAGAAAACCGCCGAAACACATAACATACCAAACTACTACACCGACGCTGAAGAAATGCTTAAAGCTGAAAAGCCCGATGTGGTTTCGGTTTGTGTTCCTAATTTATTACATAAAAAATTCACAATGTTGGCGCTTTCCTACGGTGCAAACGTCCTTTGCGAAAAGCCCTTAGCGTTTACATATAAGGATGCTAAAGAAATGTACGACTATGCCGAAAGCCAAGGCAAAAAACTTATGGCTTGTCAGAGTCTTCGTTTCTTGCCTGAACGACTTGCCGCATTTGATATGGTGCAAAAGGGTGAAATCGGTGATATTTACTATGCCGAACTTTCCCGTATCCGCAGACGCGGTATTCCCTTCTGGGGTAAGTTCCATTTAAAATCCGCAAGCGGCGGCGGTGCGTTTACCGACATAGGTGTGCACGGTGTTGACTCTGTCGTATGGCTTATGGGTAACCCAAAATGCGTTTCGGTAAAGGCTATGATGTCTAAGGTTCACGCTAACGAACTCGGATCTGCAGCAGCATCGGGCGCCCCTGCAGGTAGTGTTTCGGCTGATAAATTTAATCCTGACGAAATGGATGTTGAATCTTTTTCAAGTGGATACATTAACTTTGAAAACGGCGCAGCGCTTACCTTTAAGGTTGCTTGGTCTGCTAATTTAAGGGACGAAAATAACATTATACTTGCGGGTAAAAACTGCGGTATTGATATTGAAAACGGTAAAATTTACTCGGGCGAAAGTGATATTTGTGACACTGTCGTTACACCTAACGGTTTTAAGGACCATCCCTTCTATGGACATTTTTGCTTAGTCCAAAACTTTGCTAATGCACTCAGTGGCGAAGAAGAACTGTTTGTAAAGCCCGAAGAAACCTTAAACGTAACAGCAATTATTGAAGCCGCATATCTTTCTGCCGAACTTGGCAGAGAAGTTAACGTTAACGAAATCATAAAGTAGGTGACTAAAATGATTAAAGCAGTAATTATCGGTTTTGCTCATATGCACGTAAATGAAATTGCGCAATATATTAACGAGCAGGAATATTTTGAACTTATCGGTTTTGCGGATGTGCCCGCAGAGGTTCCCGAAAAGACCGAAGCCCGCTACACAAGAGCGTGGAATATTAAAAATAACAGCGAAAAATACGGTTTAACTCCTTACGAAGATTATAAACAGATGTTGGATGAATTAAAGCCCGACATTGCATTTATTATCTGTGAAAACTACCGCAAACCGCAGATTGTACTTGAATGTGCAAAACGCGGCATTGATGTAAGCATTGAAAAGCCTATGGCAGTGAGCTACAAAGATGCCCTTGAAATTAAAAAAATTGTTGAAAAGTATAAAATTGAAGCAATTGTTAACTGGCCTGTTATCTGGAGACCATATATACATAAACAAATCGCCGCTTTAGAAAGCGGTGTTGTTGGCAAGCTTGTTAAAGCGGCTTACAATAACGGTCACACAGGACCTTTAGGTAAGGGCGCTAAGCACCGCGGTGTTACCGAAAAGGCACAGGAAATGACCGACGATGAGAGAGCATCAACCTGGTGGTATAAAAAAGAAACCGGCGGCGGCGCTTTCCTCGATATCGGTTGCTACGGTTGTTTCTTTAACGAATGGGTACGCGATAACCAAAATGACCGTCCTGTTTCGGTTATGGCTTTTGCCGACAATTACAACACCCCTTATATGAACTGCCCAGATAATATGGCAGGTATTATTGAATACAAGGATTCATTCGGTATTGTTGAGGGCACATGGACATTCCCGCAGGCAGCACTTCCTACAGGACCTGTTTACTACTGCACAGACGGTGTTATTTTTAGTGACACTAACCGCGAAATAGTGGCTATGGATATTTACGGCGAAAAGATTGATTTGCCCGAATACGAAATTACACCGCATATTGTAAACATTGTTGACCACTATGCATATTGCAAAAAGAACAATAAGCCGTTTATCAAGACCATTACTCTTGATTTTAACATTAAACTTATGTCGCTTATTGATTCTGCAATGAAATCTGCTAAAACAGGTAAAAAAGAAAAGATAAAATGAGTAATTTAAAAGCCATTATTACAGAAATTGAACGCTCAAGTTTTGAGGATGGTCCCGGACTTCGCACAGTAGTCTTTTTCAAAGGTTGTCCTCTTGACTGCAAATGGTGTCATAACCCCGAATGTATTCCCCCCGAACCGCAAATGATGTTCTATCCCGAAAAATGTATCGGTTGCGGTTTGTGTGAAAAGGGTTGTTTTGCAGGCGCAAAGGTTTTGTGCGGCAAAGAAATGACCGACGATGAAATTTTCCAACAAATTTTACTTGATAAGGACTACTACTCTAAGGGAGGCGGTGTCACCTTTTCGGGTGGCGAACCGCTGATGCAACCGCAAATGCTAAAAAGTCTTATAAAAAAATGCAAGAATGCAGGTATTCGTACTGCAATTGAAACTTCACTTTGCATTTTTGACAGTGAAATTTTGTCCGAAATTGATTTTGTTATGGCAGATTTTAAAGTTTTTGATAACAAAAAACATATTGAATATGTTGGAATTGATAACAAAATCATTAAAGAAAATTTCAAAAAACTTGATGCTCTTAATGTTCCTTTTCTTGTAAGAACACCTATTATTCCGGGCGTTAACGATACTGTAGAAGAAATTTCTGCCATTACCGAATTTTTAAAACAGTTTAAAAACGTTGTTGGGTATGAACTTTTACCCTATCATCCATTGGGAGTAACCAAACAAAAAGCGTTAGGACTCCCGATTACCGAATTCAGTATTCCAACAAACAGTCAGATGGAGGTTTTGAAAAAATATGCTGACATACAAGCAAAGAATTGATTTAATTCGTCAGAAAAAAATAGAAGACACCCTTAAAAAGAGGGATCAAAACGGCTATACTGACCTTGACGATTTTGGTACAGTGCCGCTCCCCGAAGGTTACATAGTTGAGCCTTGGTACAACAGTGAAAACGGCAGTTTTTACGGACTTGACGGTATGAGCGAAAACTTCTGCAGAGTTATGGATGCGCATCCGCCTTATGTAGACCCACTCGAAATGCTTTGCGGCAGATGGCGTGATATGCTTGTAAACTACCGCGGCGACCTCCACTATATGCCGAATTGGCGCAAGAAACAGCTCAAAGACGAAGACCTTTCAGGTGTTACAAATCAGTGGAGCAAGCGTTGGGATGAAAAGCGTTTCCCATACGACGACTTAAAGCCATTACAAAAGAAATATAATATTCAAACAGGTATTGACGGTGACGCTCACTTAGCCTGTGATTATACAATCGGTCTTGAGTTAGGTTTTGGCGGATTGCTTGAAAAAATTGACCATTACAGAACGGTTAATCCCGATAAAAAGGCTTTTTACGATGCTGAACAAAAATGCGTTGAAGCAATTATCCGCTTTATTGACCGCCATACCGAAGAAATTAAAAGACTTATTGAGATTGAAACCCGACCCGAAATTAAAGAAAATCTTGAAGGGATGTTGGAAACAAACCTTGCTGTGCGTTTAGGAGCTCCTAAAACACTTAGACAGGTTTGCCAATGGGTTTCATATTTCAACTGCGCTTCGCGTGTTTACACTCGTGACGGCGCGGGCTTCCAACTTGATACTATACTTCTTCCCTACTACGAAAATGATATTAAAAACGGAATTTTGGATGATGAAACCGCAAAATTCTTAATAGCAAACCTTTTGCTTATCGACCCGCATTACTATCAGCTTTCGGGTGTGGATGAATTTGACCGCGATTTAACAAATCATCTGTCCTACCTTATTTTAGAAGCGGCGGATATGATTAATATTTCCGCTAACCTAACAGTTCGTGTTCACGAAAACTGCGATAAAGAATTTGTTAAAAAGTCGGTTTACTATCTGCTTAAAAACAAAAACGCTTGGCCGCGTTTTTGCTGTGATAAAACCCTTTCAGAAGGCTATATGAAAAATACAGGCGTTACAAAGGCAATTGCCAGAAGCCGTATTGCAGTAGGCTGTAACTGGATGTGTGTTCCAGGTATTGAATTTCCTATGAACGATACCGTTAAGATTAATATTGCTAAAGTTATGGAAAACGCCCTTAACGATATGAAGAATATCGAGGAAAAATCCACCGCTAAACTTTTTGAGCTTTATAATTCACATTTAAAAGAAGCAGTTAATGTTACTGCTAAAGGTATTAATCTTCATATCGACCATCAAGCAGAGGTTACGCCCGAGCTTATTATGAACCTTATGATGAAGAATACCATCGAAAAAGGTCTTGATATTTCACAGTGCGCAGAGCTTTATACAGTCGGTATTGACGGTGTAGGTCTTGCGGTTGTGGCAGACTCGTTCGGTGCAATGCAAACCCGTATTGAAGAAGAAAAGGTACTTTCTTGGGATGAACTTTATGAAAACCTTGAAAATAATTTTGACGGTGTTTTGGGCGAACGTGTGAGACTTATGCTTAACAGCAGTCCTAAATACTGCCAAGGCGGTACTGTTTCGGACCAATGGGCCAAAAAATTAACTGAAAGTTGGGTAAAAGCACTTCGTGCACAAGAAATGCCCGAAAACAGACAGTTGATTCCCGGTTGGTTCTCTTGGGCGCGTACTATTGAGTATGGCTCTGCTGTTGGTGCTACACCTAACGGCAGACACGCTTTCGATCCAATTTCCCACGGCGCTAACCCCAACCCCCATTTCAGAACCGACGGCGCGGCAACAGGTCAGTCAAACGGAATTGCATCTGTTCAATGTGGATACGGTAACACCGCCCCCTTGCAGATTGAATTCGACCCCCAAATCGCAGCCGACCAAGACGGTGTTGAACTAATTACGGAATTTG
>JAZSDM010000114.1:0-29991 GCA_045531145.1 Acutalibacteraceae bacterium | reverse complement strand
TCATAGCCGAATCGATACCGCGTGTGATAATTTCTTTTATGGCTCGGCTTGCGGTTTCAAGCGATTTATTAAGGTTTTCGGTATCTGTTTTTGGGAATTTTGATAATACCCAATCTGCTAAATCATAATCGGGGTGCGGTTTTGCACCTACACCGATTTTAATACGGGCAATATTATCTGTTCCTAAATGCTCTACAATACTTCGCATACCGTTGTGACCGCCGTGGCTTCCTTTCCTGCGCATACGCAGTTTGCCAACATCTAAAGAAATATCATCAAAAATAATAATTATACGGTCACTTGGGATTTTATAAAATTTTGCAATAGCCGATACCGCAACACCTGAATTATTCATAAAGGTTTGGGGCTTTACTGTTAGTATACGGTTATTACCTATTTTACATTCACCGAAAACACTTTGCATTTTAGTTTTATTGAAACTTCCGCCGTTTTCACTCATAAAAAGGTCGGCTGCCATAAAACCGACATTGTGGCGGGTATTTTCGTACTTTGCGCCTGGGTTACCAAGCCCCACCACAAGCCAATCGTAATTGCTTTTTTTAAAAAACATTTTATCACCAATATTAACGTTTTAAGGTTTCGCCAGGGGCTACGCTGTAAAGTGTACCGTCAATATCGAACCAGACAGTTTGGTTTGACGGATTGTAAATTATTTTTCTGTCAGCGCTCATAACAAGGGATTCGTAAGCCTTTACATAATCGTAAATTTCGATATTGGTAGCGTACCAAATATTATCCTTATTTGAAAGTTTTTGGCAAATTTCTTCCAAACGGTCCCAGTTGTTATCCTTATCAAATTCACGACTGTGTCCCCACACAAAGAAAAGTCTTGGCATACGGTTTACACCGGTCATGGATTTTTCGCTGTCTATTGCTAAGAATTCATCTATATATTCCATAAGCCTTGGATTGTTGTGATGACCTGTAGTTTCCCATTTGTGCCAATCTGTCGGCAAATAGAAAGAATTATTATCTGCCGTACTGCGTGCATAAGCAATGCCAAGGTATGTTAAATAATTCTTTACTTTTTCGTAATTTGTGAAATTATGAAAATGTTTTATTCCGCTTGTGGCGTATGCCATACCGCGTACAATAACCCCGAATTCCTTTTCAAGATGTAATCGGCAATTAATAACATCCTGAATACCTGTAAAATCGTGCACCGCACCGCTTGCTAAATGGTAATAACCGTGGGTTGCAATTTCATGACCTTTATTAAGAATATGCTCTTTGGCATCCTCTAAAGAGATTATGCGGTCGGTAGGTTTTCTGTTTTCAAAACGGCATAAATTAAAAGTACCCTTCATATTGTAGCGGTCAAGGGTGTTAGCGAGCCTTACATCCTGCGGGCAACCGTCATCATAACTAAAGGTAACCGCTTTTGGTTTGCCACCTGGGAATCTTAAATACATAATTAACATAATATCACTTTCCTTTATATGTAATTGTAATACTATAATAATAAAAATGCAAGACAAAATACTTGACACTTTTTAAAAATTGGTGTATTATTCATTTGATAAAGCAATGATTACGGACATTAACTTAAAAATTTTGTTTTAAGAGAGTGCGGACCGTCGGCTGAAAATCCGCTAAACAAATTTTAAGTGAGACCGCCGTATAGCGCTGTGGGTAGCAACACAGACGTAAAACCTGCGTTAAAGGTACAAAGTGCCGAATTTTCGGAATTTGGGTGGAACCGCGGAGAAATTATACTTCGTCCCTTGTGGGACGAAGTATTTTATTTTTAGGAGGATATTATGATTAAGGTTACTTTAAGGGATAATGTTAAAGAATTTGACGATGGCATTAATGCTTTTGAAATCGCAAAATCTTTTGGCGGCGGATTTTACAAAAACGTCCTGGCTGCCAGAATTAACGGTGAAAACTGCGATTTGCGTACCGTTTTAAAGGATGGCGACAGTCTTGAACTTTTGACTTTTGAGGATGAATACGGCAGATGGACTTTCCGCCATACCGCTTCGCATATTTTAGCACAGGCGGTTAAGCGTTTGTTCCCTCAAGCAAAGCTTGCTATCGGTCCTGCTGTTGATGACGGTTTTTATTACGATTTTGATATTGACGAGAAGTTTACTCCTGACGATTTGAAGAAAATCGAAGACGAAATGA
Source organism: Acutalibacteraceae bacterium (assembly GCA_045531145.1). Lineage (GTDB taxonomy): Bacteria > Bacillota > Clostridia > Oscillospirales > Acutalibacteraceae > UBA737. Next base: position 27,840 of record JAZSDM010000114.1, on the reverse strand, counting down.
AGAAAATTGTTAAGGAAGACCTTGAACTTAACCGTTTTTCACTTTCAAAGGCAGATGCGGTTGCAAAGTTTGAAGCAGAAAATGAACCTTATAAGGTTGAATTGGCTGAGGGTATTGCTGACGGAGAAGAAATCAGTTTCTATTCTCAAGGTGATTTTACCGACCTTTGCGCAGGTGCGCATTTGATGAGCACAGGCGCTGTTAAAGCCTTTAAATTAACTTCGGCTACGGGTGCCTATTGGCGAGGCGACAGTTCTAAAAAAATGCTTTGCCGTGTTTACGGTACTGCTTTCCCGAAAGCCGCCCAACTTGAAGAACACCTTACAATGCTTGAAGAGGCTAAAAAACGCGATCATAATAAATTAGGCCGTGAGCTTGAAATTTTCACAACGGTTGACTGCATTGGTCAAGGACTTCCGATAATGCTTCCAAAAGGCACAAAAATCTTACAGATTTTACAGCGCTTTGTTGAAGACGAGGAAGAAAGACGCGGTTGGCTTCGCACAAAAACACCTTTGATGGCAAAGAGTGACCTTTATAAAATTTCAGGTCACTGGGACCATTATTTAGACGGTATGTTTGTTTTGGGTGACCCCAGTGACGAAACCAAAGAATGTTTTGCACTTCGTCCTATGACCTGTCCGTTCCAGTATCAAGCATATTTAAACCGCGCCCGTTCATACCGTGATTTGCCCTTGCGTTACGGTGAAACTTCAACCCTTTTCCGTAATGAAGAATCGGGCGAAATGCACGGACTTATCCGCGTTCGTCAGTTCACCATTTCTGAAGGTCACTTAATTTGCACACCTGAACAGTTAGAAGACGAATTCAGAGGAAGTCTTGAACTTGCAATATTTATGCTTAAAACTTTGGGACTTTATGAAGATGTTTCTTACCGTTTTTCACAGTGGGATCCTAATGACAGTGAAAAATACATTGGTACGCCTGAACAGTGGAACGAGGCTCAGGATATGATGGGCAAAATTCTTGACCACCTCCAGATTCCTTACAAAGTAGGTGTAGGTGAAGCAGCATTCTACGGACCTAAACTTGATATTCAAATCAAGAACGTTTACGGCAAGGAAGATACCCTTATTACCATTCAGATTGACCAGATGTTAGCTGAAAAATTCGGTATGGAATATGTTGACCGTGACGGTCAGAAGAAAAATCCATACATTATTCACCGTACTTCAATCGGTTGTTACGAACGCACATTGGCGCTTCTTATTGAAAAATATGCAGGTGCTTTCCCGATGTGGTTAGCGCCCACACAGGTTAAAATTTTACCCATCGCTGATAGACATCTTGACTACGCTTACGATGTTAAAAAGCAGTTGGAAGCCAAAGGTATGCGTGTTGAACTTGATGACCGTAACGAAAAGATCGGTTACAAAATACGCGAAGCCAGACTTCAAAAAGTACCGTATATGTTGGTTATTGGTGACAGCGAAGTTGAAACGGGTGCAGTTGCAGTGCGTAAACGCGGTGAGGACGGCGACTTAGGTGCTATGAAGACAGAAGACTTTATTGCCCGTGCAGTAGAAGAAATCGAAACAAAAGCTATAAACTAATGAATAATTAAAAAACCGTACAGTTTAGTTTGGACTGTACGGTTTTTATCATTTTATATTGAGTATTTCTTCATAAGTTGTTTTAAGGATTTTTCTGATTAAGATAATCTCATCAGGATATAAGTGCCTTTGTCCAACCTCGATTTTAGCAATAGCACTTCTTGTCAAATCACAGCCCTCTAACTGTAATTTTGCACCAAGCATTTCTTGTGTCATATTTGCTTTGATACGAAGGTTCCTTATATTTTCTCCCACTTTCTTTTCAATGGTTAAATTCATTGTCACATCACCTTTTTGCGCTTGTTTAAGAACAAAACTGTTTGACAATATTATAGATGAGTGATAATATTATTATGCACCCATATAGGTGCATAATAATAAAAATAAGGAAAAATTATGAAAGCGACATTCTTTGGACATAGCAGAGTACCGCAATCAATTTATCCATTACTAAAAAGAGTTTTAATTGACTTGATAGAAAATCTTGGTGTGAAACATTTTTTATATAGGAAATCATGGCGGTTTTGATTTTATGGTAAGGAATTTGTTAAATGAATTAAAGATAAGTCATCCGCATATAGAATATGCTGTTGTGCTTGCTTATTTGCCTTGCAAAAAAGATGATTATCAAGATTATTCTGATACAATTTATCCTGACGGGCTTGAAAAGGTTCCGCGTCGGTTTGCTATTTGTAAACGTAATGAATGGATGATAAATCGATCGGATATAGTGATAACTTATGTTACGGATTCTTTTGGCGGTGCTTATACATTTAAGCAACTTGCAGAAAAAAAGGGAAAAGTGATAATAAATATTGCAGAATCAGATAAGGCGATATAAAATAAATAATCCACTATTTCACTTTATTTTGAATGTGAAGTAGTGGATTATTTTAATTATTTTTTATTGTATCAAGAAAACAATCTGCTAAGCAGGTGGTTCCAGATGAGCAAGTTCACCTCAGTGACGGCTCCCTTGTGTAAAGGGAGCTGGCAAAACCGCAGGTTTTGACTGAGGGATTGTTATTTAGAACTACAATCCTCACGACTTCGCTAACGCTCAGCCACCCTCCTAAACACCGGGAGGGCTTTGCCGAATTTTCGGCAGTAGGGCAAGTTTGCAAATGTTGGATTATTTGGTAGTCTTATAGCCGCAGAGCAAACTACCGACTTAGCCTGTAGTAATTATTATTTTTTATCCTTATCATAAGGAATGTATCTTACTTTTCGTTTTTTAAGTCGTGCTAAGTTAAGACGGATACACATTATGATAAATACTATAACAATTATTGCAATAACTGCATAAAACAATTTCATATAAATACTTGTAAAGAAGTCTTTAACATAGGTTGCAATAACAAGCAAACCGCTTGAAGCAACATCGTTTCCTGCAACCAAATCAACCGTGCCGATAACCTTTTCGGCATACATAACCTGGGCTTCACCTAAAACATCGCCTTTTTTAATAGGTGCTTTGGCTGTTTCTGAATTAAAGTGGGTTTTTATTACAAGGGTGGAATCATCTGCATCGTTAGGTAAAATAGTTACAAACGGACTTTTAAAATAAAGGGGGACAAAATCGGTATCAAGCGAATATTCAACAGGAATTTCGCAAACAGGCTCGTCCGATTTTGCAACCTCTTTAAAAGAAAAGTTGTTAAATGCCCAGCGGTAAAGTTCCTTGCTTTCGGCAAATTCATAGCGTTTGCTAGGGGTGTTCGGGCAGTTCATAAGAATACACATATAATTGTAACCGTTATAAGAGGCGGTGCTTACCAAACATCTGCCTGCTTCATCAGTAAAGCCTGTCTTAATACCGCTGGCGTATGTGTAATAATAATTGGTAGAAGAGTCAAGCAAAAAATTTGTGGTGGAAAGGGTACGGGTGGTGCCTTTGGTTGTTTGTACCTTGTGGCGCGCTACAGAAGTTACGGTATTAAAAACATCGTACTGCATAGCGTGTTTTGCTAAAGTATAAATATCTCTTACCGTGGTGTAGGTTTGTTCTTCGTGAAGACCTACAGGGTTTGAATAGTGTGTGCCGTTAAGACCTAATTCTTGGGCTTTTTGGTTCATCATACTAACAAAATTTTCAACCGTACCGCCGTAGGTTATTGCGGCTTGATAGGTTATATCACCCCAAGAAGAAACAAGCACCATATAAAGCATATCAAGTTGGGTAAATTCCTCCCCCTCTTCCAAAAGCGAAACTGCAAGCCCTGTGCCCAAAACCATATCAAGCACATCTTTTGTGAGGGTGACTTTGGCTTCGGGATCCCACTTGTCACTTTCAATCATAAGCACTGCCGTCATAATTTTGGCAATTGAAGCGGGATAAACCTTTTTATCTATATTGTTTTCATAAAGCATTTCGCCAGTGTCAAGCGATACAAGCATTCCTGCTTTTGCTGTTATTTCAAAACTTGTAACCTCGTAAGCGGAGGCGGTGATAGGTGAAAAAACACTTAAAATTATCAAAAAACATATAAAAATAATGGAAAATGTCTTTTTTAGCATAGAAATCTCCCTGCAAATGTAGTATAATATATTGTAACATTTATATTATACCATATTATTGATTTTTTTAAAGAGGTTTTTTATAAAAAGAGGTGAAACGGTTTTGGTATATGTAACAGGTGATATGCACGGCGAACTCGAAAGACTTTACGACAAAAATTTCAGAAAACTTAAAAGCGGAGATGTGCTGTTGGTTTGCGGAGACTTTGGCTACATATTTTCGGGCGACAAAACTGAAAGAGAAGTTATTGATTATCTTGCCACAAGAAGATTTGTTACCGCTTTTGTTGACGGCACACACGATAATCTTGATAAAATTAACCGTTCGCGTGTTACTTATTGGCACGGTGGAATGGTGCACAGAATAAAAGGCAATCTTATCCATTTAATGCGCGGACAGATTTTTGATATCGACGGCAACCGCTTTTTCACATTCGGCGGCGGGGAAAGCACCGATAAGGATATGCGGCGCGAACAGGGTAACTGGTGGAGTGATGAAGAACCTACCGCGCTTGAAATGGCTGAGGGTGCAAAGTGTCTTGACGAAGCGGGTTGCAAGGTTGATTACATAATTACCCACGAACCGCCTTCGCTTGTGAAAAGTGCAATGCTTTTAAGAAAAGGCAGTGCTGACCGCGTAAATAAACTTAACGGTTATTTTCAGGAAATCGGTAATTCCTGCGAATTCAAGCATTGGTATTTTGGTTCTTTGCACGAAGATAGGCTTATAACACCGCATCATACCTGCGTTTTCAGAAAGATGCTTCCTATAGAGTCTAAAAAGAAAACTGCCGAAGTTTCTGAAGAGACTTGACAAATGTGTTATACTTAAATAAAAAATTATAATTTTCGGAGGCTGTTTATGATAAACACCGAAAAACTTTGTATGAGTTGTATGAATGATAATTCCGGCGAACAGATTTGTCCTGTTTGCGGATTTGATTTGGGAAATCAAAATCCTAATGACGCACTTCCGCTTCGTTCGGTACTTAATGACCGTTATATTGTAGGTAAAGTAATATCCTCAAACGGTGAGGGCATAAGTTATATCGGTTTTGACGGATTAAAGGAAACAGTTGTAACTGTGAAAGAATATTTCCCCATAGGTGTTGCACACCGTAATCCCGATAAAACCGTGTCCATAATAAAAGGTAACGAATATCCTTTTAACGAGGGACTTTTGGAGTTTATAGAAATAAACCAAAAAATATCCGAACAGAGCTTTGCTTCACTTATTCCTGTTTTGGATGTATTTGAAGAAAACGGTACTGCTTTTGCAATTTCACAAAATATTGCAGGCATCACTTTGCGTGACTTTTTGGCGCGAAACGGCGGCACTCTTAAATGGGAGCAGGCAAGGGCGCTGTTCTTACCCCTTATTGATACCATTAAAGGTATGAATGATTTAGGAATGGTTCATAAAGGTATTTCGGTTGATACTGTTATTGTCGGCCGTGACGGAAAACTTCGCATTTCGGATTATGCTGTTAATAAACTGCGTACCGCAAACAGTGACTTTGAAGTACAACTGTTTGACGGATTTTCCGCAATAGAGCAATACGGCGGCGAATTTTCCACGGTTGACAGTTATACCGATGTTTACGGTTTTGCCTGCACACTTTTTAATGTGCTTATAGGCAATGTTGTGCCAAAAGCTACATTAAGGCTTGAAAATGGCGCGATGGCTATTCCTGCAAAATTTGCGGAAGAACTTCCGAGACACGTTTTAGCCGCTTTGGCAAATGCTTTGCAGGTTAAACCTGAGGACCGTACAAAAAATATGGAAATCTTTAAAAACCAACTGGTTTACGGCGAAATCGAAGAAACCGTAACAAAGGTTTCTAAAAAACAGCAAGAAAAAGATGTACAGCAGCAAAAAGAGGCTAAAAAGAAACAGTCACGCTCTAACGCTAAATATGCGGTTATTTCAGCAGTTTGTACCGCGCTTGTATTTTTGGCAATTGCCGCAATTTTGGTCTTCACCGTTTTCAAAGAGGATATTTTCGGTACCGAATCACAACCGACTAATAATAATTCCTCTACCCAAGCACCTGTGGTTGATTCAATAGGCACGGTTGACAGCGGCGCAGAAGAAACCGCAAAACTTTATACCGTACCCGATTTACGCGGAAGTTATTATTCCGATATTTTGGATGTTGAAGATTACGAAAAATTCAAGATAGTTATAGGTGACAAGGCATATTCGGATCAGTATCCCGTTGGTGCTATATGCGGGCAGTCGGTAGAGCCTAAGAGTCAGGTAGAAAAAGATACAGTTATTGAACTTACAATAAGTTTAGGATCGAAAGAGATCAGTATTACCAGTGTTAAAGGTCTTGACGAACAAACCGCAAAGTTGGAACTTTTGAAACAAGGTTTCCTTTACAGTAATATTGAAGTGCTTGAAAAATATGATCAGGAAAAAGAAGCCGGTGTTATAATAGATCAGGAACCTAAAGCGGGAACAATGGTTAATACCGAAATAAATGTAAAAATTTATATAAATACATTTGACGGTGAAGAACAACAAAAAGATTCATCAAATGCATCTTCAAGCGGTTCTTCTAATGGTTTGTCCAAAACATCGGGTACAAGTACGACTGATTGAATAGCTGAAAATTAATACTTGATTTTTTTAAACAGGTATGTTATAATCTGTTTATAGATGTTAAGAAAGGTGAGTGACGTAAAGTCGCTCACTTTTGTTTTGCAAACTTAATATAGGAGTGATTGGATGGCAAGTGCTGCCGAAAGAGTGTATTCCCTTATTAAAGAAACGGTGGAAAATCAGGGTGTTGAACTTTGGGATGTCCGTTTTGTTAAGGAGGGGGCATCGTGGTATTTACGTGTGTTTATTGATAAGCCGGACGGTATCACGATTGACGACTGTACAAACGTTTCCCACGCAATAGACCCCGTTATTGATGAGGCTGACCCGATTGACAAGTCTTATTATTTAGAGGTTTGTTCCTGCGGAATCGAACGCGAACTTTCCCGTATATCTCATTTTGAGAAGGTTAAGGGACAGGAAATTAAAGTTAAACTTTATAAAGCAATTGACGGTGTAAAAGAATTTCGCGGTGTTTTAAAATCCGCCCAAGAAGTTATTACATTGGAAACCGAAGGCAAAGAATATCAGTTTGCCTTAAAAGATATATCAAAAGCAAATCTTTGTGATTTCGATAACGATAATTAGGAGGAATTTAGAAAAATGGCAAGAGCAAAAAAGGTTAAAAACGAAAATAATAATGCTGAATTTTTTGAAGCATTAAGACTTATGGAAGAGGAAAGGGGCATTCCAAAGGAATTTATCGCCCAAAAGATTGCCGATGCAATTACAGTTGCTGCCCGTAAAGATTACGGCGGAAATGAGATTGTTTCCTGTGTTATTGATACTGAAAATGAAATTTTCAGCGTAACCGCACGCAAAACTGTTGTTGATGAGGTTATGGATCCTTATATAGAAATATCTAAGGAAGACGCTGCCGCAATCGACCCCAATTCTATCGAACAGGGATTTGTTGATATTAAACTTGACACAAGAAAATTTGGCCGCGTTGTTGCGCAAAATTCCAAAAACAATTTTCGTCAAGGTGTGCGTGAAGCTGAAAGAGGTCAAACCCTTGCAGAATTCCAAAGCAAAAACCGCGAACTTGTAACCGCAGTTGTACAGAAAATAGACCCCAAAACAGGTAATGCTATTCTTACAATCGGTCACAATGAAGCAACTTTGCCTAAACTTGAACAGGTTCCCGATGAACTTCTTAAAGAAGGAGACCACATAAAAGTTTATGTTGTGGACGTTAAAGAAACCGAAAGAGGAGCAAGAATTATGCTTTCCCGTACACATCCAGGCCTTGTAAAACGTCTTTTCGAAACCGAAGTGCCCGAAATTTTTGACGGCACAATTGAAATTAAGGCGGTTTCACGTCAGGCAGGTTCAAGAACTAAAATTGCAGTTTGGTCTGCTAACCCCGAAATCGATGCTGTAGGTTCTTGTATAGGCCCTAAGGGCGCGCGTGTTAACAAAATAGTTGAAGAACTCGCAGGCGAAAAAATCGACATTGTAAAATACAGTGAAGATCCCACATTATTTGTTGCAGAAGCGCTTTCACCTGCTAAGGTTGTATCGGTTGAAATCGAATCCGAAGAACCTAAGGTTTGTAAAGCAAGCGTTCCCGAAGCACAATTGTCACTCGCAATCGGTAATAAAGGCCAGAACGTACGCCTTGCCGCTAAACTTACCGGTTGGAAAATTGATATACATCCCGAAAGCGGATTTTTCGGAGAATAATTAATCCTAAGGGGAAGGAATACTTTATTATGAGCGTAAAAAAAATACCTATGCGTATGTGCACAGGTTGTCGGGAAATGAAACCTAAAAAAGAGTTAATTCGTGTGGTTAAAACACCCGAGGGCGAGATTAAACTTGACACTGTCGGAAAAGTTAACGGCAGGGGCGCATATATCTGTAAAAGCGTACAATGCTTGCAAAAAGCACAAAAAGCCAATGCACTTTCCCGTGCTTTTGAATGTCAGGTATCAAGTGAAGTATACGAGTTGCTCGAAAGGTCGATAGAAAATATTGAACAATAAAATTTTATCCCTTTTAGGCTTTGCTTCCAAAGCAGGCAAACTGAGTTACGGTATGAACGATGCCAGAACTTCACTTCAAAAGGGCAACTCAAAACTTATTGTTGTGGCAAGCGATGTTTCGCCTAAAAGTCAAAAGGAAATTAGATTTTTCAGTCATAATAAAGATATTAAAGTTATAACCCTTGAATGTATAAGCATTAAAACCGTGTCGGATGCTGTCGGCAGAAAATGCGGTATTATTTCAGTGAATGACAGCGGTTTTGCCGATGCCATATTAGGAGGATATGCTAATGACCAATAAATATAAAATAAGCGACCTTGCTAAAGATTTTAATATAAGTTCTAAAGAGGCTATTGCTATTATTACCGAAGTTACCGGTACTGAAAAGAAAGCAAGCGCCACCCTTAACGAGCAGGAAATAGGTCTGTTTTTTGATAAAATAACAAAGGATAATGCTGTTAAGGATTTTAAGGCTTACTTTGCAACAGGTGCTGAATCACGTGAAAAGGCAAAAAAAGCACGTGAAGAAGAAAAGAATAAAAAACTTTTAGAACAAATGGCAATTCTTGAACAGTTAAAGGCTGCGGCTGCGGCTCAAAACGGGGAAAAAGCTCCCGAGCCTAAAAAAGAACCCGAAAAGAAGGTTAAAAAGGCAGAGCCCGCAAAAGAAGTGCCTAAAAAGGAAGAACCTAAAGCAGAAAAGCCTAAGAAAGAAACTAAAAAGGCAGAGGATAAAAAGACAGAAGACTCAGAAGTTAAGAAAGAACACAAGCCTTCAAATCCCCAACCTTTTGTTTCTAAAAAGAAGGATAAAGCCCCTGGTGAAGCGCCCAAGCGCGGACCTGCTGAAATCCGTCATATTGATACCCGTACTTCAAACGTTAATATTGATAAATATAATGAAAAGTATGAAACAATTGCTCCTGCAAACTCTATGAAGGATAACTTCTCAAGAAAGCAGAAGATTAAGCAAAAATCTCAGGATTACCGCCGTCCGCAAGGTGCTAAGCGTGAGACCGAGGCAGATAAAATGCGTCGTCTTCAACTTGAGCGCATTAAGAAAACACCTATTACCGTTACTGTTGGTGACGAAATTACAGTAGGTGAACTTGCGGCTGCTATGAAGAAGACTGCTGCCGAAGTTATAAAGGAACTTTTAAAACTTGGTATGATGTCTACTGTAAATCAGGTAATCGACTATGATACTGCGGAAATTGTTGTAACCGAAATGGGTGCAAAAATTCAGCGTGCGGTTGTTGTTACCATTGAAGAACAAATTATGGACGACACTGAAGATAACGCAGAAAACCTGAAACCCAGAAGTCCTGTTGTAGTTGTAATGGGACACGTTGACCACGGTAAAACTTCACTTTTGGACGCTATACGTAATACTGCCGTTACCGATACTGAAGCAGGCGGTATTACCCAGCACATCGGTGCTTACAGAGTTAACTGCAAGGGTAACGATATTACCTTCCTTGACACACCAGGTCACGAAGCTTTTACTTCGATGCGTCAGCGCGGTGCAATGGCTACCGATATTGCTGTGCTTGTTGTTGCTGCGGATGACGGTATAATGCCGCAAACAATTGAAGCAATTAACCACGCAAAAGCCGCAAAGGTACAGGTTATTGTTGCAATTAACAAAATGGATAAGCCTGAGGCTAATCCCGATAGAATTTTACAGCAGTTAACCGAACACGAATTAGTGCCTGAAGAATGGGGCGGTGATGTTATTTGTGTTCCTGTATCTGCTAAAACCCATATGGGTATTGATAGCCTTTTGGAAAACATTTTGCTTGTTGCTGAAATGCAGGAATTAAAGGCTAACCCTGACAGACGTGCTAAAGGTATCGTTATTGAAGCCCGTCTTGATAAGGGCAGAGGTCCTGTTGCTTCACTTCTTGTTCAAAACGGAACACTTAACACGGGTGATATTATAGTTGCGGGTACTGCAGTTGGCCGTGTACGTGTTATGACAAACGAAAACGGTATACAGTTAAAGCAAGCAGGTCCGTCTGTTCCTGTTGAAATTACAGGTCTTGCTGAAACACCTAACGCAGGTGATATTTTCGATGCGGTTTCTGATGAAAGACTTGCACGTCAACTTGTAGAACAAAGAAAACAAAAAGCAAAAGACGAACTTAACAACGCTAAACAGAAAGTTACTCTTGATAATCTCTTTGAAAATCTTTCAGAGGGTGAACTTAAAGAACTTAACATCATTGTTAAGGCTGACGTTCAGGGTTCTGTTGAAGCAGTTAAGCAAAGTTTAGTTAAACTTTCCAACGAGGAAGTACGTGTCAGCGTAATTCACGGCGGTGTTGGTGCTGTAAACGAGTCTGACGTTACTCTGGCTCAGGCTTCTGGCGCTATCATAGTCGGCTTTAATGTCCGTCCTGATGCGGTGGCAAAATCCCTTGCTGAACGTGAAGGCGTAGATATGCGTATGTACCGCATTATCTATGACTGTATAGAAGAAATTGAAGCCGCTATGAAGGGTATGTTGGCACCCAAATACCGTGAAGTTCAACTTGGTACTGCCGAAGTTAGAAGTGTTTATAAAATTTCCAATGTCGGCACAGTTGCGGGTTGCTATGTAACAAACGGTAAGGTTAGCCGTGCAAGTGAAATCCGTCTTGTTCGTGAAGGTATTGTTGTTTGTGAAGATAAGATTGATTCGCTTCGCCGTTTCAAAGATGACGTAAAAGAAGTAGCCCAAGGCTATGAATGCGGTATCACACTTGAAAAATTTGCCGATATTAAAGAGGGCGACGTTTTTGAAGCCTTTATTATGGAGGAGTACAGAGATTAATGGCGGGATACAGAATAAACCGTATAACAAGCGATATTAAAATCACTTTGTCGGAACTTTTGCGCGAAATTAAGGACCCGAGAGTAAGCAAACTTTTAAGCATTGTAAAGGTTGATGTCTCGGGTGACCTTTCTTACGCAACTGTTTATGTAAGCGCTATTGAAGGATACGAGCAAACCGTAAGTTCGGTTAAGGCACTCAAAGGTGCGGCGGGGTATCTTCGCCGAGAACTCGGAGCAAAACTTATGCTTCGAAAAGTGCCTGAACTTCGCTTTGTGGCGGATGATTCTATCGAACAAAGTGCAAATATATCTAAAATTATTGAATCTTTTAAAGAGGATTAGTATGAAAAAAAAGAAGCAGAATGCAGGCTGTGTTATGCTTACTTTAAAGCAAACAGCTAAGTTCTTAAAAAAACATGACAATTATATTATTTTAACCCATGCTTCGCCTGACGGTGATACGTTGGGTTCTGCCTATGCGCTTTATTACGGGCTTAACGAAATCGGTAAAACGGCATGTGTAATCTGCCCTGATGTAATCCCCTCTAAATATGATTATTTTGCCCGCAAAACCGACCATGTTGCCCGTGAAAATGCAACAGTTATTGCTGTAGATGTAGCAGACCAAAGACTTTTGGGCGCTTTGGCAGAAGAATTTGGCGGCTGTGTTGATTTAAATATCGACCATCACATTTCCAACACCAAATTTGCTAAAAATCTTTACTTGGACGCTGATGCGGCGGCAACGGCTGAATGTATTTTTGAATTGCTTTTACAAATGAGGGTTAATATTAACGATATTACCGCAAAGGCAATTTATACAGGTATTGCTACCGATACAGGTTGCTTTAAGTATTCTAATGTGACTGCTAAAACACATACCATTATATCTTTGCTTTACGAAAATGATATTGATGCGCCTGAAATCAACCGTCTTATGTTCAGCACAAAGTCTAAAAAACTTTTGGAACTTGAAAAAATGGTTTTGGAATCGGCTGAATACCACTTTGACGATAGGTGTATTATGTTGACTGTTACTGCCGAAATGCAGGAAAAAACAGGTTGCAGCGGTACTGACCTCGAGGGTATTGCCGTAATTTCACGCAGTGTTGAGGGTGTTAAAGCAGGTATTACAATTAAGCAAACTAATGAGGATACATTTAAGGTATCTCTTCGTACTTATGACCCGCTTAACGCTTCGGAAATTTGCAAAAAACTTGGCGGCGGCGGTCATAAAGCAGCTGCAGGTGCCAGTGTTAAAGGAACCTTAGAGGAAGTTAAGCAAAAAGTACTTAAAGCAGTAGGCGAAAATATGGAGGAAGCGTATGCAGGGGCTTCTGTTACTGAATAAGCCAAAGGGTATAACTTCATTTTCGGCGGTGTCTGCAATAAAGCGCAATGCCGGACAAAAGCGTGTGGGACATACGGGTACACTTGACCCAATGGCAACAGGTGTTTTGCCTGTGCTTCTTGGAAGGGCTACTGCGCTTTCAAGTTTAATGCTTGATGCCGATAAGCGTTATATTGCTAAAATTAAGTTAGGTGTTACTACCGATACCGAGGATATTACAGGTACGGTATTAACTGAAAATAAGGTTGACATAACACCACGGCAACTTGAAGATGCCTTGGCGCATTTTACAGGAAAAATCTCCCAAAGACCGCCTATGTACAGCGCCTTAAAAAAGGACGGAGTGCGTCTTTACGATTTGGCACGTAAAGGACAGGTTGTTCAAATACCTAAAAGGGAAATTGAAATTTTTTCTATTAAGTTACTATCACCTATGGATGCTCAAAACTGTTTTACGGTTGAAACACACGTTTCAAAAGGCACTTACATTCGCTCGCTTGCAAGGGATATAGGTGAATATTTAGGTTGTGGTGCTACTTTGGCTGAACTTGAGCGCACCTATGCCGCAGGGTTTGATATTGATGATTGTGTAGATTTGGAAAAAATCAATCCGCAAAATATCTGTGAATACATTTTAAGTGAAGAAACCGCAGTAAAACACTTGCGTGAGGTTTACATAACATATAATCAAGCCGTGCGTTTTTGTAATGGCGGACAGTTGGATTTTGACCGTTTGCGCATTGAGAATATCTGTGAAAACGAACTTTTCAGGGTGAAATGCGATGATCAATTTTTAGGTGTCGGCTTTGCGGATATTCCTAATAACCGAATGGGCATAAAATGTATAATAAATTTCTTTAAGGCGGTGCAAAAATGAAAAATGCGGTAGCGCTCGGTACTTTTGACGGTATTCATATTGCACATAGAGAAGTTTTAAATTTGCCGAGCGACTGTAAAAAAATTGCAGTTACTTTTGAAAAACCGCCTAAAATGTTTTTGAGCGGAAATTACGAACTTATAATGAGTTTTGAAGATAAATACCAAGCGCTTAAAACTTTGGGATTTGATGAAATAAAAATATTGGATTTTTCTGAAGTTAAGGATACCGAACCTGAGTGTTTTTTGGATTTTTTATATAAAAATTATGACCCCGCCGTTATTTCCTGCGGTTTTAATTACCGTTTTGGCAAGGGCGGTAAGGGTGATATTGCTTTGCTTGAGGGATTTTGCAGCCAAAAAGGTATTACACTTAAAGTTTGCCAAGAAGTAGTTACTCAAAAACAGGCAGTTTCTTCAAGCCGTATCCGTGATTTATTAAAATCGGGTGAAATCGAAAAAGCAAATTCGCTTTTATTAGAACCGTTTTCCTTTTCGGCTGAAGTTATAAAGGGTGATAGCCGCGGCAGAACAATCGGTTTTCCTACAATCAATCAAAAATATCCGCAAGAATTGGTAAAAATTAAATTCGGCGTTTATAAAACCAAGGTTTTGTTTGACGGCAAGGAGTATGACGGTATTACCAACATAGGTATCCGCCCGACATTTGAATCGAGATATGTAATAAGTGAAACCTACATTAAAGATTTTTCGGGGGACTTATACGGCAAAAATGTTAAAATTATCCCTTGTGAATTTTTGCGTGAGGAAATAAAGTTTTCTTCACTTTCAGACCTTAAAAATCAAATAGAAAAAGATATAACCTAACCGAAAAAATACGGTTAGGTTATTTTTATATAAAGTAAAAATTAGTATCCCAAGCGGGAAGATATGAAAAATGGCGGATATACATCTTATAGTCGGGGTTTAAGCTTAAAACGGCTTTTGGAATAGAAATTAAATCATCTGTACGGTGGTAGGCGGAAATTAGCATTTTGGGTTTGTGATTGATAATTGTATTTTTTGCACCTTTTATTGCATTTATCTCTTCGCCCTCAACATCCATCTTAATAAAAGAAGCGTTTTGATTTAAAGAATCAACCGAAATACAATCGGTTTCAGTACCTGTGCCCGAGAGAACAGAATTTCTACCGCCTTTCATAGCAAACAAAACTTTGCCGCATTTATCCGAAACGCAGGCATTTAAAAGGGTTATGTTTTTGATATTTTCGGTATTTTTCTCAAGTTTTTTGAATGTTTTAACATCGGGCTCAACAGCGGTTATTTCACTATAATTTGGACATCTTTTTATGAAGTCGGCTACGGTATCACCGTTGTAAGCGCCTAAATCGACAAAACTTTCGTTACTAAGTTTCAAAAATGAATTGTATGGCTCGTCCTCGCTTACCTGACAGTCAAGCAAATAATTAATTTTGCCGCTTATTTTGTAATTGATAATATTTTCAAATGTTTTTTTGGAGACTTCGTCTTGCAGTTTAGAATAAACAAAGCGAAAATCTTCTGAGTTTTGCTTTAAATATTCTTCGGTGAAAAGTCCGCCGCCTATGACAGGCACTTCGGGTGCGTATAGTTCCTGTTCATCGGCTATTTTTAGCACATTTTCTATTACTTCGGGACGGCTGCTGCCAAAACATAGCAGAACAATCATATCTTTGTACTTATCCTTAAGTTCGGCGTAAGACATGATTTTATGCGAATGAAAGTATTTTTCCCTTACAAAACCGTCACTCGCGAAGACACCGCAAAACTGTATACCGAACAAATTCAGTACGTCAATAATTTTATCTGCGCCGTTGCCCATACCGTAAAGGACAATCGGCTTTTTGGCGGTTTGTAAATATTTCCAAAGTTCTTTTTCCATAGCGTAAATCCTTGTTATTGATGAAATAATTATACCTTCTTTTGCACAGGAATACAAGTTGACTTTTTAAAATAGTTATAGTATAATTGCTATAAGTAATCTGAAGTAGTGTGTTTTGGAGGCGCTTTATGTCAAAAAAAACTATTTGGTTAATAGTTTTGTTAATCTGTTTGGGTATTTTAATTGGCTGCGCCTTTTATTTTATTAACGGGTATTTGCAACGTAAAAAAATGAAAAATTTGCGTGACGAGGTTGCAGTTTCTTCCCAAGAAAACACTACTAACCAAGTGCCTGTTCCGGTTGATTTTGATAAACTTAAAAAAGCCAATCCCGATATTTACGCTTGGATAAATATTCCTGCTGTGAATGTTGATAATCCGATTTTACAAAGCGAAACCGATAATTCTTACTATCTTGACCACACGGTAAACGGTCAGAAATCGGTGTATGGGAGTATTTATACCGAAAATTACAATAATAAAGATTTTTCAGATTTCAACACAGTGATTTATGGGCATAATATGAAAAACGGAACTATGTTCGGTTCGCTTAAAAAGTTTCGTGATTCTACATTTTTTAATGAAAACCGTTATATGACTGTTTATTTGGAAGGCAGAATTTTAAAGTATGAAATTTTTGCTGCTTACACTTGGGATAATAAGCATATTCTTTTGAGCCGTAATTTTGAAAATGGGTATAACCGTAAGGTTTATTTGGATGAAATTTTTGCGGTAAGGGATATGAATTCTCAAATCAGCAAAGAAATAGAAGTTACCGAAAACGATAGAATTATTACACTTTCAACCTGTATGAACGATAAAAGTAAGCGGTTTTTAGTTTCGGGAGTTTTGGTATATGACAGTGCCGAAGATTAAACATAAAAAAACTTTTATAACAATCGGTATTATTTTTTTACTTATATTAAGTATTTTTTTAAGTTATTTTATTATCCTTAAAATCGGTGAAAACCGTTTGCGCAACCAATTAAGCCATACCGATGATACACTCGGGTCTGCCGATGCTTACAGCGATGAGGCTGACGCTTACCACAACGGCAAAGAATATTATTATAACAAAGACCTTATAAATATTCTTTGTATAGGTGTTGATAAGGACAACTCAAAGGATAAGTCGGATCATCAAGCCGATGCGATTTATCTTGCATCCATAGATGTTAAAAATAAAAATGTGAATATAATCGCAATTTCGCGTAATACCCTTACCGATATTGAAGTTTATGATATGAACGGTGATTTTCTTGCTACCGACCGTAAACAGATTTGCTTATCATATGTTTATGGAAGCGATGATAAAGAATCTTCGTTACTTACCCAAAAAGCAGTATCCCGTTTGCTTTATGACCTTCCCATAAACGGATACTACACAATTTTTATGGATTCTATTGCTGATATTGTGGACAGCGTAGGCGGGGTGCAGGTTACCGTGCCCGAAGATATGACAAAGGCTAATAAAAAATGGGAAAAAGGTGCGAAGATTACCGTTACAGGTAAAACGGCATTAAGTTATATCAGCTACAGGCAAGACAGCAGTGAGGTAAGACTGCAAAGACAAAAACAGTTTGTGAAAAATTTCATTTCGTCAGCAAAAACGGCAGTTAGTAAGGATATTTCCTTGCCGTTTAATATGTACAAAAAACTTGCAAAAAACACAGTGACCGATGTTGATGCTACAAGTGTAGTTTATCTTGCTTCTGAAGCTATAAATGCGGATTTTAAGATTTTACAGATTCCCGGCAAGGTCGGGTTTGACGGCAATTTTGAAACATTTGAAGCTGACGAAACTGCCCTTTATGAATTTGTTTTAGATACATTTTATAAAACGCAAAAATAATATACAAAAGGAGTATTGTTATGAAAAAAATCTTGGTATCTTTATTAACGGTTATTTTGGTTTTAGGTATGACAACTATGTCAGTATCTGCTGCAAAATCACCTGAGGCCAGCGGCGTTGTTTCGGGCGTTCAGGCTGAGGACAGCACCGGCAAGCCTTTTGAAATTAGCCTTGAAAAGATTGACGGTAAGGTTATAAAAGAATTTGCGGATGGGTTAAAAACGCTTCAAGATGAATCCGGAGAAAGTAATCTTAAGATTGTTGCACAGTATGATTTTATAATTGAAGGAACACCGCAATATCCGGTAACTGTAACACTTGATGTATTAGGCATTACCGCTTCATCTAAGGTGTATGTTTTGGTTCAGGAAGGTTCGGTTATTAAAGCGCTTGAGACTACCGTAATTGACGGAAAAATAACCTTTACAATTGATAAAGCAATACAAAAAATAGCGCTTGTTGTTGACAAACAAACTGCAACAAATGTTGAGAAGGAAAATAATGTTTTATCACCCCAAACGGCTGATAGTTCATTAGTAGTATTTATTGGCATTTTTGCTATAGCTTTGGCAGGTTTCGCTATTAAAAAAGTCAGAGCATAACTTTATGCGCATGCTATATATTCCCTATAGCTTTTAATTTTTATATGACTGAAATTGCTAAAGGTAATATGGATTAAAAAATAAAAACACCGCTGTTTGATTAAAACGGCGGTGTTATTAATTAATACTTGACTTTTTTGAGCGTATATAATAAAATAATTATGCTGAGAGTTTATGAGAAGCAAGGATTACAGGGGATAACTGTATCCTTGTATTTTTTTATTTTGGAGGACAAAATATAATGCGTTTGCAGGAAATAAAGGACTGTTTTGAACGTAGCCCCGTAATAGCGGCAGTTCAGAACAATCAGTTAGAGCAAGCTTTAGCATCTCCCGTGGAAATTATTTTCGACCTTAAAGCTTCACTTCTTGGTATTCAAGAAAGCATTAAGAAAGTTCATTCTGCAGGTAAAAAAATATTTGTACATATTGATTTAGCTGATGGCATTGGCAAAGACAAGATAGGTGTTGAATATTTAGCGAACCTTGGGGTTGACGGTATCATAAGCACTCGCGCTCAACTTATACGATATGCTAATGAAGTAGGACTTGTCACTGTTCAGCGTTTTTTTGCGCTTGATAGAAAAGGCGTTGAAAGTATGCATGATATGCTTGAATCTGCAAATCCTGATTTAATTGAAATTATGCCAGGCATAGCAAGTAAAATTATAAATAGGTTTGTTCAAAACGGTATTCCGATAATAGCAGGCGGTTTAATTGAAACAAAACAAGAAGTTACCGAAGCGCTTAAAAACGGAGCCGAAGCAATATCAACAGGCAAGAAAGAACTTTGGTATATTTAATTAGTGTTATTCCGAGAGACAAAGTGAAAAGGATTCACAATATAAATTACTGTGGTCTTTTTCCGTTTATTTTTTAATAAAAGGAGAGGTAAAATGATTTATGATGTAGTAGTTGCGGGTGCCGGAGTTATCGGTGCAATGACCGCAAGAGAACTCGCCAAATACAAACTTTCAGTTTGTGTTTTGGAAAAGGAAAATGATGTGGCAAACGGTGCATCCAAAGCAAACAGCGGTATTGTTCACGGAGGTTTCGACCCCGAGCCAGATACCCTTAAGGCAAAACTTAATGTTTTGGGTGTTGAGAAACTTTTTGATACCGCAAAAATGCTTAATGTGCCCATCAAAAGAAACGGTTCGTTTGTTTGTGCTTTTAATGCTGATGAAGATAAGCACATAAAGGAACTTTTCGACCGAGGATTAGAAAACGGCGTTGAAGGCATGGAAATTTTAAGCGGTGATAAGGCGCGTGAAATAGAACCGCAACTTTCAAAAAATATTACAAGTGTTCTTTCGGTGCCGTCAGCAGGTATTGTGTGTCCTTATGAATTGACAATAGCTTCTATGGGTAACGCTATGGATAACGGTGTAGAGCTTAAATGCAACTTTGAAATTGCAGAAATTTCAAAGAATGACGGTATTTTTACTGTAAAATCAACCGATAACGAAACCGTAAAAGCAAAATATTTTGTAAACTGTGCAGGCGGTTTTTCGGATAAAATTGCCCAAATGGTAGGGGATGATTCTTTTGAAATAATTCCCCGTGCAGGCGAATATTTATTGCTTGATAAAACCGAGGGAACAAGGGTTTCACATACCATTTTCCAAGTGCCGTCAAAAGAGGGTAAAGGTATACTTGTATCACCTACGGTTGACGGTAATTTGCTTACTGGACCTACAGCAAGCGTTGTAGAAAATCCTGAAAGTAAATATACTACTAAAGCTGGAACTGATATAGTAATAAAATTGGCGGCAAAGAGTGTTCCGTCGGTTAATTTCCGTAATGTTATAACCTCTTTCAGCGGTGTTCGTTCCTCTGAAAAAACCGGAGATTTTATTATTGAAGAAAGCAAAGCGGCAGAGAAATTCATCAATGTTGCTGCTATTGATTCTCCCGGACTTTCATCCTGTGTTGCTATTGCTGAATATGTTGTGGATATTCTTAAAAACACAGGCCTTGAATTAAATGAAAATCCCGATTTTAACGGTAATAGAGAAAATCCTCATTTATTCAGAGAAATGAATGATGAACAAAAGAATGAATACATAAAGGAACATCCCGAATATGGTAAAATTGTTTGCCGTTGCGAAACTGTTAGCGAGGGTGAAATCAGGGATGCGATTAAACGTAATCCGCCTGCACGTGATATTGACGGCGTTAAAAGAAGAACACGTTCAGGAATGGGTAGATGCCAAGGCGGTTTCTGTGGACCGTATGTTATGAAACTCATTGCTGAAGAAAACGGAATCCCAAAAGAAAATGTAACTAAAAAGGGTAAAAATTCCCAAATGGTTATAGGAAAAATGTAAGAGGAGAAAGTTAAATGCGTGAATGTGATATTGTAGTAGTAGGCGGCGGCCCTGCAGGTATGGCAGCGGCTGTGGCAGCGTATGACAGCGGTGTTAAGAATGTTGTTATTCTTGACAGAGAAGAAAATTTAGGCGGTATTTTGCGCCAGTGTATACATAACGGTTTCGGTCTTCATAAGTTAGGTACAGAACTTACAGGTCCCGAATATGCGGATGTTTATGTTAAAAAGGTTGACGAGCGCGGTATAAAAGTATATTATGAAACTACAGTTTTAGATGTTTCTTCAGAAAAGGTAGTTACTGCTACTAACCGTGACGGTATTTTAAAATTCAAAGCAAAGGCTGTAATTCTTGCAATGGGTTGCAGAGAAAGAAGCCGAGGTGCGCTTAATATAAGCGGTACTCGTCCTGCTGGTATTTACAGCGCAGGTACTGCCCAAAAGCTAATCAACTGTGAGGGTTATGCAGTAGGCAAAAAAGTTGTTATTTTAGGTTCAGGTGATATTGGACTTATTATGGCAAGAAGAATGTCGCTTGAGGGTGCTAAGGTTGAGGCAGTTTGCGAACTTATGCCTTATTCTGGCGGACTTACCCGTAATATTGTTCAGTGTTTACAGGACTATGATATACCTTTGTATTTAAGCACAACAGTAGCTGAAATACACGGTGACGACAGACTTGAAGGTGTAACCATAGCACAGGTTGATGAAAACCGCCAAGTTATTGAAGGAACCAAGCGCTATATACCTTGTGACACACTGCTTTTATCGGTTGGTCTTATTCCCGAAAATGAACTTACAAGAGGCGCAGGAATAGCACTTAGCCCTGTTACAAGCGGTGCATTAGTTGATGAAAACCGCCAAACAGAAATAGAGGGTGTCTTTGCTTGCGGTAACGTGTTGCAGGTTCACGATTTGGTGGACTATGTATCCGACGAGGCTGAAATTGCAGGTCTAGGTGCCGCTATGTACGTAAACGGCGAACTTGCAACGGGAAATACTGTGAATACAGTAGCATCAAACGGTGTGCGTTATGTTTTACCTCAAAGAGTGCATATAGATTCCGACAAGGATGTATCATTGTTTTTGCGTGTAACCGAACCTTTTGGCAAGGTTAAATTTACTGTAAAATCGGGTGAGGAAGTATTAGCTACCGCTATAAGACTTAAAGCTGCCCCCGGTGAAATGGAAAAAATCACTATAAAAAGTGACAAACTTAAACTTGCAAAAAATGATATTACCGTAGCATTGGAGGAACTGTAATGAAAAAGGAACTTACTTGTATTATTTGTCCGAGAGGATGCACACTTACGGTTGAAATTGAAGGCGAAAATGTAACAGTTAACGGAAATGCCTGTCCTAAGGGTGAGCAGTACGGTATTGATGAATGTACCGCTCCTACAAGAACGGTAACCTCTATTGTAAGGGTTGCAAACCGTGAGGATACAATGGTTAGCGTTAAAACTTCTAACCCTATTCCAAAAGACAAAATTTTTGATATAATGAAAGAAATCCGTAAAGTGAGTGTACAAGCGCCCGTGAAAATAGGGGATGTAATAATTTCTGACCTTTATGGCGCTGATATAATAGTAACCAAAGAAATTTTATAAAAAGGTGAATTATGGAAAACTCTGTTTTAAAAGAAGTAAAATTGTTTTTGTTTGATATGGATGGAACCTTATATTTAGGGGACCGTTTATTCGACTTTACAAATCAGCTTTTAGCCACAATAAAGGCAAACGGCGGAAGATATATGTTTATGACAAACAATTCTTCTAAAAGTGTTAAAGATTATATTATCAAACTGGAAAAACTCGGTATTAAAGCCGATTATGACGATTTTATAACTTCTTCTCAGGCAACGGTTTTTTACCTTAAAAACCATCACCCAAATGCAACACTTTATGTTTGCGGTACGCAGTCTTTAAAGGATGAATTTTTAAAAGAAGGCTTTAGTTTGACCGAAGATACCGAAAAAACCGAGTGTATTGTTATGGGGTTTGATACCGAACTTAATTTTAAGAAGTTACACGATGTTTCCTATATGCTTTGCACAAGGGATTTGCCGTATATTGCAACCAATCCCGATTATGTATGCCCGACAGAGTTTGGCAGTGTCCCCGACTGCGGAAGCGTTTGCGATATGATTTACAACGCAACCGGCAAAAGACCTGTGGTTATAGGCAAACCTGAAGCATTAATGCCCCAACTTGCTATGGAAAAAACAGGTTATAAGCAATGCGAAACAGCGGTTATAGGTGACAGAATTTATACCGACATTAAAAGCGGAATAAATGCGGGAACAGTAACAGTGCTTGTTATGAGCGGCGAAACAACCGAAGAAATTCTTAATAGTTCACCTGATAAACCCGACGTGGTTTTACCTTCGGGCAAAGAAATACTTGATATTATTAAAAACAATTAAAAAAACGGAGATAACTTTGAAACAAGTTATCTCCGTTTTAAATTTTTTGCGGTTATAATCCTTTTTGCGCGCGGTATTGTTGCGGTGTAAGACCTGTGCGCTGTTTGAATATTCTAAAAAATGTTGTATAGTGCGAATAGCCTACCAATGCTGCGATTGAAACGCAGGAAAACTGTGTATCTGTCAACAGGCTTCGCGCGGCATTAACCCTAACTTCAATGAGGTATTCCTCTATACTAATGCCTTTATCGGCTTTAAAAATTCGGTAAAGGTGAGAGCGGCTGAGCCCTAACTGAACTGCAAGGTCAGAAATTTTTATTGTTTTAGAATAATTTGACTGAATATATTCCTGAATTGCGGATATATATTTTTGATAATAAGAATCGTCATTTTTTTTCTGGAGCAATGCGAAACTGTCAGAAATACCAAAGTATGAGAGCATATCAAATAAATACTTGTATGTCTGGATACTTCTTTCGGGATTTCCGTTCAGTTCATAGGCAAAATCGGTGATTTTTTGATAAAGCGATTCGTCCTTTAAAGTGGAAAAATTAACATTATTTTTAAATACCGTTCTGCTTAAAATTTCTTCTGACAAGTTGCCGTTAAAGGCAAAGAAATAAAGTTCACAAGGCTGTTTACTGTCGGATGTTTGAACGGTTAATTCATGCGGTCTTACCAAATAAACATCGTTTTTTGAAAGGGTATAACGGTGTCCGCCTGTTTCAACAGTAACACGCCCGGACTTTACAATGTGGATAACATACATATCCCTGTAATGCGAGTAGGAGAATTTAGGGTCGCATTTGTGCATACCAATTTGCAGAAGGTTTATATGTCTGTTTTTTTGCGAATACAGCGAATAACAGTAAAAATCGGGTAATTTATTGCGATCCATATTAAAAACACCTGCCTCTAAATAAGAATATACTGATCAAAATATGTCGTTTTGATGAATTATACCATACATTTAGTGTTTTTGCAATATATCGAGCAACAATATGCTAACATTTTGGCACAAAAGTATATGACAAATTTTTAATTTTTTGAACTTTCTTTCTAAAATTTTGGAAGAAAATACAAGTGTTTTTAGTCATTTGTGAAAAATATCAATGAAACTTTGCTCTTTAATACTATGTGCGTGCAACAATAGACTATTGTGCATTTCCCACAAATATAGTATTATATAGATGTAAAATTAAAAAAATTGGGTTGATAGCGGAATTTTTTGAAAAATCGGCAAAAAACGCAAAAAGAGAAAAGGAGAATGACAATGGCAAAATTTTCGAAAATCTACTCCCTGAACACTGCTAAGCATATAACGGCTATGGTGTTAGTTTTTGTACTAATGGTATTGGTCGGCTGTAGCCCAAGCACAACTTCATCGGATACTACAGAACCCGGAAAAAACAGTTCTGCCGAAAACACAGGAAGTGACGGTAACGCATCAGGATTAGAAATAGATCCTCTTAAAGGTGAAGTTTCTGTTGATATGCAAGTAGATTCCGTAGTTGTCAGAGATGACGCGGGCGAAATCGTTCCTGAAAACGGAATTGAAAATTTAAGCACTAAGTTAACCGGTATTGCTGATGATGAAGCAAATGCACTTCGCGAAAAGATACTTAATACCGGAAATACCGAAGAGTACTACGACATAAAGGGAACCAAATATTACATATCTCCCGGCGGTGATGACCAAAACCCTGGCGATTCGCCTGAAAAACCTTTGCGTACGGTTGACGGTTTGATAAACCTTGATCTTAAAGAGGGCGACGCAGTTCTCTTTGAAAGAGATTCAGTATTCCGTTTAAATTCTTCCATAAGCACTAAGGACGGTATAATCTACGGTTCTTACGGTGAGGGCGACAAACCGAAACTTTACGGTTCGGGTATGAACTTTGCAACTGCTGAGTGGAAGCCTACTCAAAGAAAGAACATCTGGCGTACGATGTATATCTATGATATGGCAGGTACTATGATTTTCAACCACGGTGAAGCAATTGGTTACAGAAAGACCAGCGTTAGAAACCTTACCGAAAATCTGCACTTCTTCCAATCAGAAGAAGACGGATACATCTACTTATATTGCGATAAAGGAAATCCCGCAGGAATTTATGATTCAATAGAAGTTACTTCTGATATAAGAATTTTCTTTATCCCGTCCAGAAGAGGTAACGTTGTTATAGATAACCTTTGTCTTATGTACAGTTCGTCATTTGCGGTATCAGGTAACTACAACTGCCATGACGTAACAGTTACCAACTGCGAAATCGGCTATATCGGCGGTTATATGCGTAACGGTACAACCCGTCTTGGTAACGCAATTCAGATGTGGACCGGTATACAAGGCTTAACTATAGAAAACAACTGGATTTACCAAACCTTTGATACAGCAATAACCTGGCAAGGTAACGGCGGCGAAGGTTTCGAATACAGTGACATTTCAATCAAAGGCAACCTTATGGAATACAACCACACCGATATTGAATTCTGGGATTCCGGCGCAACTTTAGACGGCTTTACAATAAGCGACAATATTTTCCGTTTAACCCAAATGGGTTGGGGCGCACGTGAAAACGACGGTGGTATCCGCGGATTTGACGGTGCATTCTATGGCTCGACCAATGGAATGAATATAGTAGGAAAAATTGTTGTTAAAAACAACCTTATCGATTCTCCCGGCGGAAGAATATTCAGATGGGCAACCGAACAAGGTGACTGGGATAAATATTTTGATTTTTCGGGAACAAGAATTTATGTAAACGAAAAATACCGTTTTACCAACCAGGTTATCAGACAAACATACGGAAGCGCTGCTACTTCGGATAACTTGTATGCTACTAATGCTGATGAATTAAAAGCTGTTTTCCAAAGAGTTGACCCAACTACTGAGGTTAAGTGGCAGTAAGCGGAGGTATAGCAATGGTTGGAAAGGTTATAAAGCATAGCGGCGGCGCTGACAGAGAAGCCGACGCTATGAGAAAAAAAGTCTTAGAGGCGAAAAACGAACTGCCCGAAAGAGACGGAAAAATTTATTACGTTTCCGAAAACGGTGACGATAATAACGACGGTCTATCCCCCGAAACTCCGATTAAAACCTACGGTCATATTCAGGATCTACCTTTAGAAGAAGGGGACACGGTTTTACTCAAACGCGGCGACCTGTTCCGTATAAGCCAAAGATTAAATCTTATCAGCGGTGTAAACTACGGAGCTTACGGCGAAGGTGAAAAACCGAAAGTATACGGTTCTTTAAGAGATTATGCAGATGCTTCCATTTGGAAACAAACCGAAGACAAAAATGTATGGTCAACCGAAATTAAAACTCCTTGGGGACCAAAACTTAAAAACCAAGAACGCGCATCAATTACAACATTTAATAATGAAGAGTATGTTGGTGTGTGGAAATTTTCAAAAGATCAGCTGGAAAAAGACGGTGACTTTTGCCACGACGGTGAAAACGGTATTTACTACCTTTATTTTTCTGAAGGCAACCCAGGGGAGTATTTCGATAATATCGAAATCGCAACTACCGATATGGCGGCTAAAACCGAAAAAACCGCTGGTCACGAAAATATTCATGTAGATAATATTTGTTATAAATTCTTTACATTCGGCGCTTTTCAGGTTTCTGAAGCGATAAATGTTAAAATCACTAACTGCGAGTTAGGATTCCAAGGCGGTAAAATTTACCGTGAAGACCCCGAATTTGGTCACAAACTTTACGGTAACGCAATTCAGTTCTGGTGGCAGTGTAAGGACTGTTTGGTTCAAAACTGTTGGATATACCAGATATTCGACGCGGCAATCACTTTCCAAGGCTGCGGACCTGAACCTACTTGGTTTATCAATATTAAATTCGATTATAATCTTATCGAATACTGTTCAATGAATATTGAATATTGGGCAGGAAAGAAGACGGATGAAATCCCCGAACATATTGAAGGTATTTCATATAAAGGAAATATCATCCGTTTCGGCGGATACGGTTTCTTTGGTATGCAAAGATGGGATAAACACTGTCAGGCATTATTGCTCGGCTGGAACGGTGTCCACGAAGATTTGCAGGATTTTGTTATAACCGATAATATCCTTGACTGTTCGGACTGTAATATGATATGGATGCGCGGTGAAGACAAACACCCAGGTATGTCGATTTATAACAACACATACTACCAAAAACCCTATAGCGGAACTAATAAACACGTTCAAATTTTATATTTTGAAAAAGACAGTTTCGCAAACAATCAGGAAGAACTTGAAAAGGCAGTAGCACTTTTTGAGAAAAAGCCAAAACTTGTTAAATGGTTGGATATGTAAATATACCTTACAGATAAAAACAAGGAAACATTTGAATTTTTATATGAAATGAGAGGAGAACCAAATGAAAAACAAATCATATAGGCTTCTTAGTTTACTTCTATCAATTTTGGTGTTGGTTTCCGCTTGCATCTGCCCTGCAGTTGTAAATGCAGGAACGGTATCAGAAGATACTAAGGTGTTGTATATCAACTCAACCAATGCAGGTCCTATCGGTCAATTGGTTGCTTTAACAGCTGGTGAAACTTATGTGTTCAGCTTTTCAATTTCTAACGGGTTAACCGTAAAGGACATTCGTTTACACGATATAAACTCAAGATGGCAAAATCTTGGCGGTTATACAGTAGGTACACCCGTTGTTGATAATACTACTTCTGAACATTACACAACCTACACTTATGAGGTTACATTGGATGCAACCTCATTTACAGCAAACAGTGCTTTGTTCGGCGTAAGACTTAACGGAATAAATGCAGGCGGATATTTGTTCAACGCTTCGCTTTACAAGAAATCAGATTCTGCAAAAACCGAAATGCTTGTAAACGGTGATTTTGCAGAAGGATATCTTGATGAATGGGTTTATAAGTATATGACCTTCTCAGCAGGTAAGAATGCTTTAGGTCTTACTAATGCTACATTTTCGGCAGAAGGAGTTTCATTAGATGCAAATGGTGAAACCTATCTTGAAGTAATGGCTTTT
>JAZSDM010000028.1:0-30233 GCA_045531145.1 Acutalibacteraceae bacterium | reverse complement strand
CAGAAAGGAAAAAATATGAAGAAAGATAATAGGCTAAAACTTGAGATTATGACAAGAGAACTAAGACTACTTTATTATAACAATTATCTTTTTAAAAAAGGTGTTATAACAAAGCGTGAGCACGATAAGATGAATCTTGCTATAATCTCAAAATACGGAAAAAGACGTCGAAATGAACTCGGCGAAATTTCGTTAGAGGATCGTCTTTCGTCCGCACGGCACATTTGATATGTGCCCTTACATAATTTTTTTAGCTTATTATCTTAAATGAGTTGACAACATATCAATATTATGATAGAATATGCATAGAATAGTTATAGGAGGTAATTTTATGGCAGCGATTAGACCCAGCTCTGATTTGAGAAATAAATATAATGAAATATCTGATTTTTGTAATCAGTTTAACGAGCCTGTGTTCATTACTAAAAACGGAACAGGAGATTTAGTTGTTCTCTCTAATGCAGAATACGAAAGACTTTGCGGTAAGGCAGAACTGCATAGACTATTAGATGAAGGCTTGTTTGCAGTTAAAAACGGCAATAGCCGTCCGGCAAGTGATGTGTTTTCTGATATAGAGAGGAAGTTCGGATTTGACGGAGTATAAAATTGTTATCGAAGAAACAGCCGAGAACGATTTAGTCGGTATTTTATCATATATCAGCGATACACTTCACGAACCGGGTATTGCGATGAAAATTTACGGGTCGATTAAGAAGGAAGTATTAACTTTAAATAAAATGCCGTTTAGGTATGCTGTTGTTAATGAGGAGCCTTATCGTTCTATGGGGGTTCGCAGAATACCGGTCGAAAATTATACTGCTTTTTATATTGTTGACGATAATGAAAAAACAGTACATATTTTCCGAATCCTCTATAACCGTAGAGAGTGGCAATATTTATTGTAATACAGATAAGCTTATGACGATTTAAAGGCACGAACTGTGGAAAGTTCGTGCCTTTAATAATATCTATACAACCACTCGAAATCCGTATGTAATCTGCCTTTCGTAGCCTTTTACAGTGCGATTTTTACGAGTGAAATTCATATGTCGCACAGGACAGATGTTATTAACCATCTGACCGCCGATTGAACCAGCCTGTCTAGCGGTAAGGTCACCGTTGTAACCCTGTTTTAAGTTAACGCCAACTTCGTTAGCAGCTTCCATCTTAAAACGGTTGAGTGCTTCTTTAGCCTCAGGTACTACATAGTTAGACTTAGACATTTTAATTACTCTCCTATAAATATTTGTTTTGCGTTTGCAATATTATCTTGTGAAAATATAAAAAATTTATAAGAGGTAAATTATGAATATAAAGGGATTTTTTGTTTTTAAATTTTAAAAAAAAGGACTCTTTAAGAGTCCTTTTTGTGTCTTAGGGTTGTTTGCCGATGTAAGCGAGAATACCGCCGTCTACATACAGAACGTGACCGTTAACGAAGTTAGAAGCGTCGGAAGCTAAGAATACTGCAGGACCAACCAAATCTTCGGGGTCGCCCCAACGAGCAGCGGGGGTTTTTGCAAGTATGAAACTATCAAACGGATGGCGTGAACCGTCTGCTTTAGGTTCACGTAAAGGAGCAGTTTGAGGAGTTGCAATATATCCTGGACCGATACCGTTACATTGGATATTGTATTCACCGTATTCTGAGCAGATGTTTCTTGTTAACATTTTAAGTCCGCCCTTTGCAGCCGCATAAGCCGAAACGGTTTCACGGCCAAGTTCACTCATCATAGAGCAGATATTAATAATTTTACCGTGACCTTTTTTAATCATAGAGGGGATAACTGCTTTTGATACAATGAAAGGCGCGTTTAAGTCGACGTCAATAACCTTTCTGAAATCTTCAGCACTCATATCGCACATAGGAATTCTTTTAATAATACCTGCATTATTAACAAGAATATCAACTACGCCGATATTTTTTTCGATGTCGGCAACCATTGCGTTTACTGCATTTTCGTCGGTAACATCGCAAACATAACCGTGAGCGGTGATTCCGTCTGCCTTATAACTTTCAAGTCCTTTATTTACAAGGTCTTGGTTAATGTCGTTGAATACAATTGTTGCGCCTGCATCCGAAAGGCCTTTTGCAATAGCGTAACCTATACCGTAACTAGCGCCTGTTACAAGTGCTACTTTTCCGTTTAAACTAAACATATTATTAACTCCTTATCTTAATTCTCTTGTTTCGATAAAGTCCATATCGTCAAATTCTTGGTTTTCGCCGCACATTGCCCAAATAAATGAGTAAGCTTTGGTACCAACACCGCTGTGGATTGACCAACTGGGTGAAATTACGGCTTCTTCATTGTGCATTACAATATGTCTTGTTTCATTAGGTTCGCCCATCATATGGAAAACTGCGTCATTTTCTCCCATATCAAGATAGAGGTAAACTTCCATTCTTCTGTCGTGGGTGTGGCTTGGCATTGTGTTCCAGTTTGAACCGGGTTCAAGTTCTGTAAGACCCATTGCGAGTTGACAACTCTTAATTACTTCGGGATGAATGTACTGGTTGATAACGCGTTTGTTGCAGTCTTCAACAGAGCCGCAGGGAACTTTTTTAGCCTTGGTAATATCAATCTTAACAATGGGGTAAGAAGCGTGAGCAGGGCAGGAAGAAACATAGAATTTAGGCGGGTTTTCGGTGTCAACACACTTGAATGTGATTTCTTTATTGCCCATACCTATGTAAATACCGTCTCTTGGATTCATTTCGTATTCTGTACCGTCAACAACGATAATACCTTTACCGCCGATGTTGATACAACCCATTTCGCGTCTTTCAAGGAAATAGTCGGAAGCGAGTTCTTTTCCGCCTTCCAACTTAAGTTCTTGGAATACAGGCATTAAACCTGCTGTGATGATACGGTCAATATGACTGTATACCATCCTGATATTGTCTTTAGTGAAGAGCTTGCTGATGTGGAATTCTTCACGAAGACGGTCGGTAGTGTAGTGTTTTACGTCTTTTGGGTTAGATGCATTTCTGATTTCCATTTTGGATAAATCCTCCTTAATATAATTTCCAATAATTTGTATTTGTGAAAGCGCTGCCCAAGAAAATGGGAACTCAGCTTGTTTAAAATTGGTAAGATGAACGGTTTTTGTAAGTTTCTTTTCGGGTAGTATTAATTCCTGACCGTCTGCGGTTTTCTGGAAATTTGCAGTAGCAGTAGTCATATCGGAAAATTCAACATCAATGCTTTTCCAATAAGTATCGTGCGGGAAGTCTGCCCTTAAATAAAATACAACTTTTTCTACTTCTACCTCAGTACCGAAGTCTATAAAGTATTCAAGGTCTTCACGCGCGCCGCCTGCCCAAGAATGATACGGGTAATTACCGTGACCTTTATTGTCTGTCACGCCGTCAATAGCGTTGCGTTCGAAAAAGCAAACCGCTTCTCTTGTTACAAGGTTGGCATAAGCGTGGGGGAAATATTTCTTTTGACCTCTCAAATCGTGGGAGTTAAGTGAAATATTTCGGGTGCCGTATTTAATATCGTCTTCGGGTTCGTAAACCTTGATTTTGTGTTCATTTCCAGAAAAAGCACCCGGTGCATAACCGTTTAAAAGGTCACCGCAAGGGATAGGGAATTCAAAAGTGCTTGTTGGAACAAAAACAATGCTTTCTTTAAGGGTACTGTCAAGCTTTAGTGCTATATATTCGGTATCGGTCTTAGTGATAACGATTTTATCACCCTTATTGTATTCGCCGTTGTAAACCGTATCAATTGCAGTACCTTTTTCAGAGAAGAGTTCTTCGCCCGATGCATTAATAATTTTAATTTGTATCAATTTGGTTACTCCTTTGTTTTACCAAATAAGGAATTCGCTGTTTCGAAGTTTTAAAAGCGCTTCGCAGAGGTAAAAATCGTTGTAAATCATATCAACCTGCTTTCCCTCCCCGTATGATACCATACCTTTTTGAAGAAGTGAATCATTTTCTTCTGAAAAATCGCAATCTTCTTCTAAAGCGCGTAAAATTTTAATTGCGGCATCAAGATATTTTTCTTCGCCTGTTGCTTTGTAAATTTCAATAATACCGCAGGTAGCACAAACAGCGGCGCTATTGTCAATATAATCAACATCATCGGGCTGACAGAAGTCGGTACGAACTTTGTAATTATATTTTTCGGTTTCTTTAATAAAGTGGTCTGCAACCTTTATAGCAGTGTCCAAAAATCTTTGTTCGTTTGTATGAATATAGGAAAGAATAAAGCCATATACTGCCCAAGCTTGACCGCGGCTCCAAGTAGAGCCAACTGCAAGGCCTTGACCTGCCTTAGTTTCAATAACTTCGTCCTTTTGGGTGTTGTGAAGGGCAATATGTACTACACTGCCGTCTTCACGAACATGGTGCTTCATAGCACAGTCAGCCTGCATAATGCCGATGTACTTATAACGGTCGTCATTAAATTCGCGTGATGCCCAATAAAGAATCGGAATATTCATAAGGCAGTCGATAATGGTATAATCCCATTGGTTCCAAGCCTTTATGTATTGACCGCGTATGTTTGTACGTGCGGCTAAGGTATTAGCGGCATATATTGCGCGAATTCTTGATTTAGGTTCACCTGTAAGCAAGTAATCAGCCTTTGCTGTGAGTTCAAACATAAAGCCAACGTCGTGATGAAGACCGTCATAACGTGCGAGAGCACCGTCAAGAATTTCTACTTGGCGCTTTGCCGCAATTTTGTAGACATCTTTTTTAGTATGTTCGTATAAAAGCCACATCATACCGCCGAAAAATCCGTTTGTCCACCAAGTAACATCCTTTTGTGCTTGGTCGGGATATCTGCCGTTTTCGGTTATAAACGGAATAATATCTTTCAAATTTTTAGCAGAGCGTTCGAGTTTTTGTTCAACCTTTTCATAAAAACCGTCCAACCACTGCTTATCTTGTTGTGATAAGTTTATCATATTATAACACTTCCTTCATATAAAAATCTATATTATATTACTATGATACTTTATAAACTTAGTTTTTTCTGTAATAATATTTGCATTTAAATGGTATTATATTGCTGTTTGGTGGTCTAATATTGTATAAAAGTTAAAAAATAGGGATTAATTGACTTTATAACCATTTTGTGATATTATTTTATAGAATATAAAGTAGCGGGGAGTGACAAGTATGGAACAACAGTGGAAAAAGGTTATTAAACCAAAAACAAAATGGTTTGAACTAAATTTAAAAGAAGTTTTACAGTATAAAGATTTAATTTTAATGTTTGTAAAACGTAATTTTAAAATGCAGTACAAACAAACAATATTAGGTCCTTTGTGGTTTATAATTACTCCGCTTATCACTTCGGTTTTATTTACCTTTGTTTTCGGCAGAATTGCAAATATTTCAACCGACGGTGTGCCACAGTTTTTGTTCTATATGTCTGGTAATATTATTTGGCAGTATTTTTCAACCTGTCTTACAACTACTTCTAATACATTTAGGTCAAACTCAAGACTTTTTGGCAAGGTATATTTTCCTCGCCTTACAATGCCTATATCTACAGTGATTTATTCGGCAATTAGTTTTGCCATTCAGTTTGTTATTTTTATTGGTTTTTTGGTTTACTTTATTGCAATTGGTGAAATTGTGGAGCCTAATGTCTATATGTTGCTACTTCCTATTTTGTTAATACATACCGCAGCAATAGGTTTGGGATTTGGTATTATTATATCATCGCTCACCACTAAATACCGCGATTTATCGGTATTGGTAAGTTTCGGTGTTCAACTTTGGATGTATATAACACCGATTGTATATCCCGTGTCTTCTATTTCAAAACAGTTGAAATTGATTGTTATGCTCAATCCTATGGCGCCGATCGTTAATAATTTCAGATATGCTTTTTTAGGCAGCGGACAAATGGAGTGGGGTTATTGGGGTATAAGCGCTTTGATAACCGCGGCGATTTTGTTTGTAGGAATTGTGATTTTTAACCGTGTTGAAAAAACATTTATGGATACAGTATAGAGAGGACTTTTACAATGAATAACGAATTAATGTTAAAAGTCGATAATGTATATAAAAGGTATAAACTTGGTGTTGTTGGCAGGGGAACTCTTGTAGCGGATTTGCAAAGTTTTTGGGCAAAAATTCGCAAAAAGGAAGACCCAAATGCAAGAATCGGCGCTAAAACTTACGATAAAAATGAAACCTTTTATGCGTTAAACGGTATAAGTTTTGAAGCAAAAAAAGGTGAAGCAATAGGAATTATCGGCAGTAACGGTGCGGGTAAATCTACGGTGCTTAAACTTCTTTGTCAGGTTACTGCGCCAACAAAGGGTAATATTTATTTAAACGGCAAAATTGCAAGTATGCTTGAAGTTGGCACAGGTTTTCACCCCGAACTTACAGGCAGAGAAAACATATATTTAAACGGCGCAATTCTTGGTATGACCAAGGCGGAAATTGACTCTAAAATAGAGGAAATTATTGATTTTTCTGAAGTTCGTCAGTTTATTGATACCCCTGTAAAACGTTATTCAAGCGGTATGTATGTTAAACTTGCGTTTTCAGTAGCCGCACATCTTGATAGTGAAATTTTAATTATGGACGAAGTTTTAGCGGTTGGCGATATTGCTTTTCAGGAAAAATGTATCGAAAAAATGAAGAGTCTGGCGACCGACCAAAACCGCACTATTTTATATGTAAGTCACAATATGAACACTATAAGGCAACTTTGTGACAGATGTATTGTTTTAGACAAAGGAACAAAAATTTTTGACGGGGACGTTGAAGAGGGTATTCGCCTTTATCTTGGTGAAAATCAGGGTGAGTTTAACACCCAAACAGACCTTTCGGTTATAAAACGCCCAAAAAGTGTTACTGCGGATGTTACTATGCAAAAACTCGAATTAAAGGGTAAAGACAGTATAATTTTTTATGATGATGAGAAACTGAAATTTACACTTAATTGGCAATCAAAAAATGAACTTAAAGACCTTAAATTCAAGTTGATTATTAGAAATTCAAGTGATATTCCTGTTGGTGTTACATTTAGTGATGCAATCGGTGATATAAAAAAAGACACAAATTACAGCAGTGATTTTGAGTTTGATATAACTAATTTAGTTGCAGATAAATATTTTGTAAGTATTAGCGCTATTCAAACCAATTCTGCAGGTAAAGAACTTTTTCTTGACCATGTTACCCGTGGTTTTGCTTTTGAGAAAGTTAAAACCGACGGTAATGTTTACACAGCAAACCAACTTAAAACTTGGGGTAATGTTAAGTTTTCGAATATGAAAATTAAAAATAAAGAAATATAAAAAAACTCGGCTTAAAGCCGAGTTTTTACTATTTAGTCAATAAATCAATAATTGTGGAATAAATTTTTGTGGGGTCGGATAAGAACTTTTCTTTAATGAAAAGCGCTTGATCTTCATCACAAGCGAGCAATTTTACACTCATAAAAGGTGTATCTTCATCAATTGCAGAGCAGGTGATGAAGGTTTTGTTGCCCTCGCGTGAGATTTTTATGTCGGTCTCTTTTGCGTTTTTAAAACGCGAAAGCATTTTTGTTGCGGCGTTGTATGCACGTTCCTTAGTGGTCATAGAGAGGGAAGTTTTAAGGGTTTCGGCAATATCTTTACCGCT
Source organism: Acutalibacteraceae bacterium (assembly GCA_045531145.1). GTDB lineage: Bacteria > Bacillota > Clostridia > Oscillospirales > Acutalibacteraceae > UBA737. The sequence goes on along the minus strand of JAZSDM010000028.1, from coordinate 22,624 downwards.
TTTTGTGATAATGTAGGTGTCGTCATTTTCGTCAACAAGTTTTAACTGACCGCTTTTGCATAGGGAAGCGATAGAATCGTTAACCTCGAAGCAATTTGCGATACCTTCGTAATGAAGTGTGTTTGCAAGCAGATTGCCAGGGACGGGCTGGCCAATTGACGATAAAATGTAACATATTAAAATACGCACTTCGGCGGTGGTAAACAATCCGCCAAATTCGGAAACACCCGCAGTTACAGCATCTTTTTCCAAAGTAAATGCTCCTTTATTTTATAAATGCATCGTGAACAGCAGTTACTGCTGCATCACCGTATTTTTCATCAATAAGAACAGAAATTTTAATTTCGCTTGTGGAAATCATATGGATATTGATTCCTGCATCAAAAAGCGCTTCAAACATTGTGGAAGCAACACCTGGGTGACTTTCCATACCTGCGCCAACGATAGATACTTTGCAAACACTTTCGTCAACAGTAACTTTATTGTATTCAAGACTGTCTTTAAGTGATTCAATCGCGTCAACAGCGCCTTTTGCATTATCCTGCGGAACAGTGAAAGTAATGTCCTTAGTACCGTCACGGCCTACAGATTGAAGAATAATATCAACATTGATTTTTGCTTGTGCTAATTTATTGAAAATTTTAAAGGCAATACCTGGGGTATCCTGCAAGCCAACTACCGAAATGCTTGCTACGTTATTATCTTTTGCTGCGCCTCTGATTAAAGTTTTTTCCATTTTAACAGTCTCCTTTACGATAGTACCGGGTTTTCTTTCAAGGCTTGAAAGTACCTCGAGTTCAACATTATATTTTTTCGCCATTTCAACCGAGCGATTATTAAGCACTTGTGCTCCGAGTGTTGCGAGTTCTAACATTTCGTCATAACTGATTTTATCTAATTTCTGCGCGCCTTTTACTTTGCGGGGGTCTGCAGTGTAAACACCGTCAACGTCGGTATAAATCTGGCACAAATCAGCCTTCATAGAAGCTGCAATTGCAACAGCGCTTGTGTCAGAACCGCCGCGGCCTAAAGTAGTAACATCGTCATACTTATTAAGACCTTGGAAACCTGCAACTATTACAATGTTTTTCTTTGCAATTTCGTTTTTAAGGCGTTCTGTGTTAATGTTTTTAATACGCGCGATTGTGTGGTGTGAATCGGTATTAAAACCTGCTTGCCAACCTAGTAATGAAATTACAGGGCAACCTAATTTTTCAATTGCCATTGCTAAAAGGGAAATTGAAATTTGCTCACCCGCGGACAAAAGCATATCCATTTCGCGCTTTGAAGGTCCGTCAGGATTAATTTCTTTTGCCTTTTCAATAAGGTCATCAGTAGTATCGCCCTGGGCAGAAACAACAACAATTACATCGTTGCCTTTTTTATAGTCGTCAATAATAATGTTTGCAACATTAAAGACTCTTTCAGCATTCGCAACCGATGAACCGCCGAATTTTTTAACTATTAGTGACATAGATTTACCTCCGAATTAAAACATGGTGTGTAAAGTTTTTATTGATTTTATATTTTCAAACTGTGACAGTTTTTTAGTAATATTGCTTTCATAATCGGGTTCGGTTATGAAGGCAATTTCTTTTGCAAATTCATTTTTAATAACCTGCTTGCAATCGGGGAAAAGGGTTTCAAACTGTGATTTAAGTTGTTCGAAATTATCGGATTTAACAAGCACATAAAGTTTGCCGCAGTTGTCATAATCGGTATCAACATATTTTTTGTCGCCATCTTCCCAATAAAGATATTTGCGTGCAGAAATGTGTTTAATGCAGTCCATAATATCAGCAACAACGGCACTGGCTGTGGCTTCTTTACCGGCGCCTTTACCGTAAAAAGCAACTTCGCCTGTTTGGTCACCGTTTACCATAATAGCATTGAAAACACCGTCAACACTTGAAAGAATGCAGTCTCTCGATACTAAAGTCGGGCGGACATCAGCAGTAATTTTGCCGTTTTCAAGTCTTTTAGCATGACCGATTAATTTAATAACATAACCAAAATTATCCGCATATTCAACATCGTCAAGCGAAATATCGGTAATGCCTTCAGTTTTTACCTGTTCGGGATAAACATGCTTGCCGAAAGCAAGTGCTGCTAAAATGCAAATTTTTCTGCAAGCATCGTGACCTTCAACATCGGCCGCGGGATTCTTTTCGGCAAAGCCCAAATCCTGCGCTAATTTTAATGCAGTGTCAAAATTCATATTATCCACTATCATTTTATTTAAAATAAAATTTGTTGTTCCGTTAAGGATTCCCCAAATTTCATCTATCTGGTTGGCGCAAAGACACTGAACCATAGGACGCAGTACGGGAATACCGCCGCCTACACTTGCTTCAAAAAGAAAGTTTACATTATTTTCATTTGCGATTTTAATAAGTTCAGCGCCTTTGGCGGCTACAAGTTCTTTGTTTGAAGTGACAACACTTTTGCCGCTAAGAAGACATTTTTTAACAAAGTCGTAAGCGGGGTTTACACCGCCCATAACTTCAGCAACAACCTGAACATCGGTATCGTTGAGAATTATATTGAAGTCTTTAATAAATTTTTCCGAATAACTCAAAGTTTCAAAATCGCGCAAATCAAGAATGTATTTGACATTAATATCGCGTTTAACCCTTTTAGAAATACGGTCATTATGGTTAATCAGTATTTCAGCCACACCCGAGCCTACAACGCCGTGGCCCATAATAGCAACGTTAATCATTTTATCCTCCGGAATAATTAAAATCATATTTCTTATACTTATAAATGAGTGAAAAGTTTAATTCAGTATATTATAGTACATTTTTCCTTAAAAATCAACATAAATTACAAAAAATTTGAGGTGTGACATTGGAAAGTGAAAATAAAAAGAATTTTTTGATTAATTTTTTATATTCGGTGGTAATCGGAACGTTAATATTTTTGATAAGCAGATTTTTAATAAATTATCTTTTGCCTTTTATTGTTGCGGGGATAATTGCTTTTTTAATTCAAAGACCTGCTTATTTTTTTAGTAAGAAAATAAGGATTAAAAAAGGAATAATTGCGGCAATTTTTTCGGTTTTAGTTTATCTTACAGTCGCTTTGGCGGCAGTTTTTTTGATATATAAGTTAACTGGTTTTTTGGGCGGACTTACCAATGTGTTACCAAAGATTTTTGATAAATTTATTTCTTTTAGTAATAGTTTGCATAATAAATTTTCAAATATAATCCCGAAAGAATACAATTCCGCTTTTGATAATCTGAGTAAAAGTATGTTTGAAAGAATAACAACTGCAGTAAGCGGGTTTGTATCGGGCACTTTAACCCAACTTGCAAAGAGCACACCGTCATTTCTGTTCAGCAGTATTGTTGCATTGGTTGCAAGTTGCTATATTGCAAAAGATTATGACGGTCTTTTAAAATTTATTAAAGAAATTTGCGGTAAAAGAATAACGGGAAATTTAGAAAAAATCAAGGTAATTCTTTTTGAAAGTGTTTTTAAATTGTTAAAAGGGTATTTAATTTTAACGGTTTTAACCTATTTGCAATTGTTAATAGGATTTTTGCTTTTAAAGGTAAAATACGCGCCTATTATTGCGCTTTTAATTTCTTTTGTGGATATTTTGCCGGTATTGGGCACGGGTACGGTTTTAATTCCGTGGGCGGTATTTGCGGCACTTTGGGGTAATATTCCGTTAGCAATAGGTTTGGCTGTTTTATATATAGTTGTTGTAATAGTAAGAAATTTTGCCGAACCCAAAATAATCGGCACACAAATAGGTATAAATCCTTTATTTACACTGCTTGCAATGTTTGTTGGACTTAAACTATTGGGTGTTGTAGGACTGTTCTTATTTCCGATAATATTGATTGTAGTTATTAAATATTACAAAAACCAAATGCAAGAAGGGTTGTCAGTTTAGCGGTAAGTGCATAATATGTAATAACGGAGTGAAGCAAATGAAAAGATATATAATAGCAACAGGAACAGTAACCTATGCAATAAAAGGCAGAGATTTATTAAGAAAAAAAGGTTTTAAAGTTAAAATTGAACGAATTACAGGAAAGGCAACTCTTGGCTGCGGATATGCGATTCTTCTTGAGGGAAATATCACCCAAGCAGAAGAAATATTGCGCGACAGTGGAATAAAAATTCTCGAAATTTCTGAGAAATTATGAATTTGAAGCACTTCAATTAAAAAATTGAGGTGCTTTTTTACGGAGGAAAAGGTATGATTTATTTTGATAATGCCGCAACAACCGGAAAAAAGCCGACATCGGTTGTTGGGGCGGTAAATAATGCATTAGTTAATTTTTCGGCAAATCCTGGGAGAAGCGGACACAGCTTATCGGTCAAATGTGCAAACGCGGTGTACAATACAAGGGATAAAATTTCAAATTTTTTTGGTGCGGACGGTCCTGAAAATGTTATTTTTACCCTCAACTGCACACACAGTATTAATATTGTTTTAAAAGGTATTTTGCGAAAGGGCGATCATGTAGTTGTATCAAATCTTGAACATAATGCTGTTATGCGTCCGCTTAAAAAAATGGGTGTAAATTTTGATATGGCAAAGGTTTACCGTGATGACGGACGAACTGTTGATGAATTTAAGAAAAAAATTAAGGTTAATACAAAGTTGGTTTTGGTTACAGGCGCTTCAAATGTAACAGGAAAAACCTTACCGATTGAGGAAATTGGAAATATTTGCAAAAAACGGGGAGTTTATTTTTGCGTTGATGCCGCACAAATTGCGGGAGTAACACCAATAAATATGCAAAAAATGAATATAGATTATCTTTGTATAGCACCGCACAAGGGACTTTATGCACCTATGGGAATTGGGATTTTAATTTGTAGAAAACCTATTGAAAACACTATAATAGAAGGCGGTACGGGAACTTCTTCAATAGATTTTTTGCAACCCGATATTCTGCCCGAAAAATTGGAAAGCGGTACTGTAAATATGTCGGGTATCTTAGGTGTGTCAGCAGGGATTGATTTTGTTAAAAAAATCGGTGTTGACAATATTCGAAAGCACGAATTTGAACTTTTTAAAAGGCTGTATTCAGGGATTGCGCCTAACAGCAATATAAAAGTTTATGCGCAAGAACCCGATATTTATAGTTATGCACCCGTACTTTCTTTTAATTTCGGCGGTGTAAGCAGCAGTAAGGCGGTACAGGTTTTAAGTGATGAAGGCATTGCTTTGCGCGGCGGACTTCACTGTGCGCCGATTGCTCACAAAGCGATAGGAACTTTGCCTGACGGAACAGTAAGAGCAAGCCTTTCGGTGTTCAATAATGCCCAAGAAGTTGATACCCTTATAACGCTTTGTAACAGTAAAAAAATATTGCAAAAAATGTTAAATTAACTATTGATACAAAGGCTTTAATATGTTAAAATAAAGTAGATAATTGTGTTTTAAATTTTTTGAAGAGGAATGTTGAAGAGTGAACAGCGTATTTGACGCAATTTATGCTACCTGGAACCAACTGTGGTATGCTTTTTCAAGCATAAGAATTTTTGATATTATTGATATTTTGGTTATGGCTTTTATTATCTATAAAGCCATTGGTTTTTTGCGTGAAAGCAGGGCGGGCCAGTTGGTTAAAGGCTTGCTGATACTGTTTTTTGTTTACATTATCGCAAAATGGTGGGAATTGGCAGTTTTAAACTGGTCACTTACCAAAATTATGGACTCTGTAATTATTGCGGCTGCGGTAATTTTTCAACCCGAACTTCGAAGAATACTTGAACACGTGGGACGTACTAAGTTTTCACACGGTCAGTTTTTTGACAGCGGGGAAAATTCCGTATCTGAAAGTATTGATAAAATCTGCAAAGCCGCAGGCTTTATGCAGGAAAAGAAAATCGGCGCGCTTATTGTTTTTGAAAGAACAACCCAATTAGGTGAAATTATCAATACAGGTACTGTTTTGGATGCTGCCGCTTCGGTTTCGGTTGTAAACAATATATTCTTCCCGAAATCTCCTTTGCATGATGGCGCTATGATTGTTAGAAACGGTAGAATCTATGCAGCAGGCTGCATTTTGCCGCTAACTCAGAATACAGATATCAATTCACAACTTGGCACCCGTCACAGAGCGGCAATTGGTATGAGCGAAAATTCTGATGCGGTTGTTTTGGTGGTTTCTGAAGAAACGGGAATTATTTCGATTGTTGCGGAAGGAAAAATCACCCGCAACTACAATGCAGTTACTGCCACTGCCGAACTTCATAGATTGTTAATTTCAAATGATGAACAACAAAAACCGGCTCCTATAAAGTTTGCTTTGGATAAAATCAGTATTTTTAAGAACAAAAAAGAAAGGAAACAAAGAAAATGAGTAAGTTTAAAAATTTCTTAAATTCCTTTCAAATCAAAAAACTTCTTGATAACCGCCGTTTTACTATTCCTTTTTCAATATTCTTGTCGGTTGTATTATGGCTTGTTATAGTTAATAACGAAAATCCCATTATTCCACGCACTTTTACAGATATGACGGTTAATATCAATTTGGAAAACACCTTTGCGTCTGATAACGGTATGAGCATAATTGAAGATATTTCGGCTCAAAAATTTACCGTTGTTGTAAGGGGAGCGAGATATGCTGTGAGCTCACTTAGAAGCGAGGATATTAATGTTTACGCATCGGCAGCTTCGGTTGATGCCCCTGGGGAATATAATCTTGATGTAGCAGTTTCCAAAAACACTGCGGCTGAGTATGAAATTTTAAGCATTACACCTGCAACGGTTAAAATTTCTTTTGATTATATTGACACAAAAGAATTTACTATTAAACCCAAGGCAGAGGGCGTTACCGCTAAGGAGGGTCTTGTTGCTGAAAACGGCGTAGTCAGCGGAACCGAAAGCGATACCGTTACAATCAGCGGACCGCGAACAATTATAAATAAAATAGATTCGGTTGTAGCGCTTACTCAAGTTGATAAAACTCTGGAAGTTAGCGAAACTTTTGATGCTGATATAATTCTTTACGATATTGACGGTAACGAAATCAGCACTGACAATTTAACTTTAAGCACAAACAAAGTTAAGGTAACAGTACCGATTTCAAAAACAAAAACTGTTCCCGTAGTTGTTGATTTTTCAAATCTACCGCAAAATTTTGATAAAAACAGTATCTCCTACACTTTGGACTATGCTTCTGTTACGGTTATAGGCACACCCGAAACGGTAGATAAAACCGAAAATGTAACACTTTCGGCAATTGATATCAGCACCGTTTCGCCAACTGCAAACAGTTTTGATGTTTCAGCAAAATTGCCTGATGGTGTAAGATTGCTCGACAATATAGAATTTTTCACTGTTAAGATTAATATTGAAAATTATTCGCAAACAACAATAAATGTATCGCAAATTGAATATGTGGGGTTGGAACAAGGACTTTCAATAGGCGAAACTTTGGAAATCAAGAATGTTAAAGTATGCGGACCGCAATCAATTATAAAGAAATTAAATTCCGATTCGGTTTATGCCGAAATTGATTTAACCGGTAAAACAGCAGGTCAGCATTCGTTGGAAGCAAAAATTAAATTTAAGGACAATAATAATGTTTGGGCAGTCGGCACTTACACTACCACTGTTTCAATAAAATAAAAATAAAGGGCTAAAAAGCCCTTTATTTTTCAATATCAAACTGTAATTTTTTCCGTATAATGTAACGGAGGGGTTACAGTGATTGAATATGTTTGTTTTTTTATTTTGCTTATTTTTGCAATTTTCGGTTTTTGTGAAGCGGCACATTTACTTAAGCTGATAATACTGTTTCCAAAAAGGCGTATGAATTCACAGCTTATTATCCGTCTTGATAATGAAACCGCAGAAAAGCAGTTGATTTTTGCGGGCGAACAGTATCTTTGGCTTGGAAATAAGTTTGCTGATTCTGTTTTAGCTGATAATTCTATGTTAGATGAATCTACATATTTACGATGTAAAAAAATTGCACGGAAATATAATATTATATTTCCTTAAAGTGAGTTTTTGAAAGGGTGATGTATTTGGAAAAAATTATTGGCACAGTAGAAAAAATCACCTTCAGAAACGAGTCAAACTGTTATACGGTCGCAGTTTTAAACTGCGGTAGCGAAGAAGTTGTTGCCGTTGGTATTCTCCCATTTTTGAATGAAGGGGATACAGCTGAATTTACGGGCGAATTTACTGTTCACCAAACATATGGCGAACAGTTTAAAGTTGAAAGTTTTGAACGCAAAGCCCCGCAAAATGCCGCCGCTATTTTAAGATATTTATCTTCGGGTGCTATAAAAGGAGTGGGTCCTTCAACCGCGGGAAGAATTGTTGAAAGATTTGGGGAAGACAGTCTTGAAATAATCCAAAACGACCCTAAAATGCTTGCAAATATTAAGGGAATTTCCTTACAAAAAGCAATGGCAATAAGCGAAGAATACAAAAAGCAGTATGGTGTAAGAGATATTATGCTCTTACTTTCAAAATACAATATTTCTCCCGATAAATGTGTAGGAATTTACAGAAAATTCGGGGAAAGGTCTATTGAAATGATTAAGGCAAACCCATATATTCTTTGTCAGGATGGGATTGATTTTGCTTTTGAAACGGCTGAGGATATTGCCGCCGATTATGATTTTGATAGAAACAGTGAACTGCGTGTTTGCGCAGGTATAGAATATGTTTTGCGAAAAAACCTTTATAACGGTCACACTTGTTTACCAAGGGATAAGTTTGTAAAGGTTGCCTGCAAATTGCTTGAATGTAAAGAAAGCACGGTGGAAATTTGTTGTGACAGACTGATAGATTGTTTCCAGATTTGCAGTGAGACCATAGACGGTTGTGAGTATGTTTCAATTCCCGATTATTACAACGCCGAACAACATATCGCGGCGCGAATGACGGCTGTTAAAAAATTTATAAACACTTCGGTTACAGTTGACGACCTTGAAATTCAAAATGTTGAAAATAAATTGGGAATCCATTTTGAAGATTTACAAAGAAAGGCTATTTTTGAAGCCTTTGAAAGCGGAATACTTGTTTTAACGGGAGGTCCAGGAACAGGTAAGACCACAACGCTTAACGCTATAATAAAACTGTTTGAAAACAGGGATTTGCAAATTGAACTTGCCGCCCCCACAGGCAGAGCAGCCAAGCGTATGACCGAACTTACAGGCAGAGATGCAAAAACAATTCACCGTCTTTTAGAGGTTGAATGGGGCGAGGGCGACAAACAACAGTTTGCAAGGAACGAAAAGAATCCTCTTAATTGTGATGTTATAATCGTTGACGAGGCATCTATGATTGATACATTGCTGTTTGACAGTTTACTTAAAGCGTTAAGACTTTCGTGCAGAATTATTCTGGTGGGTGATTCTGACCAGTTACCAAGTATTGGCGCGGGTAATGTGCTTAACGATATTCTGGCATCTGATATTTTTCCGTCAATACGGCTTAAAAAGGTTTTTCGTCAGGCGAGTAAAAGTATGATTGTAAACAATGCCCACGCAATTATAAACGGTGAAAAAGCCGATTTTTCGCAAAAGCAGTCCGACTGCTTTTTTATGACACGGGCAGGCAAATACCAAACGGTTGAAACGGTTTTACAGTTGGTAGGTGAAAGACTGCCTACTGCTTACGGTGTAAATCCACTTACTGATATTCAGATACTTTGTCCTTCAAGAATGTTGGATACAGGTACAGTGAATTTAAATAATTTATTGCAAGCAAAACTTAATCCGCATATTAATGGACAACCCCAACTTGCATATAAGGGCATATATTTGCGCGTAGGGGATAAGGTAATGCAGATTAAAAATAATTACGATTTGCAGTTTAAAAAGGATAACGGTGAATACGGCAGCGGTGTGTTTAACGGTGATGTCGGTTATATTACCGATATTGATATAAGAGGCGGCATTGTAAAGGTTAGATATGACGAAAAGGAAGTTACATATTTTTCGGAAGATTTATCCCAACTTGAACTGGCTTACGCCGTTACAGTGCATAAAAGTCAGGGTAGTGAATATGATTATGTAATAATACCGCTTTGTGATGTCCCAAGTAAACTTATGTACCGTAACCTTTTATACACCGCAGTAACAAGGGCAAAGAAAATGTTGATTTTGGTGGGCAACCAATCCGTATGGGAAACAATGGCACAAAATGACCGTAAAACATTAAGATATACTTTGCTGCAACACTTTTTAAAAGGTGCTTTTTCTAATGTCGGCTTTTAAAAATATACTCAGTGCGTTTTTTCCTAACACCTGCATTGCTTGCGGGGAAATAATAAATGAGGACGAGCATCTGTGCGAGTATTGTTTTGAAATGCTTGAGCGCGTAGATTTGATAAAAAACTGTACAAGATGCGGATTACCAAAGAAACATTGTGACTGTAAAAAGCATGTGTTTTATTATAACGGATGTATAGCACCGTTTTATAATGACACTTCCGCCAAAGACGCAATGTATAAATACAAATTTGCCAAAAGGCAGAAAAATGCAGAATTTTTTGCACAGCATTTGGCGTTGGCAGTTAAAACTGTTTACTATGATATTAATTTTGACGCCGTAACATATGTGCCGCTTAACTATAGAAAGTTTTTAAAACGCGGATTTAATCAGTCAGAAGTTTTGGCAAGGCAAATTTCAGAAATCTTGGATTTAAATCTTTATGATAATTTACTTTATTGTAAGAAAAACAAGGTAAGCCAACACGATTTAAAAAATCCTAAAGACCGCTTTAAAAATGTTGCAGGTCTTTATGGGTGCAAACATCAAGTAACAGGTAAAAATATTTTACTTATTGATGATATTAAAACTACAGGTGCCACTTTAAACGAATGTGCCAAGCAGTTGATACTTTCCGGCGCTGATAAAGTTTACTGTGTTACAGGTCTTATAACATATAACAGAAAGGATAAAAAATAATGGCAACTGATATTGGAATAGATTTAGGTTCATCTAAAACCGTAATTTTTTCAAGTTCTAAGGTTGTGCTTGAACTTCCTAATGTGGTAACGGTTGATGCTGACACTTGGGAAGCACTGTATTTTGGCGAAAAGGCAAAGCAGACTATTGGAAGAACGCCTGACAGTTTGTTAAGTGTATACCCAATAGAGCACGGCATTATTGCTGACTATGACTTAACCGAGTTAATGCTTAAAAATTATATGACAACCGCTTTTGGTAATAAGATACTGCGTCCGCGTATAATGGCAACCTTGCCTGCAGGCCTTACTGAACTGCAACACCGCTCACTTGCAAATGTTGTTGAATCGGCAGGGGGCAGAAATATTACCGTAATTGAAGGACCGCTTGCTATTGCTTTTGGTTTGGGACTTGATTTTTCAGTTCCGCATGGCACACTTGTTGTTGATATCGGTGCAGGTACTACCGATGTTGCAGTAATTTCAATGGGCGGTATTGCCGCGTGTGATTCTTTTAAAACCGCATCTTTTGATATTGATGCACAGATTATAAAATATGTCCGCAAAGAGTTTAATATTGAAATCGGTCCCTTAACGGCCGAAGAAATTAAAATTAAAGTAGGCTCTGCAATTCCGCGTGATATTGAAATTGCTATGGTTGCAAAGGGAAGAAACGTATTTACAGGTTTGCCTGAAAGTTTTGAAATAACTTCGGGTGAAGTTTACGAAGCGATAGACGACACACTTAATACCATTTGTAATGCAATTCGTTTGGTGCTTAATAAAACCGATCCTGATTTAGTGGCAGACGTTATGAATGACGGACTTTATTTAGCAGGCGGCGGTTCAAAACTGAATGGGTTTGCAAAACGGATTGAAGAATATCTTAATATAAAGGTACACCAAATGGAAGACCCTGCATACAGTGTTGTTAAGGGAGCGGCAGTAGCCCTTAAAAAACCTGAATTGCTTAAAAATGTTGATTATCAGATGCGTTCTATAAAGGAACTTGAATTCGAATAGGGAGAAGTTAAAATGATTAATGAAAAAATGCTTGCGCTTGGTACAAAGCGTTCGGTAATTCGTGAAATTTTTGAATACGGCAACCAAAGACGTGCCGAAATAGGTGCAGAGAATGTTTTTGACTTTAGTCTTGGTAACCCAAGCATTCCCGCGCCTGATGAAGTTAATAAAAAAATGGTGAAACTTCTTACCGAAACTGATCCTGTTAAAATTCACGGTTATACTTCCGCTCAAGGCGATCCTACTGTAAGGTCAGCTATTGCCGAAAGTATTAATAAGCGTTTCGGTATTGGTGCTACACCCGATTTAATTTATATGACCTGCGGCGCGGCGGCTTCGCTTACAATTACTTTAAACGCAATTATAAATGGTGGCGAGCAGGTTATTGCATTAGCGCCGTTTTTCCCCGAATACCGTGTTTTTGCTGAAAAGGCGGGAGCAGAGTTTGTAGTTTCTAAATGCCGCGAAGGTGACTTCCAAATAGATTTTAATAATTTTGAAAAGGCAATTACTGAAAAAACAAAGGCAATTATTGTAAATTCACCCAACAACCCCACGGGTGTTGTTTTGTCGGAACAAACTATAAAGGAACTTTGCGTTTTACTTAATAAAAAGCAAAAGGAATACGGTAAAAGTATTTACATAATCTGTGACGAACCGTATAGGGAATTGGCATACGGAGTAAAAGTTCCGTATATACCCTCGTATTACGATAATACAATCGTTTGTTATTCTTACAGTAAATCACTGTCATTACCTGGGGAGAGAATAGGATATATCTTTGTATCCCCAAAAGCAGATGAGTATAAAGAAATTTATGCGGCGGTTTGCGGTGCAGGTAGAGCACTCGGTTATGTTTGTGCGCCAAGCCTTTTGCAATTTACAGTTAAAGAATGTGTAGACCTTACAAGCGATGTTTCGGTTTACAAGAAAAACCGCGATTTGCTTTATAACGCTTTAAGTGAATACGGCTATAATTGTGTCAGTCCTGACGGTGCTTTTTATCTGTTTGTAAAATCACCCGAAAAGGATGCCAACGCTTTTTGCGAAAAAGCAAAGAAATATGAATTACTGTTAGTACCGAGTGATTCTTTCGGTTTTGAAGGTTATGTAAGAATAAGTTATTGCGTAAGTACAAGCCAGATCGAAAGGTCTCTACCGTACTTTAAAAAGCTTATTGAAGAGTATAAATAATAAGAAAAATCCCGATTTTAAAAAATTTTTTAAAATCGGGATTTTTTGCTTGGCTTTTAATTTTAGGGTACTATTTTGAAAGGGTGGGGTTATTTTTAATCATCTTGCTTGACTATAAAAGCAAAATCAATACAACCGTTGCCGTGTTGGAAATTGATATTATTTAGATTTTTTTCGTAAGCCAAAGAAGTGCTTTGGAACATAATTGGGATTATGTTGTTTGATTTTAAAATTTCAATTTGCAGTTCGGTAAGATTTTGTCCGTTATATGTAATACCGAATTTTTGCAGATATTCGCTCATTTCGGGGGAGCTTGCATTTATTGGGAAAATGCTCATACCGTAGGTCTGGGTTACTAATTGTGAAGCCAGAACAGACGGTGAAGAGACCGCTTCAATATTTACAAATGCGCCTAAATTGTTTTGCCAATGACCTACAATATCGGTAACAACGGTTTTTGAAAAACCGTCATCATAATAGTATAAAATTACGTCTGACGGGAACTTTTTATCGGTCAATTTTATAATTTCTTCTGAATAAAGTTGTTTTGCTGCCTGCAAATCGTAAACCGACATACCCGAACCCGTAACACCGCTGTTTAAAGCAGGGGGGAATATAGAATTTGCAACCGAATAGCCTGTTGTAAGACTGTTTTTGAAAACTTCGCCGTTTGCAAGAATTGAAAGACTTTTTCTTATACCGCCCGATAAACCGTCACTTAAAGTTAAAAACCAACAAATATTATCGTAAGAATTAATTTCAAATTCGGCGGCTTTAAGTTTGTCAATTTCAGTTGAAGCGATAAAAGCCATATCTGCATCGTCTTCAAGTAAAATTTCGCTTGGGGTTAATTCGTCGCTACAGGACAAGAAAACCGCGGCATTTTTGGCAGTAAACGGTCCGTTATAAAGACTGTTTCTGTAAAGGCGGATACCGAAAATTTCTTTACCCCATTTGGAAAGTTTGTAACTGCCGTTTGAAAGGATATTATCCTTAAACATACCGTATTTTCCGCCCGATTCGTAAAAGAAATCTTCATTACAAGGCATTGCAATAGCGGTGGTCAGGGTTTCTTCAAAATTTTGGTCATCATATGCCAATTTAATTTTCAAAGTGTGGTCATTAGTGGCGGTAACGCCTAAACTATTGGCACTTTTTTGTCCATTAAAAATTTCTTCGGCAGATTCAATACAAAAAAGCCGAGAAGCAAAGGGGGATTTTGTTTCGGGGTTTAAAGCGCGTCTGAAAGCAAAAACAAAATCGTCGGCAATTATAGGCTCTTCATTGTGCCATTTTGCATCTTCCCTTAATTTGAATGTGTAAGTTAAGCCGTTTTTTTGGTAACTTTCTGCAACGCCGCAAACTATTTTACCGTCATTATCTTTTCTAAGTAGACCTTCAAAAATATTGCGTACAATCAGCAGTTCGGTATCCGTAGAGGCAACTTGCGGGTCAAGGGTTACAGGCTTTTCCGACAACTGAAAATATATGTAAGCCTTGTCGGTATTATCACAACCGACAAAACTTAATAAAAGAAACGCTGTAAGCAACAGCGAAAAAATTCGTTTAAGTTTCATTAAAATAATTCCTTTCGGTAATATAAAAGAATTATACTATATTTTACGACACATTTCAACAACTAAGAATAAATATCCACACGCTATGTGCATAGCGGGTGGTATTTCATTTCTGGAATAACCCTAACCGATACTGGCGGCGTACACGTGCGCTTTTAATTAGCTTGTCTGCCATGCAAGGTTTACTTGCCACCAGTAAACTGGTCTAATAAGATGCGTGGCTCCCTCTGACGAGGGAGCTGTTGAGCGTAAGCGAAACTGAGGGAGAGAAAATATATTTTGATATTTATTTTTTTATTCTCTCCCTCCGTCTTTTTGCTATGCAAAAATCCACCTCCCTCGTCAGAGGGAGGCAAGACACAACTTTCTTAATATTTTTTACTAATCGGTTAACCTTTTTTGAACCACGCAACTATCACGCGGTTTTCATTATACAAAAACAGACACACCAAAAAGATGTGTCTGTAAATTTATGCAAAGATTTCTTTTAAGGTTTTAATTTTTTCGTTATCGGGTGTTTTAAAAATTTTCGGTTGGCTTCCTATCGCGCAGTATTTGTTTTCGCCCATTGCGTGATAGGGAAGAAGTTCTACCTTTTCGGGTTTGCTGTTTTTATCAAGAAAATTTTTAATTTTTTGCATTTCTTCTATACTATCGTTAACGTCCGCCATTACGGGAATACGTATCCACACTTTTGCGCCCGATTTAAGCAATTTTTTAAGATTTTCCAAAATCAGTTCGTTTCCAACACCCACATATTGTTTGTGCTTTTCAGAATCAAAAATTTTAATATCATAAAGAAATAAATCGGTGTAGGGCAGTATTTTTTCAAAGTTTTCGTAAGGTATATGTCCTGCAGTATCTACTGCGGTATGTATGCCGTTTTCTTTGCATTTTTTAAGGATTTTACAAAGAAAATCTATCTGCAACATACATTCTCCGCCCGAAAATGTAACCCCACCGCCTGAATTATCGTAATAGGCTTTATCTTTGATAATCTCATCAAAGACCTCGTCCACAGTATATTCCTTGCCACAAACTTTACGTGCATCTACAGGGCAGTAAAATTTACATTTATCGCATAAGTCGCATTTTTCAAAATTATTTGGGCAAACCTCTTTGCACTTACCGCAACCTTTGCACTTATCCTTATAAAACATCATCTGTGGTTTAAAATCCTGACTTTCGGGGTTGTGGCACCATGCACAACGCAGGTTGCAGCCTTTGAAAAAGACGGTGGTGCGGATTCCCGGTCCGTCAACAAAAGAATTTCTTTCAATATCAAAAAGGATCGATTTAGCCATTCCCAAAACCATTCCTTTATTGTAAATGTTCGGTTCGTGTTATGATTTCATCCTGCAAAGCGTCATTAAGAAAAATAAAATAATCCGAAAATCCGCTTACACGCACACGTAAATTTTTATAATCTTCCGGTGTTTTCTTTGCATTTATCAGGTCTTCCTTTGAAACGTAGGTGAGCTGAAAGTGTGTACCGCCGTTTTGGAAATATGTTTGGAACAAGTCTACAAGTTTTTCAAAGTTTTCATCATCTTTAATCAGCTTTTCGTCAATTAAAACATTGGTAACGCTAGGACCCGTTAAAATATTATAAGGGTCACATTTTGCAATAGAATTCAAAAGGGCGGTAATGCCGTTTCGGTCCTTTCCTTGCGATTGACCGATTCCATAGTTTATCATATCGCCCTTAAATCTTCCGTCAGGTGTGGCTTTAAGGTTATCGCCAAAGAATTTATGGTGTTCGTTATAGCCTATAAGATTGCCGAAAACCCACTTTTTTTGGAGGTAGTTTTCGGCATTGTTCCATTCGTCTATACTGCCGAAAAATTTTCTTGCAATTTGATTCGAACAGTCATCATCATTACCGAAGAAATTTCCTTTTTTCAAAATCAAGTTGCGAAGTTCTTCATACCCTTGCCAGTTGTTTTTTAAAGCGTCAATAAGTTCTCTCAGTGTGATGATTTTTTCATCAAAAACAAACTGTTTGGTAATTGCAAGGGAATCTATAACGTTTGATATACCTATTAAAAGTCCTACTGCAATATATCTTTTTATACCGCCTTGTGTAAGGCTTTTTGCGTTTTCAATACACCCTTCAAGGAAGATGTTGCTAACTAAATTACAGTCACGGCTTCTTATATCCTGAAAGCCTTTGCTAATTTTTTCGGCTTGCCACAGGTCTTTAAAGAGTTCTTGCTTATAGATGCCGTAAAACTCTTCAAAAGTCTTTGTTTTTAGAATATCATCGCTTCTCTTGTAAAAGGTGTTTTCAACCGAACGCACAATATTTAAAGGGTCAAAACCGAAAACTATACCGCCCGGAAGAGCTAATTCGTTACAACCCATCATAGTATAATTTATTGCCTCTTCAAACGAAAGTCCCGTATATTTAATTAATCCTTTAAGACGTGGCTCGTCGTTAACAAATGCAATTCTTTTATTGGGGTCATTACGCTCGCAGTCAAGCATAAACTTGAGTACATCTCGCGGAGTTTTTTCAGTCCAGCGCAAAGAAATTTGCGGAATCCAGGTAGGAAGTTCAATAAGTGACTGCACAATAAGCTTTGACAAATCGTTAAATCCGTCATCACCGTTTTCGAGATATCCGCCAATGCAAAAATGTGATTCGCCACCGCGGTAAAAACGGTCGGACGATATATGTATTCTCGCTTGAAGCATTAAGAAAAGTTCCTGCAGGTATTCTTTTGCCTTTTCGGTTGTCAATTTTCCGCTCTTTATATCATTTTTATAAAAAGGATATAAATATCTGTCAATCAGGCCGATACTATCTGGTATAAAGGGATAGCAGAAATAAAGGCAAAGCACCGCTTCGTAAAAACTTGCGGCAGGGTACTCTGGTACTTTTCTTAGTCCTTTTGATAATTTTAAAAGATTTTCTTTATACTCTATATTTTCGGTTCGGTTGGCTTTATCAAGTGCTTTTTCGGCGCCTTTATGCGCCCTTTTAATAATCGCATTGCATAAATCGGTTTGTGTTTCCAAAAATTCTAAAGCCTGCCCGTCACCTTTGTGGGCTTCTTTAGATCTTTCGATATCCTCTTTTATGCCTACAAGACCGCGGTTTATAATTTTACCGAAATCACCTACAGAGTGTTGCCATTCGAATGTCAGCAAATTATCAACAGGCTTATTATAAAAATTTCGTTTTGCTATATCAAAATTTTTATGACCGGGTCTGTGAAAAATGTCTCCCTCTACACTTCCGTCAAACCGCATAAGTCCCGTAAAACAAGACTCTTCCAAAATTAAAATTTCTTGATTTAGTATATATTCGCAAACCCTTTTGCCAGACATTTTAACAGGGGACAGAAATAAATCGGTTCGGTCATATTCAGTTTTAACTGGTTCTACCCACATTTCGCCCTTAACGGTTCTGTCAACTAATTTTTTTATTCTTTCGTTCATACTGTTCACCTTAGCGTATTGAATACGCGCCGTCTAAAATAACCGTTTCGCCGCAAACCATTTGCGCTTCGTTTGATAAGAGGTACATAGCAAGTTTTGCAATTTCTTCTATAGTTGCAAATCTTCCGAAAGGTATGCGGTCATTATTCATAGAATCGCCTTCGTGCCAGTTGTTCATTTCGGTAGCAACGGGGCCAGGGGCTATTCCGTTTATGGTTATGCCGTCACTTGCGAACATTTTGCCCCAACCTCTTGTAAGGCCTGTAGCGGCAATTTTTGAAGCACCGTATGCGCCGCGCACTGGCTCGTACCCTGCAACAGATGTGACATTAAGAATATTGCCCTTAACATTATTTTCAAGCATATATTTTACAGCCGCTTGCATTGTGAAAAAAATGGAACTTGTATTAGTCTTCATTACAGATTCCCATTCGTCTACAGTAGTTTCTAACAAAGTTTCTTTGCCCCATTCGTTTCTTTGGGCAAATATACCGGCATTGTTTACCACAATGTCAAGACCGCCTAAAATTTCAGCGGCTTTTCTTAACTTTTCTTCTGCTAATTCAATTTGTGAAGCGTCCCAAACCAACGGATAAACCTTGCCTCCGATCTCCTTTGAAGCGGCATTTAATGTTTCAATATTTCTTCCGGTAATAACTACGCTGCAACCGTTCTGCGCTAATTCCTTTGCTATTGCAAAGCCAATTCCTCGGCTAGCACCCGTAACAATTGCCTTATTTCCTTTTAACATAAAATCACCTCACATAAATAATATCATTTAATTTTTGAAATTAAAATGATTATAAAGGTATTAATTTGTTTTAAAAGGACATTTTTATTGAAAAAATTGTTTCGATATATTATACTATTTATATGCCTTTTTTGGAGGGGAAATCTATGAGTAACTATCTTTTTAACTATCAGTTATCTGATGATACTGTGGTTTTTACCGATTCTTTAACGGAAAACACGCCCTATATTTCGCAAATACCGCGCGACCACGAAAGCCTTTTCTTTATTACAAAAGGAACATTGCTTTATAAAAAAGGGAATCATAAAGAAATAATTAAAGAAGGTCAGGTTGGGTATATCGGACGTGGCTCTGTTGATAAAAGCTCCGCTTATAATTGCGATGAGGTTTCATACATTGCGGTTAACTTTAATTTTAGTAAAGAAAATTTACACCCTACTTTGCCTTTTGAAAACTTGTGTTCACAAGGGGATAATTATAAATACGAAAAACTTTTTAAGCAAGCTTTAAATAATTATCTTTCCAAAACACCAGGGGTTATTACAATATGTAACGGTATTCTGATGCAAATAATCGGTCTTTTATATAATGAATATAAAATCCCTGATAATTATTTTGAAAAAATGCGAAAAATCAAAGGAAGTATAGAATATTTAAAAAGGCATTATGACGATCCCGATTTTAAAATAAGCCACTTGGCTGAAATTGCCAGTATGAGTGAAAAGCATTTTAGACGCATATTTTTTGACGTATACAATAAAACACCCTACTTATTTTTACAGGAATTTCGTATTAACAAAGCCGAAATTTTGCTACTCAACACTTCAAAAAGCATATCGGATATCGCACTGCAATGCGGTTTTTCGGATATTTACAGTTTTAGTCACAGCTTTAAAAAACATATGGGCATTTCACCAAGTGAATATAAAAGTAAGGTATAAATAAAAAAGCAGACACATTTTAGTGTCTGCTTTAACTTTAATTAATCGCGAGTAACTGAATCTCTTCTGAAGAGTAGGGAAATGCACCAAACACCTGCAAGGGCGATTACGGTATAGATAATTCTGCTTATAATAGCAGTGCTACCGCCGAATGCCCAGGCAACAAGGTCGAAACTGAAAAGTCCCACAAGTCCCCAGTTGAGTGCGCCTATTATTATGAGAATCAAGCAAATTTTATCAAACATATTTTTCAACTCCTTTAGGTAATAATATCATTGACAGGAATTGAAAAAATATTCAAAAAAATTATTCTGTTTTATATTTACTTGCCTGCAAATTAAACATTTCGGCATACTTTCCATTTTTCGCTAATAAATCTTCGTGTGACCCAAACTCTATAAGTTTGCCGCCGTCAAACATATATATTTTATCAGCAATACGGGTGGTGGAGAGTCTATGAGAAATGAATATAACCGTCTTGTCCTGAGTGTTATTAAGGATTGATTGGTTAAGGTTATATTCTGCCATAGGGTCTAATGCACTTGAAGGTTCATCCATAATTACTATTGGATATTCCTTTGCAAAAACTCTAGCAATTGCCACTTTTTGCGACTCACCGCCTGAAAGGTTGGTGCCTTGATCGTTAAATTCACGTGTAAGGTGAGTATCTATACCGTCCTTTAATTCTATAAGTTTACTTGTGAAATCGGCTTTTTCAAGGGACTTTAAAACGGTATCAGTATCTCTTTGTTTATCAAAGTCGCCGTTCATAACATTTATTCCAAGCGAAGTTGCAAATATTTTATAATCCTGAAAAACAGTTCCTATAATTTTTCTGTAGGCAATAGGGTCGAATTCTTTAATATTAATGCCGTTGTATAATATTTCACCTTCGGTGGCATCGTACAGTCGCATCATAAGTTTTATTAATGTGGTTTTTCCTGCTCCGTTATAACCTACAATAGCAATTTTTTCGCCATTTGTGATTTTTAAGTTTATGTTTTTCAAAGCCTCAGTCTTTTGCAGTGTTTTGTTTGGCGATTCATAATCATCTTCGTGAAATTTATATTTCGGATGTGAAGAAAACTCGTAAGAAAAGCTTACATTTTTAAATTCAAGACTTTCGAATTTCGGGACATCAATTTTTCCGTCTTTTATCGTTGGAACAAAGCGCATAAATTCAAGATATTTTTCGATAAAGAGTGAATGTTGAGGGAATTTTACAATCTCCTCTGCCAAAGATACCAGCGACCAACGGATACGCCATATAATGTTGATAGTTGCGGCAAAACCGCCAACCGTAATACTTCCTGTCTTCAATCCGTTTATCATATAAAGCAGCAAAAGGAAGAATGTTATATTACTTATAGTATCCCAACCAATACCGTAAAAAAGGAAATATTTCTTACCGTATTTAATATCAGTCTGTATTAGTTTTTGGTTATTTTCATCATATTCGTTAATGAGCAAAGCATCAGCATCACCAATACGCAGTTCTTTTGCAAAATCTGCAAGATGGAATACTCTGTTTATGTAGCCTCTTTTTCTCCAAAACTTGTTAACATCTTTACTATGCTTAAAATTCACTTTATTACCTAAATGATTGAAAATCATAGTAATAACGGTAGAAAATAATATAAATACCGCAATTTTGGGGTCTATAGAGAGCAAAAGAGAAAATATTGAAACCGATGCGACAATTCTGCGAACAAGACTGCCTAAATCGTTATACACAGACATAGCGCGAGTATCGGATTCGTTCATAGCCCAAACAAAATCATTGTAAAATTCGGGGTCATCAAAGCAAGCTAAATCTAAAGAAAGAGACTTGAGAAATAATTCATTGTGCATTTTAAGGCGGATTTTTTTACATATTGATTCATGCTTGATATATAAAAACCAGTTGTCATATCCTATAAAGAGCATTTGAAACAAAGCCATTGCTCCAATTAGGGCTGCGGCTTTTAAAAAATCTCCGCCTGAACTCACTTCATTCAATAAATGCAAGCTGAAGCTTGCGCCTATAAAGTCGGAAACGCCGCATAAAGAGCCATGTAATAATTTTAGAAAAAAGTATTCGGGCGCATATTTTATTACCTTGCTAAGCATATATAGGTTGTTTTTGAAAACCGAAGAAAATTTTTGCTTTGTTTTTTTACTCATGCGCTTCAACCTCACTTCCCAAATAATTTTCTGCTTGACGGTGGAACATTGCGGCATACTTACCTTGTTTTTTAAGTAGTTCTGTATGCGTTCCCATTTCTGCAATTGCACCGTTTTCCATAAGTATTACTTTATCTGCCAAAACAGCAGAAGACAGTCTGTGAGATATAAATATTACGCTTCGTCCTTCGGTTGCACGCATCATATTTTCAAACATTTTATATTCAGCTATGGGGTCTAATGCGCTTGAAGGTTCATCTAAAATAACAAAAGGAGTTTTATCTGCAAAAATTCGCGCTAAAGATAACTTTTGCTGTTCCCCAATCGATAAATTAGCGCCTTTATCATCAAATTCACGAGTTAGGATTGTATCAACACCATTATCAAGTGTTTGTATTTTTTCATAAATTCCACTTTCTTTAAGTGCTGTTGTCACTAGTTCTCGGTCGCCTTGTTTTTCGGGGCGCAGTAAAACATTATCCTTAACCGATAGGGAAAACACCTTGAAATCCTGAAAAACTGTGCTGAAGCAATTACGGTAATCTTTCAGTTTAAAATCCTTTATGTTTTTATTAGAAAGTTTAATTTCTCCTGAATCGGCATCATATAACCGAAGCAAAAGTTTTA
>JAZSDM010000140.1:0-10022 GCA_045531145.1 Acutalibacteraceae bacterium | reverse complement strand
TTAGATTGCCGCAAATTCGCTTCCCTCACGGCGAAGATATTTGTTTATCATAATAGCACTGCCTATAACACCTGCTATAACACCTATGCCAACAAACATTATAAGCAAAATCCATACCATATCGCCATATTTAATAATATCTTCCGTACCGAGTGTTGTAATAATAGTTTCAGTCGCAACACGGTAACAGAAATAAAGTAACCCCTCTGCAATCAAAGCCGAAATAATGCCTATAAACATACCCTCGACAATAAAAGGAATACGTACAAAAGCATCTGTAGCGCCTACGGCTTTCATTATACTGATTTCAAGTTTACGGTTATACATTGTAACACGTATTGTATTTGATACAATCACAAGCGAAATAATCATTAAAATTGCAATAATCCAAAATCCTGCAACACCAATGCCGTTTTTAATTGCGGCAATAGTTTCTGCCAAATCGCTTTGTGACTGTATAACATCTATACCTTCTAATTTTTCAATTTCCTTAATTGTTTTGTCAAACAATGCCATATCTTTCATTGTAATTTTAGCCGCACACGACATTGGATTTCCATATTCATCATCAAGGAAGGTGAAATATTCTTCCTGACCTTCAAGCATAGATTCTTTAACAGTTTGTAAACCTTCTTCGCTTGAAACAAAAGTAACCGTAGCCACATTCGGAATATTTTCTATTTCCTTACAAAGCGCTTTGGCTTCATCATCATTATGAATAATATAATCCGAATCTTTTATACCGTTTTTATCGGCTTGTTCTGCGTCCTCAATTTCTGAAGATGTTTCTTCGTTTGAAACTTCTTCAGATGGTATTTCGTCGGCTACAGGTTCCTGATAAAGCGCCCAATTGTAATCCTTCATATAAGCCATTACAACATTTTGCTTTTCAATATTGCCCACTGCCAAATTGACATTTTCCGATATTAAAACCGCAAGACCGATAATAACCATACAAGCAACCAAAACGCCGATTGAAGCTAATGACATAAGTCGGTTAACCCAAATGTTTTTAATGCCTTCTTTTGTGAGATACTTAACACTGCTTAGTTTCATTAAAACTCACCTCCGGCATTATCGGCAACGATTTTACCGCCGTCAAGCATAATTACGCGGTGATTAAAATCCCTAACTAAATTATGGTCATGTGTTACCATTAAAACAGTGGTTCCCTTTTTATTAATTTCGGTAAGCAAGGAAACAATTTCATAAGACATATTCGGGTCTACGTTACCTGTAGGCTCGTCCGCAATTATTAAATCGGGCGAATTAACAAGTGCGCGCGCAAGACCTACACGCTGCTGCTCACCGCCCGACAATTGTGACGGCATTGAACGTGCCTTATGACCAAGGCCTACCTTTGAAAGTGCCTTTGAAACTTCTTTACGAATATCCTTACTGCTGGCACCTACAACGTGCATTGCAAAAGCAACATTTTCAAAAACGTTCATATTGGGAATAAGACGGAAGTCCTGAAAAACAATACCCATTGTTCTGCGAAGCATAGGTACACTTTTGCGTTTAAGTGAAGTAAGTTCATAACCGTTTACAATAATTTTACCGGTATTGGCTTTTTCTTCACGCATAATAAGTTTCATAAAGGTGCTTTTGCCCGCACCTGAAGAACCGACAACAAACACGAATTCACCGTTGTTAATTTTTATATTAACGTCTTCAAGCGCATGAGTTCCGGTTTTATAGGTTTTGGATACACCGCGGAATTCAATAATAGGTTCTTGAATTTCGGGTGCTTGAAAAGCCTGCTCGATTTGTTCCATTTATAAATTCCTTTTCAATTAATATTTAACTGGATTACTCTTTAAATACTTGTTAACCATTAAGGCAATTTTAAAGATAATTGCATGGTCAAACTCGCGAAGGTCAAGACCGGTAATCTTTTTGATTTTTTCCAGTCTGTAAACCAATGTGTTACGGTGTACAAAAAGTTTACGCGAAGTTTCCGAAACATTAAGATTGTTTTCGAAGAAACGCTGAATTGTAAAGAATGTTTCCTGATCAAGATTTTCAATAGAGCCGCGTTTGAAAACTTCTTTTAAGAAGGTTTCGCAAAGGGTTGTGGGAAGTTGATAAATAAGTCTTGCAATACCAAGATTATCATATGAAACGATGGTTTTTTCAGTATCAAAAACCTTACCTACTTCAAGTGCTGCCTGAGCCTCTTTAAAAGAGCGCGCCAAATCTTTAAGATTATTAACTGTGGTACCTACACCGATAACAACAGGCGTATAAAATTCACCCGAAACAGTATCCGCAATAGTAGCAGCCAATTTTTCAATCGTTTTAGGATCAATACCCTGTGCGGTTTCTTTAACCAATGCAATATCGGTTTCGTTTATGCTTATTACAAAGTCCTTTGCTTTATCGGGGAAAAGGTTTTGAATAACATCATAAACCGAAACATCGGTACTCTCAAGTGCGCGCACAATAACAACGGTACGCGAAACGTCACTGTTGAAATAAAGTTCGCGCGCTTTAATATAGATATCCCCCGGAAGAATGTTATCAAGAATTATATTCTTAATAAAGTTACCGCGGTCATACTTTTCATCATAGTAAAACTTAATATTAGCAAAAGAGATTGCCAAAATATCAGCATACTTAGCGGCAAGAACATCGTCACCCTCAACAAATACCGCATAAGAAGGGCTCTGCTTTTCGCCGATGTTTTTGTATGTATATCCGCTTTCTACGGTAATTTCATTAATCAAATTGCAATCGGGTATATTTTCACCAATTTTTCCAAGTTCGCTGCAAGCAATAATTGTGTAATTTTCATCTACCACACCGAAAACGCGGTCAATAGAATCTTTCATTTGGTGAATAACACCCTGAAACAGACGATTCGCCATTAAAAAAACACTTCCTTAAAATTAATTAATATAACTCCTTATATATTCTACACAATCTTAACACTTTTTGCAAGAGATATTATTGAAAAAGTTACAAAAAAATTACAATTCACTAAAATTAGAAGATAATCCTGTAAAAATGTGCTAAAATTTTTCAAAAGTTTGGTTTGGAGAACATTAAATGACAGATAAAAAACAATATTTTGGTATTGCCGCCGCACTTTTGGCAAATGTAATTTTTGGTTTTAGTTTTATTTTTTCAAAAATGGCACTTGCGGTTTCACATCCGCTTATTATTTTAAGCGTTCGATTTACTATGGCGTTTATTTTTCTTAACATCTTGTTACTCAGCGGAAGATTCAAAATAAACCTTAAAGGCAAACCTAAAACAAAACTGATATTTATGGGAATTGCCCAACCGTTATTATACTTTATTTTCGAACTTTACGGACTTTCTATGGTGTCATCGGCACTTTCGGGGGTAATAATTGCTCTTGTACCTGTGGTGGTAATAATACTCGCACGAATAACTTTAAATGAAAATGCAACTGTGATGCAAACGGTATGCACCTTGATTTCGATAATTGGTGTTTCGGCTATAAGCATAATTTCAAACGACGGGTCAAAAAACCATTTTTCAGGAATTATACTGCTTATTTGTGCAGTAATTTGCGCTTCGGTATTTAATGTTTTAAGCCGCAGTGAATCGGCACATTTTTCGCCATTTGAACGCACTTATATAATGTTTTTAATCGGTATTGTAGGTTTTAACCTTATTACCGTTTTCATACTAAGAGAAAACTATCTGCCCTTACTTATTTCTTCTTTAAGTAATATCAAATTCATAATTGCTATAATTTATCTCTCACTCTTCTCTTCTGTTTTAGCATTTTTACTTTATAACTTCTCTACAACCGTAATCAGTGTTGTACAATCATCCTCCTTTTCCAATATAATAACCGCTGTGACAGTTTTAGCGGGTGTAATAATTCTGAAAGAAAGTTTTTCGGTTTTAGAATATATACTTTGTGCGGTAATTATTTTAGGAGTTTGGGGAGTAAACGTTTTAAAAAAAGATAAAACATAAGACAATTAATTAACTTGGAGATATTGTTATGCTGTGCAAAAAGAATACTAAACCTTTTGATATGAATTTATTTAAAAATCCGCCAGCTGAGTATCGCGGTGCTCCCTTTTGGTCATGGAACGGACTGCTTGAAGAAAAACGACTAAAAAAACAAATAAACTGCTTTGAAGAAATGGGTTTCGGCGGATTTTTTATGCATTCGCGCCGCGGCCTTGAAACTGAATATTTAAGTGACGAATATTTTGAAAGCATAGCAAATTGTATTGAAACTGCAAAAGAAAAAAGAATGAATGCCTGCCTTTATGATGAAGACCGTTGGCCCTCAGGTTTTGCAGGCGGTTTGGTTACTAAAACCCCTAAATACAGACAGCGGGTTTTATGCATAACTGCAAATGAGGCAGACTTACCCTGTTTTGAAACCGATAAAAAAAGTGCTGTAGAAAAAGGAAAACCGTACCTTATTGCTTGTTATGACATTGAATTCGATCAAGACGGTTATTTAAAAGATTACCGAATGATTGAACCTAACGCCAAGGCAGTACATAACAAATATTACGCATATTCAAGAACCGAACAACCGTCAGCAAGGTATAATTTTCAAACAAATGTTGACCTTATGCAAAAAGAGGCTATCAGCAAATTTATTGAAATAACCCATGATGAGTATTTTAAAAGATTCGGTAAAGAATACGGTAAAACAATACCTACAATCTTTTCCGACGAACCGCGCCAAGGTCCTGCCGAGCAGTTGGAAGAAAACCCGAAAAGCACAGGTGTTTATCATTGGACATATAACTTTGAAGAAAGTTTCAAAGAAAAGTACGGTTATGATATCATAGAACGTCTTCCAAAACTTGTATGGGATAAACAGGGTGTTCACTCTTATGAAAGATACGATTATTTCAACCACACAACCTCACTGTTTGAGGAAGCATTCTTCAAACAAATTCACAACACCGTAAATCAGCAAGGTTTAACCTTTTGCGGTCACCTTATGTTAGAGGACGAATTATTAGGTCAACTGCGTTGGGGTGGAGATATAATGCGTTTGTATCCGCATTTTGATATACCCGGCATTGATATGCTTTTCGATTTTATCGAATTTCTCACCGCCAAGCAGGTGCAGTCGGTTGTGCGCCAGTACAATAAAGAGGCTATGCTTTCGGAACTGTACGGTGTAACAGGTTGGGACTATGACTTCAAATGCCTTAAAATGCAGGGTGACTGGCAGGCGGCAATGGGTGTTTCGGTGCGTGTGCCGCACCTGTCAATGTATTCAATGAAGGGCGTCGCAAAGAGAGATTATCCGCAGTCATTTAACTACCAAGCCCCTTGGTATAAGGAATTCAAATATCTTGAAGACCATTATGCAAGGCTTAATACCGTTTTAAACCGCGGTAAAGATGTAGTTGATGTGGCGATAATCCACCCGTTTGAAACAACTTTTCTTACATACACCACAAAAGAAAAGTCAGAGCAAAAAATTAAAGACCAGGAATATTCCTTAAAAAAACTGGCAAAAAATTTGCTGTATTCGAATATTGACTTTGACTTTTTAAATGAAGCACTTTTACCCACTCAAAAAACCGAATGTTCCAAAAAATTGACTGTAGGCAAAATGCAGTATTCCACCGTTATCGTCCCGCCCGTAAAAACCCTTAGAGAAACTACTGTGCAGTTACTTGAAAGGTTTATTGACTGCGGCGGCAGGGTAATATTTACAGGCGAATGTCCTGAGTATCTTGACGGTAAAATTAGTAACAAAGTAGAAAATCTTTACAAAAAAGCGCAAGTTATAACCCAAGATGACGCACTGCTTGATGCACTCGAAAATACTCGACGCGTAAAAATCAGTGCAAAAGGCATTGATAACAAAAAAATCTACCGTTTAATCCAAGATGGCGACGATTATTGGTTGTATGCCGCACACACCGAAAGAATTGGAAAAACCGACGCTGTAAGGCGAAAAACCACCCCCGATAAAACCGTTATTGAAGTCAAAGGCGAATTTGGTGTTACTGTATTTGACACCATTAACGGTAAAACCGAAAAAGCCGATTACGAAATTAAAGACGGCAAGACATATATATACCGCGATTGGTATATAAACGATTGCTTGCTTGTTAAACTCACAAAGGAATTGACTGAAAAAAAAGAAGCCAAAAACACTTCTTCGCCCTACGATACTCTGGTTATAAAGGATGCAACCTATAAACGCCATGAAGACAACTGCGTTGTACTCGATATGTGCAAAGTTTCTACCGACGGCAAGAACTATAATCAAAAGAAGTATGTTCTTGAACAAAGCAGTATATTATGCAAACAACTTGGATTCCAGATTGAAGAAGCGCAACCGTATTATATGAAAGAAACCCCGCAATACCCCGTGTATGCGCAGTTTGAATTTGTGTGTGAAACCGAAATGGACGGTCTTACATTAGCGCTTGAAAGAGCCGACGAAGCAAAAATTCACTTCAATGGCAAGAAAATTAAGTCCACAATCAATGGCTATTATGTTGATGAAGACATCAAAACTGTACCTTTAACAAAAACTCAAAAAGGTAAAAACATTTTAGAAATCACTATGCCGATTTCGGCTGTTTTCCAACTTGAGCCTTGCTATATTTTGGGTGATTTTTGCAGTTATCTTAACGGTGGCGAGATAGTTTTAACCGCTCCCAAAAACAATAAAATAAACTTTACCCCAATAGGCACGCAAGGACTTACCTTCTACGGCGGTAATATTTCCTATAATTTTCAAATTTCAACCGACGAATGTATAGCTGAAATTACCGTAGATAATTTCACAGCACCTTGTATAAAGGTTTTGGTTGACGGAGAAAATGCAGGGCTTATTGCACTCTCCCCCTTTGCTGTAAAGGTTGCTCTTTCAAAGGGCACACACAATATTGAACTTTTGTGCTACGGCAACCGAAACAACACTTTCGGCCCGATTCACAACAGCCATATTGCCGACCCGAATTATTATGTTGTTCCGCTTTCCTGGGACCACGAAAACGAATATTTTACCGAAGATTTCCACTTCCAAGAAACAGGAATACTGTCAAACCCAACTGTTAAACTTTATAAAAAATAACAGTAACATAAAAAGACTTGTTCGTACGAACAAGTCTTTTTTGTCAGAAATTAAAATTATAAAGGTTGCACTACCTGTGATGTTCCCCATACGGTTATTTCCTCAACCACAACGCCTTTGGGCTGATTTGCGCAGTAAAACACCGCATTTGCGACATCTTCAGCTTTTAAAGAATCCTGGGTAGCATTTATACCGCAATTGCTTTGAAATCCTGTAGATGCGCTTCCCGGTATAACGCAGGTAACCCGAATTCCGTAAGGTTGAAGTTCGGTATAAAGTCCTTTTGAAAAACTTAAAAGACCTGCCTTAGCGGCGGCATAAACAGACCAGTTAGGCCAATTGTGTCGTGCGCAAACCGATGATACATTAATAATAACTCCGTCTTTTTGTTCAATCATATCTGGTGCAAAAACATTAGAGCCATATATAGCGCTGTTTAAATTAAGCGTTACTGCCTCATCAATAGTTTCCTTAGTGTGCTTGGCGGTGGGAACAATACTCACACCGCCGCCCGCGTTGTTGATAAGAACATCTACCGTGCCAAAATCGGCAGAGATTTTTTCTTTCAACTCTACCCATTCATCATACTTTGTAACATCAAGTTTATACCCTGCCGCAAAACCGCAATCGGTAACCGTTTTATTAACCTTTTCTTCATTTCTTGAAGCAATAATAACGGTATCACCATTTTGTTTAAATAACTTTGCGGTTTCAAGTCCGTAACCGCTTGTAGCCCCTGTAACCAATACTACTCTTGACATATTATTCCACCTCAAAATCAATGCAACTACGAATTTCAGTAAAAGGTCTTACCTTAGTATCGGCAACAAAAACATGTTCGGGGTGTACCGCATAACCCGAAAGTGCCTCGGCATTTTTAAAAACAGAGTAAAGCATAACATCCACATTTGAAGAATCCAACACTTGAGTTTGAACCTTAATTTCAACAAGACCGGGAATTTTACCCATAAGACCTTCAAGTCCTGATTT
Source organism: Acutalibacteraceae bacterium (assembly GCA_045531145.1). Classification (GTDB taxonomy): domain Bacteria; phylum Bacillota; class Clostridia; order Oscillospirales; family Acutalibacteraceae; genus UBA737. The sequence continues at coordinate 1,978 of JAZSDM010000140.1, read as the reverse complement.
AATGTCATTTTTTACTGAATCATTATTAAATTCATCTTTCAATTTCCAAAGAATAATGTGTTTAACCATAATAATTCTCCTTAAATATGTTTGTAAAATTATTTTACCATAATTTTCGCCTATAATCAATGATTTAAAAAGCACAAAAATGTAAACCAAATAGCAGACTTTCTCGAGTTCGACTTTTCAATAAAAAACAAAAAGTACCGCGAAACTTGTCAAGAATTTCGGACAGATAAAAGAGTGAAAAATTGATTTGGTACAGAATAATTAATACCTGAATCATTTAATGCTCAGTTATGCACAGCGCTTCCAATATCATTAAAGTTCCTTAAAAACCGCATAAATAAAGGCTTTTACAACAAAAGCAGTGTTTTATCAGTAATTCGGTAAAATCACTGTTTCTGATGTTTTAGAGAACTTTGGTAGACATTTGGAAGACATTATGATTTTTTCTCTTTTGAACAAACGATAGCGGTATTAATAAACTTATCAACATCGTTTTCACAGTCATACCGTTCTATGTCACTTATAATTGCTTTGAGATTGCATTTTAAGATATCTATATTCACTTTTTCTTTTTTTATATAGGTGCAATAATCTTTTAGAATGTTTTTCTTACGAGGGTGTTTTTTGTGATACAAAAACATACACACTGAATATAAAATGTAATCGCCATTTTTCTGAATTTTCTTAAGATATTCCTCTGATGTTTCCGTTTTTGTATCTAAGATGCTTTTGAACAGGTAAATCACATTATATATTTTATTAAAATAAGAACTATAGGTTTTGTTTCGTTTGCTATCACAACAAGTTAGACAGAACTCTTTATGGTTTGCATCAGTTATCATCATTCCCCAAGCACCCATAACGCCTTGTACTGCAATTTTATAAGAGGGCAAAAATTTAAAAATCAAACAACCAACGCAGTTTAAAGTAATAGATGCACAAATAACAGTTCCGAGAGTTGCTTTAATTGACACGCCCGCCGCCATAATCAATAGTATGAACATCAAGTTGAAGATTGTACCAAAAAATGCGGTTGAAGCAAAAATCTTGAATTTTATTCGTTTTGAAAAAGTATGATAATTATCTATCGATGACACGAAAGAGAATTCTATATTTTTGCTATTATCTAGATTCTCTAATAAATAATCTAAACTATTATCTATTTTTTGTTCATCGTTAGTATTGATACTTAGGGTGTTTTTTGAGTGTATTTTTTTATAAAGAGAATTGAGAATTTTCTTTTCTGTATGGTTGGATAATAAAAAAACGATAATTGCTAAAAAAAGTTTAACTAATTTAACTAAAACTATTGTTGAAAAACATAAAGTAATAATAAAATACAACATTTTTATTGTGTTGGAAATTTCACTCGAAATAACGATATAATGGCAAAAATAATAGATAAATACGGATATCAAGCAGAATGCGTAATATATTAGTAGAGAAATCAAATTTTCTTTAATTTTTAGCACATGAATAATATCTTTGGGTGAAAAAAATATGTAGTGTTTTTTGCCAATTGAAGAAAAAACGGCAATTGATCCAATAAGTGTGATTATTAAAGTTAGATAATGTTCAATCAAATATTTCTGTAATCTTAATGCGTTGGCAGAAATCATATACTCACGGATTGGAGCGGCGGCAAAATTAATGATTATGAGAGCAAGAGAGCTTGAGAAAATTATCACAAAAAGAAGGACAATGTTTTTTTTAAATATAATATCTAAACTATCTAAAATTTGAATAGCGCGGTTTGGTTTTGGATCTTTGATTTGTTCATAAGTTCTTTTAGAAATATTACCTTCAGGACTATGTCTTTTTAAATATCTATACATAAAAATGTAAAAAGAATAATAAGGCAAAGACGTTATAACTAGCCAAAAACATTGTGTTAAAAAATTCCACATATACTTTTCACCTTTCTTAAAATAGTTTCTTGTTTCATATGACTTGCATCACAAAGAAACAA
>JAZSDM010000032.1:0-21027 GCA_045531145.1 Acutalibacteraceae bacterium | reverse complement strand
TCCCGAAATTTTATTCAAATATTTATGCACAGTATTCGGCGAACAGGTACACTGCCTTGTAGGGTGGCCGTAAAATCCGCAAGGACAGGGATTCATAGCCGCTACAAGCATAATTGAACTTGGGTATGTAAGCGAACCTGCCACACGCGAAATGGTAACCTTGCCGTCTTCTAAAGGTTGGCGCAACGCTTCCATAACATCGCGTCTGAACTCAGGAAGCTCATCTAAAAACAAAACACCGTTATGTGCTAACGAAATTTCACCCGGTTTTGGCACAGTGCCGCCGCCTGCAATACCCGCTACCGACACAGTGTGGTGGGGTGAACGGAAAGGACGGTGACTTACAAAAGGATTTTTACTGTCAAGCGTACCCGCGATAGAATGAATTTTAGTGGTTTCTATTGATTCTTCAAAACTCATTTCGGGCAAAATTCCGGGAAGTCTTTTAGCAAGCATACTTTTACCTGCGCCGGGTGGACCTACCAAAATAATATTATGTCCGCCAGCCGCCGCAACTTCCAACGCTTTTTTAGCCGCAATCTGCCCCTTGACATCACTAAAATCAGGAACTTTAATTTTGGCAGTTTCCGCAATTTCGGTTTTTACTTGTTTTTCAATAAGTTTATTACCGTTTAAGTGCTCAATAATTTGTTTGACATTATCAACAGGGTATACGTCTATCCCCTCAACAACCGCCGCTTCGGCAGCATTTTTAGAGGGGACAAAAATACTTTTTATACCGTTTTGTGCGGCAGTAATGGTAAGCGCTAAAACACCGTTGACCGAACGGATCATACCGTCAAGCGCAACTTCGCCGATAGTTACTGTATCTTCCAAGTTGGCTTTAAGTTGTCCCGATGCCTTTAAAATTGCCAAAAGCACCGGCAAATCGTAAATTGAGCCTTCTTTTTTGCGGTTAGCAGGCGCCAAATTTACGGTTATTCGCGATACAGGAAACTTAAAACCGCAGTTTTTAATTGCGGCACGCACCCTATCGCGTGACTCTTTAACCGCCGCATCGGGAAGACCTACAATATCAAAAGACGGTAGTCCGTTAGAAATATCGGCTTCAACCTCTATCATATAAGAATCAATGCCGAAAATACCGACACTCTTTATCCTTGAAAACAAATCTTCACCTACTTTGCCACATTGTTTTGTGGGTTACCGCTTAAAAATGCGGTTATATTATCGCACACAATTTGCAAAAGCCGTTGCCTTGTAGTAAGCGGCGCCCAGGAAGTATGCGGTGTAATAACTATATTAGGAGCTTTAAAAAGTACACAATCCTCACTCATTGGCTCACTTGTTAAAACATCAACCGCCGCGCCCGAAAGTTTACCGCTTTTAAGCGCTTTTAACAACGCATTTTCGTCCACAACACCGCCACGCGCAGTATTTATAAAAAACGCGCCGTCTTTACACTTTGCAAAGGCTTCCTCATTCATCATATTTTTGCTTTGCTCGTTTAAAGGACAGTGCATTGAAATAATGTCACTTTTCTCCAAAAGAGTTTCAAACGACACAAATTTTGGGTCATTTTCTCTTACTGTACGGGTATAAACAATTACATTCATTCCAAGCGCCAAAGCCACTTTTTCCACCGCTTTGCCTATTTGACCGTAACCAATTATACCAAGTGTTTTACCGTATACTTCATCGGTAGCATAAACCAAAGGCGAAAAAATCGGAGCCCTTTTCCACCCGCCGTCTTTAACAAATTTGTCATACTGCGGAATTTTTGTGTAATGGTTTAAAATGTAGCATATTACCTGTTGCGCTACAGCGTTAGTAGAATAATCACCTGCATTACAAACAACGATACCCTTTTGTTTTGATGCATCAATATCAATATTATTATACCCCGTAGCAAAAAGACCGACATATTTTAAATTCGGCGCATTATCCATAACCTCTTTATCAATTACGGTTTTATTGCAAATAATAATATCGGTATCTTTAACTTCCTTTAAAAGCGCTTCTCTTGAAATGTTATCATATTCAGTCACATCACCGAATTTTTTTATACACTCAAGCGATAAATCATTATTTGATTGTACTGTTATGCTATCAGTCAGTAGTATTTTCATCTTTCCTTGTTACCTTTTCTTTTGTACCGTCAGGTCTTACGATATAGGTGTTTTCAAGTTGACCTACAAGGCTTCTTTTAAAAGACTCTATATACTCTCGTCTCAAAACATACTGTTCTTGCTTTTCTTCTTCGGTAAGACCGACTGATTTTTGTTTGCGTGCAAGTTCGTTTATACGGTTTATTTTTTCTTGTGTCATATTTTTACTGCCCTTTATATACTAAATTTCGTTTCTGCCCTCTAATGCACGAGCCAGCGTAAATTCATCGGCATACTCAAGGTCGCCGCCTACAGGGATACCGTAAGCAAGTCTTGTAACCTTAACACCCATAGGTTTTACAAGGCGGGAAATGTAACTTGCGGTTGCCTCACCCTCTACTGTAGGGTTGGTAGCCATAATAATTTCCTTAACTTCGCTTGAAGAAAGTCTTGCCATTAGTTCTTTTATACGCAAATTATCGGGGCCAATACCGTCAAGCGGAGAAATAACCCCGTGAAGAACGTGATATGTACCCGAAAATTCCCGTGTTCTCTCAAACGCCATAACATCTTTAGGTTCTGCAACAACACAAATAACCGATCGGTCACGAGTACCGTCGGCACAGATTGAGCAGGTGTCAAGGTCGGTAAAACCTTGACACACCTTGCAAAAATGAATTTTCTTACGCGCGTTGACAAGTGCTTCGGCAAATTTTTCTGCTCTTTCGGGCGGTTGTTCAAGAATATTGAAAGCCAATCGCTGAGCCGTTTTTTTACCGATGCCGGGTAAGCGTTCAAACTGAGAAATCAGTTCGTTTAAAGGTATTATGTTATAGTTAGACATAATTAAAACAGTCCGGGCATATTAAGTCCGCTTGTAATGGCGCCCATTTCCTCTTCGGAAGTTTTAATTGCGTTGCCAATTGCCTCATTAACTGCAACGGTAATAAGGTCTTCAAGCATTTCGCTGTCATCGGGATCTATTGCGTCAGGATTGATTTTGATTGACTTAATGAGATGTTTGCCATCAACCGTCACTTCTATCATACCGCCGCCTGAAGTTGCGGTGTATTCTCTTTGCTCAAGGTCGGCTTGTAAATTAGCCATATCCTCCTGCATTTTTTGTGCCTGTTTAATCATTTGGTTCATATTTCCGCCGCCGGAATTAGGTAATCTAACTTTCATTATTTTTCTCCAATCAGTTTATTTCAAATTGTTTTAATTTATCTGCCAAAGCGGCAAGAGGGTCACTCGTTTCGGTATTGGTTTGCTTGGTGTAAGGTCCTAATTTATAGGTAACACCCAAAACCTTTTCAGCCGCTTTTCTGATATTGTCCTTATAAATTCCGTTAGAACTGTTAATTAAAGTTCTGAACTGTGTGTTTTTAGAATCTATAAGCAAGTACGCGCCTTTAGTATATGCGCTTGAATCTTCCAAAACACCCGCTATAAGAGGACAGGTGGTTTTTAAAATACTTAAAATTTCATTCCATTTTTCAACAGGTGCTATATCACTTGAAACCTGTGGCACTTCAACTTCTTCCTTAGATTCTTCTAAAACCACGGGTTCTTCCTGTTTTACAGGTTCAGCCTTTGCCTTTTTTTGCTTAGGTGTAATATTGCCGTTTTCCAAAGCCGAAAGCCGACGCTCTATTGACGCTAAATCAGCCGAAAGTGACGGATTGCAAAGTTTAATAAGTGCCATTTCCATTTCACATCTGCGGTTACCGCTTTGCATTAAAGCAACCGACCCTTGCAAAATATTCAGCGTATACATAATATCCTTAATATCAAAATCGTTCGCCTGTTTTTCCAACGCTTTCAGGTGGGAAGACGAACAAACAATCGGTTTTTTATCCGATTTAACGGTTTTAACAATCATCAAATCCCTGAAATGTGAAATAAGTTCACCTAAAAGCCTTAACATATCAACCGAAGAGTTGTGAAGTTTATCAAGCATTAAAAGTGCGTTTTCAGTGTCCTTATCCTTGATAAAATCAGCCATCTCTAAGAGATAATCGTTACCTGCCATCGCGCAGACACTTTCAACCACCTGTTCGTCTATTTCCTTACTGCTTGATGCACACAAATCCAGAATAGAAAGGGCGTCACGCATACCGCCGTCAGCCGCAGAAGCAATAAGTGTAGCGGCACTGTCGGTCAAAGTAAGGCCTTCGTTTTGGGCTACAAACTGAAGTCTTTCACAAATTTTGGAAGTTTCAATTCTTCTGAAATCAAACCGCTGACAACGTGACAAAATAGTAGCGGGAAGTTTATGAACTTCGGTTGTGGCTAAAATAAAAATAACATGTTTGGGCGGTTCTTCCAATGTTTTAAGCAAGGCGTTAAAAGCACCCAACGACAGCATATGAACCTCGTCTATGATATACACGCGGTATTTAGACGAAGCAGGCGCAAAACTTATGCGTTCTTTTAATTCCCTTATATTTTCAACACCGTTGTTAGAAGCCGCATCAATCTCGACAATATCGGTATTCTGGTCACCTAAAATCGTTTTGCAACTTTCACACTCTAAGCAAGGGTCACCGTTTTTGGAATCCAAACAGTTTACCGCATTGGCAAGAATTTTTGCGCAACTGGTTTTACCCGTTCCGCGCGTTCCTGTAAAAAGATAAGCGTGAACGGTTTTACCCTGTGCTAATTCATTTTTTAAGGTTTCGGTTATATGTTCTTGCCCTACAACATCCGAAAAAGTTTTCGGACGGTATTTACGGTACAAAGCCTGATAAGCCACACTAACACTCCTCTTCATAAAAAACTTGCGCATCCGAATGCACGAATGAGCCGATTTACTGCGGCGCACAGAAAAAACTACTTAATGCTGCTCGGTTCCCCGCCTGACATGGTTCGTAGCATCCCGTCGCACAGGACCCGCCCATTCGCACATTCCGACACGCAATATGCTTCGACGGTAATAATTTTAACATAAATTTTCGTATTTTACAATAGTAAAGATATAAATTGTTGAAAATTTTTTATGTTATTGGTATAATATATTGTAATGAAACTTTTAGTTAGGAGAATAAGTATGAAAGGAATTACTATTAAGGAACTTTACACCATTGAAAATCCGCTTATTGCCCCTTTATTTGAGGGAATCACCTACCCCTTTGAAGCATTGCCCAAAATAAGCGATTATATTAAAAAAATCGGTCCTACACTTGACCGTGAAATTTATGACAATATAGGTGAAAATATTTGGGTTGCCAAATCAGCAAAGATAGCCCCATCGGCCTCTATTACAGGTCCTTGCATTATCGGCGAAAACACCGAAGTCAGACACTGCGCATTTATCCGCGGAAATGCACTTGTAGGTAACGACTGTGTTGTAGGTAACTCTACCGAACTTAAGAATGTTGTACTTATAGGCAAGGTTCAGGTTCCTCACTACAACTATGTTGGCGACTCGGTTTTAGGCTATGGCTCACATATGGGCGCAGGTTCAATCACTTCAAATGTAAAGTCTGACAAAACTTTGGTTGTTTTGAAGTCCGAAAACGAAGTTTACGAAACAGGACTTAAAAAGTTCGGCGCAATGCTTGGCGATTTTGTAGAAGTTGGTTGCGGCAGTGTTCTTAACCCAGGAACTATAGTAGGCAAAAGCACAAATATTTACCCTCTTTCTTCAGTGCGCGGTGTTGTTGCGGCTTCAAGCATTTATAAAAAAGCGGGAGAAGTTGTACAAAAAAGATGATTACCGAAGAAGTATGGGATATCCTGAACGAACACGGTAACACCACCGGTAAAACCACCGTAAGAGGTGTTGGCTTTTTAAAACCGGGCGAATATCACTTAGTGGTTCACATTTGGGTTTTATCAAGCGACGGTAAGTTTTTAATACAAAAACGTTCGGAAAGTAAAAAATTAATGCCGGGTGAATGGGCAGCAACAGGAGGAGCGGCAATTTCAGGTGAAACCTCATTCGAAGCCGCTAACCGCGAGTTGTTCGAAGAATTAGGAATAACTTCCACACCCGACACACTAAAAAAAGCATTACGCCTTAAAAGAAGAAATTCTTTACTTGATGTTTGGGTAATAACCTGCGATATTGAAGCAAACAGTTTAAACCTGCAGGAAAGTGAAGTTGCAGAGGCAAAATGGGTTACCCAAGCAGAGCTTAAAAATATGATAAAATCAGGCGAATTTCATAACTACGGCAGAGAATATTTTGATAAAGTGTTCTCTAAAATTAACCGTTTTCAAGGAGCAACTCTATGAACTCAGAACAAAAAAACATCTCCTGTTCACTGTGCCACGCATATCTATTTGAAGAGGACGATGTAGTATACTGCCCCGTTTGCGGTGCGCCGCACCACAGAGAATGTTATAATTCTATAGGTCACTGTGCCTTGGAGCAATTGCACGGCACCGAACAGCAGTACGATAAAATCAAACGTAAAACCGAAGAGGCCGAGCAAAACAACCAGCAACAGCAGGAAAAGACCAAAGCCGAATACCATGAACAAGACAACCCTTTTAAGCCCCGTTTTGAAAACACGGTTTACTTTGACCTTTTAGGCGGTGTTCCCAAAGACTACCAGATTGATGACGGTGTCACCGCAGAGGATGCCAAAAACTTTGTTTTATCCAATACAATGCGTTATATTCCCAAATTTGCAAAGCTTTCAAAACATAATAAAATATCCTGGAATTTTATGGCATTTTTGTTCCCTTGCGGATGGTTCCTATCCCGCAAAATGTACAAAAACGGAATTATTGCAGGTCTTTTAAGTGTTATTTCAACTCTTTTTTCTTTGCCTCTTAATAATGCGCTTATCAATTTAGGTTTTATGGATGCTGTATCCTACTATGATATGGTGCAAAGATTAATGGAAGAGTTACCAAACATAGGTACAGGCGTTATTTTCGCGTCATTTATAGGTATGTGGATAAGTTTGGCAATATCGGTTATTTGCGGACTTTTCGGTGACTATTTATACAAACTTCACACCGTAAGCACCATAAGGAAACTTAAAGAAGAAAGTGTTGACATAGAAATGGACTACCGTAAAAAAGGCGGAGTCAGTTTAGTATTGTTCTTTGTTGGTATAATGGCAATGCAGTATATACCATCTTTAATTGCAATATTCATTTAGAACGTGGAGGAAACATTATGAAAATCAGAAAAGCGATTATCCCTGCTGCCGGTCTTGGCACAAGAGTATTACCGGCTTCAAAATCATGCCCTAAGGAAATGCTTCCCATTGTGGACAAGCCGGCTATTCAATACATAGTAGAAGAAGCCGTAAAAGCAGGAATTACCGATATTTTAATTATAACCAACCGTGGTAAAGACATTATTGAGGACCATTTTGACCATTCGGTTGAACTTGAAAATATGCTTGAAAAACGCGGCAGAACCGATACTTTAGAGGAACTAAACGCCCTTGCTAACTTGGCAAATATTTATTATCTGCGCCAAAAAGAGACCAGAGGACTTGGCGACGCGGTACTTCGCGCAAAACAGTTTGTAGGCGACGAACCTTTTGCCGTTTTGTACGGTGACGATGTTATAGTGGGCGAAATACCCGCCATAGGTGAGCTTATCGAAGCGTATGAAGCATTTGGCAAAAGCGTTGTAGGTATTAAAGAAGTTTCGGATAATCTTATTGTTAAGTATTCATCATTAAAAGCCGAAAAACTTGACAGTAAAAATTACGCCGTAAGCGATATGATAGAAAAACCCACTTTAGAAACCAAATTTTCTAATTATTCTATTTTGGGCAGATGCGTGCTTGACAGTGAAATTTTTGACATTTTGGAAAAAACACCTTTGGGTGCAGGTAACGAATTACAGTTGACCGACGCTATGCGCGAAATCGCGCGTACAAAGGGTATGATTGGTGTTGATTTCAGCGGCACTCGTTACGATATGGGTAACAAATTCGGCATTTTAAAGGCAAATATCGAAGTTGGTCTTACCCACCCCGAAACCAAAGACGAATTAAGAGAATATATTAAAGAATTGGCGAAAAATTTATAATGAAGTACACTTCACTTTTTCTTGATTTGGACAATACATTGCTTGATTTTAATAAGACCGAAGCCGTTGCGGCTTGCAAGGTTTTTAAAAAGCACAGCCTTCCACACGACCAAGAGGCAGTTAAAACATACTCGGCAATTAATTTAAGTTATTGGAAACGCTTTGAAAAGGGCGAAATTAAACGGGAAGATATTTTCGAAAACCGTTTTAAAACCTTTTGTGAAACCTATAACACAACTGCCGATACTGCTAAAATTGCAAAAGAATATTTTGAATTTTTGGCTGACGGGCACCACACGGTAGACGGTGCGGCCGAAATTTTAGATTATTTAAAATCGAAAAACTATAAACTTTACGCCACCACAAACGGCGTATCAATTACCCAGTATAAAAGAATCAAAGAATCGGGTTTAGAGCCTTTTTTTGATAAAGTTTTTATATCCGAAGACACAGGCCACCAAAAACCCGAAAAGGAATATTTTGAATATATATTGAAACATATTCCCGAAAAGGATAAGGCTAAAATTTTAATCGTGGGCGACAGTCAAAGTTCGGATATTTTAGGGGGTATAAACACAGGGATTGATACCTGTTGGTACAACCCCAAAAACGACAAACCGAAATACCAATCAAAATATGAAATATCCGATTTGTTACAACTGAAAAATATATTATAAAAAGAGATGAGATTTTTTAAAAATCTCATCTCTTTTAATTTAAGATAAATTCATAAATTTAAGCCAATTTTTAACCTGCTCCAACCATTTATGAGCATATTCCGTTGCTTTATCAACATCCACAGGATTATAAGTATGTAAATCAGCAGTTGAAAGACCGTGTCTGCCCTTGGGATAAATTTGAAGTTCAAACGGAATTTTATAGTTTGAAAGCGCGGTAGCGTAAAGTATACTGCTTATAACCGGAACGGTTGAATCTTCCGCAGTGTGCCATATAAACGCAGGAGGAGTGTTTTCATTTACACATCTGTCAGGGCAGAAATAATTCAATTCTTCTTCGCTTAAAGGATAATGTCCAACAAGATTTTCAAAACTGCCTTTATGGCATTCACCCTCAAGCGCAGTAATTACAGGATATGAAAGAATAGAGCCGTCAACCGATTTACTTTCGGGGAATACTTCCCTTACCTCTTTACAGTCATACATTGTGCTATAATGCGCCGCAAGGTGACCGCCCGCCGAAAAACCGATGATTGAAACTTTAGAAGTATCGCAATTCCAATTATCTGCATTTTTATAAATAAGTTCCATTACCGCCGCAACTTCACGAATTTGAGTAGGAAATCTTGCGGGGGCGCAGGTGTATGTAAGTACGAATACATTAAAACCTTCAGGCAAAAATTCTAAAGCGATTGGTTCTGCTTCACGCTGTGAACACCGACCGTATCCGCCGCCGGGGCAAACCACCAAACAAGGTCTTTTTTTATCTTGCCAGTTCATTTCGGTCATATTATACGGTAAATAAATTTCTAAGGTGGGGTCTGCGCCGTTCTCACCTAAAAATTCAAAATAATCCTTTAAATGTAACTTCTCATAAACCATTCTAATTCACCTTTATTTTAAAACAAAATACAGTAAAACAATTACACCCAAAATTATACGGTAGTAACCAAAAGCGGTAAAATCACGCTTTTTAATATAACTGATAAGGAACTTAATTGCAATAACCGATATAACAAATGCCGTAAACATACCTACAAACAGTATTAAAAGTTCGGTTGATGTGAAAGAAAGTCCGAATTTTAAAAGTTTAATTAAACTTGCACCAAACATTACGGGTACTGCCATATAAAAACTAAATTCTGCCGCCGCAACACGCGAAACACCGATTAAAATAGCGCCCAAAATTGTCGAGCCGCTTCTGGAAGTGCCGGGTATTAACGAAAGTGCTTGGAAACAACCAACCAAAAATGCAGTTTTATAACTCATTTCGGCAATACTGCTCACTTTCGGATTAAGACTTTTATTACGCTTTTCTATAACCAAAAATGCAATACCGTAAACTATAAGCGCTAAAGATACCACTATGTAATTATGAAACTTTTCTTCAAACAAATCATCAAGCGGAATACCGATTATTGCAGCAGGCAAAATTGCCACAATAACCTTAAACCACATACTGAAAACATCTTTTTTAATGTAGTGTTCTTCTTTTTTAAGGCTAAACGGCCACATTTGTTTAAAATAAATTACTACAACCGCCAATATTGCACCTAACTGGATTACAACATTAAACATTTCCATAAAACTTTCACTCATATTAAGTTTTATGAATTCATCTGCAATAATCAAATGACCTGTACTGCTTATAGGTAACCATTCGGTTATACCTTCAATAACACCTAAAATAATTGACTTTAAAATATCTAACATAAAAATCACCACTAATAGTATAAAAGGGTTACTAAAATTTAGCAACCCTTTTTGATTATTTTCCTACAATTTCTTTGTAAAGTCCGATATATGCATTAGCAGATGTCTTCCAACTGTTATCGCACTTCATTGCTCTTTCACGCAAAATTGCCCAACCGTTTTGATCTTTGTAGCCCTCTAAGGCACGTAAAACGGTGTACTGCATATCGTGTGCGTTGTAATTTTTAAAGGTAAAGCCGTTTCCTGTACCGTCGTGACTGTCTTTTATAGTATCATTAAGTCCGCCTGTTTCACGAACAATCGGTATTGTACCGTAACGGAGTGCCACCATTTGTGCCAAACCGCAAGGCTCACTCTGACTTGGCATTAAGAAGATATCCGCTCCCGCATAAATTCGGTGCGCAAGCCTTGGATTAAATCCTAACTTAAGACCAACCTTTTCGGGATATTTATTAGCCATTTCGTGAAAAAATGTTTCAAATTCCCACTCGCCCGAGCCTAAAACAGCAAACTGAACATCTTTTTGCAAAAGTTCTTCAAAAACGCATTTAACAAGGTCAATACCTTTATGTTTTACAAGCCTTGTAACCATACCGATAATGGGGGTGTTTTCCTTTTGCGGAAGTCCCAATTCTTCTTGTAAACTCTTCTTATTAACTGCTTTACCCGAAATATCATCAATCGTAAAATTTTTATAAATAAGCGGGTCGGTTTCGGGGTTATAAACATCAACATCAATACCGTTTACAATACCTGTTGTTTTGTATGTAAACTCTTTTAAAATGGTGTCAAGCCCGTGCGAATAATATGGGTTTAAAATTTCCTTTGAGTATGTGGGTGAAACCGTTGTAACCTTATCCGCGCACTGAATTGCCGCCTTCATAAAGTTTATGCAGTTATCATACTCAACTATACCCTTTCTTTCTTGCGGTAAACCTAAAACATCTTCTAAAAGTTCATAACCAAACTTACCTTGATACTGAATATTATGAATAGTGAAAACAGTTTTTATATCTTTATAAAAATCATTTTGTTTATAAAAAGCATCAAGATAAACGGGAATTAAAGCGGTTTGCCAGTCATTACAGTGAATAATATCGGGTGTAAAGTCAATATGCGGTAAAACTTCAAGCACGGCGCGTGAGAAAAATGTAAATCTTTCAGCATCGTCATAATAACCGTAAAGACTGTCACGCTTGAAATAGTATTGATTATCTATAAAGTAATAAATCACACCGTCTAAATGTGCTTCAAACACACCGCAGTACTGCCTTCTCCACGCAACAGGCACCGTAACCGAACAAACAAAGGTCATTTTTTGCCTTAATTCTTCCGAAATGGTGCTGTAAAGCGGCAAAATTATTCTGCAACCTACAAATCTTTTTCTAAGCGCTTTTGGGAGTGCACCTGCAACATCTGCAAGCCCGCCCGAACAAGCAAACGGATATGCTTCACTTGAAGCAAATAATACTTTCATAAATTACTCTCTTTCTGTATTGTCCTTATAAAACTTGATTTTTCTTAACAAAACTATGTCTTGCTGTAGTTCCTTTTAATACCATTTTTTCGCCTATTATAGCGTTCTTATCGGCAATTACATTATCAAGCTGTGCATCTTTACCGACAAAGGTTTCCTGCATTAAAATACAGTTTTCTACCACAGCGCCCTTTTCCACCTTAACACCGCGGAAAATGATACTGTTTTTAACCGTACCGTCAATCACACAGTCGTCCCCTATAAGACAGTTTGTAACCGAAGATTTTGTGCCGTATCTTGTAGGCATACTGTCGCGCACCTTTGTATAAATCGGTCTTTCAGGGTTAAATAACTGTTTTCTTACTTCACTGTTAAGCAATGCCATACTTGCCTGATAATAGGTGTGGCTATTATCCATAACGGCGATAAACTCTTTATGCTCAAAACCGTAAACCTTAAGTGATTTAAGTTTCTTTGCAATAACATCACGCGTGAAATTAATCAAGTCGTCTGCAACAGCTTCTTTAATAAGTTGCACCAAAAGTTCGCGGTTAATTATGGTAACACCTATACCGAATAAAACTTTGCCCTCACCCGAATCAAAGGACATTTTAGTAACCTTTTTATCCTTATCGAGTGAAATCACCATTTTTTCGTAAGCTTCCTGCGGCAAATCGTCATCACAGTAAATTATTGTTATATCAGCATCATTGGCTTTGTGTTGCCTGAGTGCTGCCGAAATATCAATATTAGCTATTACGTGGGAATCGCACAGCACCATATATTTACTGCCGCAACGGTCAATATAATCTATTGCAGCATATAGCGCTGAAATGGTACCTGTGTATCTCTTTACACCTTTTTTGTGGTAAGGCGGAATTAAGTAAAGTCCGCCGTTTTTACGGTCCAAATCCCACGAAATACCGCTTCCAACGTGGTCCATAAGTGAACGGTAATTTTCTTTAGTTACAATACCAACCGATGTAACACCTGCATTTACAAGATTTGAAAGGGCGAAGTCGATAACGCGGTATCTTGCGCCGAAAGGTACCGAACCCATCGAACGGTTTTCGGTAAGTTTTTTAAGTTTGCTATCATCAGAATTTGCAAAAATCAGTCCCGAAACTGCAGATTTTCTCATACTTCTTCACCCTCCTTAACATTTGTTACAACCATTTTATTTGCTGAAATTTTAGCGTTTTTACCAACTGTAAGATTATCACCCACTACCGTAATACCCCAATTTTCAGTATTGGTAGTTTGCGGGTCTTCGCCTACAACCGCATTTTCACCTACAACCGCATTTTCGGCAATTATTGAATAACGTACTTTAGCGCCCTTTTTAATGACTGCACCCGGCATTATAAGCGAATATTCCGCACTTGCGCCCTCTTCAATAGTTACGTTTTTAAATAAAACCGAATAATCTACTTTGCCCGAAATATCGCAACCGTCAGTAACGAGCGAATTTTCAACCACGGCATCTTCTGAAATATACTGCGGCGGCATACCTTGATTGCGGGAATAAATTCTCCAATTTTTATCGCCTAAATTAAGGTCAATATTCGGATTAAGCAAATCAAGATTAGCTTCCCACAAAGAATCAACTGTACCAACGTCTTTCCAATAATCGTTAAAACGGTAAACCTTTAATACTTCACCGTTGTTAAGCATTGCAGGAATGATGTTTTTACCAAAGTCGTTGGAGGAATTGGGATCCTTTTCGTCTTCGGTCAGATAGTATCTGAGTTTCTGCCAATCAAAAATATAAATACCCATTGAAGCGAGATTACTTTTTGGAACTTTCGGTTTTTCTTCAAATTCGTAAATTGTACCGTCGTCCTTGGTGTTCATTATACCAAAGCGCGAAGCCTCCTCTAAAGAAACCTCCAACACAGCAATTGTACAAGCGGCGCCTGTTTCAATGTGCTGTTCCAACATAAGCGAATAGTCCATTTTATAAATATGGTCACCTGAAAGAATGAGCACATATTCGGGGTTGTATCTTTCAATAAATTCCAAATTCTGATAGATGGCATTTGCCGTTCCTTTGTACCAGTTGCCGCCCTCTTGTCCGTGGTAAGGGGGCAGAATATGAACTCCGCCGCCTGTTCGGTTTAAATCCCATGGTTTGCCCGAACCTATGTAATCATTAAGTTCAAGCGGTTTGTACTGGGTAAGTATACCTACAGTATCAATACCGGAATTGGTGCAGTTGGAAAGCGGAAAATCTATAATTCTGTATTTTCCGCCATAAGGCACAGCAGGCTTGGCTATTTTGCTTGTAAGTACGCCCAAACGGCTTCCCTGACCGCCTGCCAACAGCATTGCTACGCATTTTTTACTTTTCACAAGTAACACTCCTGTCTCAAATTTTCTGTCTTGTCCAATTATATTTCTAAAAATACAATTTTATGCAACATTTATATATCTTAATTATAACAACTTGAAATTCTTTTTTCAAGTGATTTTTGTGACTTTTCTAAGATTACCATAGAAGTTTTTTAACGGATTTTGTCAACATTATACAAAAACCGACACATTTTTTAACATAATAAAAGACAGTTTCGGTTTGAAACTGTCTTTTATAATATTAATTATGATAAAGTTTTTTGGTTTGATATTTAGGCTCGAAAGTAATATTTACACCAAGTTTTCTGAAAACTTCCTCATCAACACGGGAAAGTATAACGGTTGAATGCGCTTCAAGTCCTTTAAGGTTGCCCGCCTGTTCAAGCGCTTTTTTAGCAACATCGCTTGTAACGGCGCAAATGGAAAGCGCCTCCAAAACTTCATCAGTATGAAGTCTTGGATTATGATTGCCCATAATTTCGGTTTTAAGTTTTTGAATAGGTTCAATAATAGTAGGTGAAATCAAATCAATTTCGTCAGGGATACCTGCTAATACCTTAAGGCAGTTAAGAAGCATTGAAGAGGAAGCGCCCAACAGACTTGAGGTTTTACCTGTTACTATTTTGCCGTCATTCAATTGTATAGCGGTTGCAGGTCCATCGGTTTCTTCTGCCTTTTTAAGCGCCGCTTCCACAACAGGACGGTCTTTTACCGTTGTGCCCACCTGCTTCATCAAAAGTTCGATTTTATTAGCGTCGCTCTGTTCGGACATACCTTGTCTTGCGCTTACAAGTGCACTGTAATATCTGCGGATAATTTCCTGCTTGGCGGCATATTTAACCGCGTCATCATCGGTAATAGCAAATCCCGCCATATTAACACCCATATCGGTAGGACTTTTATAAGGTGATTCGCCTAAAATAGTTTCCAAAATAGCATTAAGCACAGGAAAAATTTCAATATCACGGTTGTAGTTTACGGTGGTTTTGCCATACGCTTCCAAGTGGAAGGGGTCAATCATATTAACATCGTTAAGGTCAGCAGTAGCCGCTTCATAAGCAACATTTACAGGGTGTTTGAGCGGTATACTCCATATAGGGAAGGTTTCAAACTTAGAATAACCTGCCTTTATTCCGCGTGTATGCTCGTGATAAAGTTGGGAAAGGCAAACTGCCATTTTTCCGCTTCCGGGACCGGGTGCAGTTACCACAACAAGCTTTCTTTTGGTTTCAATATAGTCATTTTTGCCGAAACCGTCCTCACTTGCTATGAGCGGTATATTTGATGGGTAATCCTCAATAGGATAATGACGGTAAACCTTTATTCCAAGGGTTTTTAAACGATTTTCAAAATTTTGCGCCAAACGCTGTCCCGTATAACAGGTAATAACCACACTGCCAACATAAAGACCAATCTGACGAAAAGCATCAATAAGTCTTAAAGTTTCCAAATCGTAGGTAATTCCAAGGTCACCTCTGCGCTTATTCTTTTCAATCGCGTCGGCATTGATTACAATAACCACTTCGGATTCATCTTTAAGTTCTAAAAGCATTTTCACCTTTGCATCGGGTTCAAAACCGGGAAGCACCCTTGCTGCGTGAAAATCATCAAACAGTTTTCCGCCGAATTCAAGATAAAGTTTATCACCGAACTGTTCGATTCTGTCCCTTATCTTTTGAGACTGTAAACTTATATATTTTGAATTATCAAAACCGATTTTTTTCATTATTCCAACCCCAACTGTAAAATACAAATAACATTATATCAATTTATACCATTTTTTACAAGCAGAAAATCGCTAATTTTTATACAAATCAAGCACTTTTTCGGCACGGTTTTTAATCATATTTTGAAGCGACTGCGGTTTTAACACCTTAATATTATCCCCAAAATTCAAAATAAAAGTAACCAAAGCCTCGCTTATTGCCGCTTTATAAGAAAAACAAAACTCATTTTCGGTTACATTTGTTATGAAAATATTTTCTGAAAAACGGTCAACTACCTGTTCGATAATATTTTTACTGCAACAAAGTTCTATTGTTTCAAGTTGTCCCGAATGCATACCGAAAAGTTTATTTGTATAATCCGAAACATCAAAAAAATCCTTATAATCACTGACAAGACTAAAATGACGTGATTTTAGTTCCTGTATTTCTACCCCGCTTATTCTGTCAAGCCGTATGTGTATTAAATTATCGTATTTATCATAGTTGCCGATAAGGTAATAATGATCGTCCTGCCAGGTTAAAGCGTAAGGACTTACCCGCATTTCTTTAACCGATTTTTCAATACTTCTGCCTGAAAGTTTTCTTGCGGTGTAATAAAACTTTACTTGCTTTGATTTTAAAATTGCCCTTGAAATTTTATCAATATTATAATAAATTTCTTCGTTTTGACATTTAAGTTCAGAATCAAAGAATATATTTTTCTCACGGTGTTGCAACTGATTTTTGCTAAGCGTTGCGTCAAGTTTTGCTACTAATTCCCTTGTTTTTTTGGAACTTATAAATTTAGCCGTGCGCACGGCATCGCAAAGCAGATATATTTCCGCTTCTTCAAATTCGCGGCTTGCTAAAAAGAATCCTCGTTTAGGAGTGAAACTTCTTATAATATCATATCCATATTCGCACAAAGCATCAATATCCGCATAAACCGATTTTCGTTCAGCCGAAATACCGTTTTGCTCTAAAAGTTCGCAAATTTCGTTAGCGTTTAAAGGATTTTCCTCATCGCTGTATTTACGCAAAATTTCCAAAATATAAATCGGTTTTAATTTTTGTCTTGCTGATTTTGACACTCACTCACCGCCTTTGTAAATTCATCCTTTGTAAAAAGTGTATTAACAATATCAAGCATTGCATTAGGCGAAAGATTAGTAGGTAATTGCAAAAAAGAAAGCAATTGTTTTCTTTTAATTTCGCTATTTTCACACCCCGAAAGACCTAATAAATACATATCGGTTTTGGTTATTCTGGGTTCGCTTTTCGGGATTTCGCGGCATAAAACACCGCTTGCTTTTAAAGCATTCTCAATTATGTCCTTTGTCATACCCTCTACACCCAAAAAACCTTCTTTTGAAGGTGCGGTTTTACGCTTTTCTTTGCCCTTAATTAAAGGTAGATAAACATTTATAATTTTTCCGCCATCTGCTATATTTTTAATGTGTGAACGGATAAGATTGCCTGCACAGTCGCTGTCCGTCATAACGATTACACCGTCTTTTTTCGCAAGTGTTCTTATAAGTTCACATTTTTCGCTGTTCTTGAAAATCGAAAAACCGTTAGTGGTTATAATAAGGGTATCCACCACATTTTCAAGGGTAATTTTATCATATTTACCCTCAACAATAATAGGTTGTGTAAGTTTAATCAATGCTTTCACCTTTTACTGCGATATACCCAAGTTTTACCGCCAATTGTTCTAAAACGGTTCTTGGGTCGGACGAAAAAGATTTTAAACTTTTATCAGTTTGACACAAAGCGTCAAAACTTAACAAAAACTTGTTAAAATCAAACTTTTTCAAATTATTCGCCGCTCTTTCAAGCACAAATTCTCTACCCTTGTAACCAAATTTATCGGCAATTTCGGATATACTCATACCCTTTGACTTTCCAACAAAAACGCGGTACATATCAACATAAAAGCCGGAAACCGTACTTAAAATAATGATCGGTTCAACCCTCATAAAAAACAGTTCATCCAAAGTGCCAAGTGCCGCTTGCATATTACAGTCAATTATCTGTTTTGAAAGATTATAAACACTTGATTCAACTGTTTTTACCGCAACATTTTCTACAGTTTGCTTGGTAATTTCTCCACCGTTTGCAAAAGCACAAAGTTTTTCAAGTTCACTGACTAAAGTGTTGATATCCTGCCCTGCAGTCTCCACAAGATACCTTGCCGCGTTGCCCTCAAAACGACAACCTCTTTTTTTTGCGCCGTCGGTCAGCATTTTAACAAGCTCACCTTGTCCGCGGTGGTTAAGTACAACCGCCAGACCGTTATTCTTTTCGGCGGCGGTCAGGAGCTTTTTAAACTTGGAATTTTTTTTGTGGTCAATTTCGCTGCTATCAAACCAAAGAATAAAAACACACGAATCGGGAGTTTCGTTTAAAATAACACAAAGTTTATCAAAATCAGACTTTGCGCAGTGTTCAAAATCGTAATCTGTTAAAATTACACATTTTTTGTCACTCATCATCGGAAACTGTAAAACCGCGTCATAAACCTCTTGCAAATCACACTCAGGACCGAATTTTTGAAAATTAAAAATATCATCAGGCTCGGCGGCGGTACGGCTTATTTTATCCTTATACATCTTTTTTAAATATCCGTCATCACCAAAAAGAATATATATGTTTGTATTATTTTCTTTTATGGCTTTTTTTAATGCTTCTTCATAAACGACTGCCATTTAACCTTTTTCCCGCCTTCCTTTATTTTTTTAATATGTATCTTTTTTAATTTTAACATATCAATGCGTCTTTTACAAGCAAGTAAACCCAATAAAATTATAATTATTACTGCTATTGCAATATATACCGTATACGCAGGCGTAATTGTTATCGCAAATGGCAAATTTCCAAAATAATTTATAACCGCATTAATGTATTTTATAATTATTGAGGACAAAAAGAAAAACACCTTTTCTAATGGTAGAAATATAAGCCCTAAAATACATAAAACCAGTGCCACGGTAGAAACAGAACACACCAATAAGTTTGTTATAAGCGCTACATTGGAAATATATCCGAAATAGTATATCACAACGGGTGCTGTCATAACCGAAGCGCTTACCGAAATCAACACAGAAGAAATCAAATAAAGCCAAAATTTATTTTTAATATATTTCTTTTCTTCAATAAAATCGACACAAGGGATTGCCACTGCCAAAATACCGAAAGTAGACAAAACCGACAACTGAAACGCAACATTAAAAATTGCATACGGATTATTAAGCAACACCATACTGACCGCACCGCCTAAGGTATTGGCAGGTGTATTTGGTCTGTTAAACACCAAAGATATCGCGATTAAAACGTGTGTCACACCCGCACGGATTATTGACATTGTAAATCCGCAAGCCGCACTGACTATTATTACTGCGATAAAAATTATCAAAGACTTCAAATATCGGTTGTAGAAAAATTTGTTACTTAAATACAGAAGAAAAGAGACTATAACCGACAAATGCATACCCGAAACCACCATTACATGTGCGACACCTGCATATTTTACGTTTTTATAAAAATCGTCAGTAAAATAACTCCTGTCGCCTGTGACAAGCGCAAGTATTGTAGATGCTTCTACAAAACGGTAATTTTTAAATATTTTTGATTTTATATATTTTCTAAGTTTATCAATTTTTTCTAAAACAAAATCATTCTTACCGCTTTTTTCAATATTTTTCATATAACCTCTAAGGTAAATGCCCTCACTGTAGTTACTCATTTTATAGTCCGAATTTTCAAGCGATTTAAGACTTATATCGGCTATAAACCTATTTGAAAAAGAAAGGTCACCCTCGTTATATGTAACACTGATTTTTGTACCCTTTTTAAGTATTTCACTTTTTATGACCTCTACAGTAGTTTGGTAATAGTCATCTACTAATTCAGTTTCTTCAACAACTACATACTCACCACTGCACTCATTACCTGAAAAATACCGAGCCTCATTAATATCTCTCATTTCAAAGGATGCACAAATCACTATTGCAAAAACGAATATGAGTGAAACCAAAAGCGAAGGTTTTACCTTCCTATACATCATTATAAACAAGGCAATAATAACGCCGATGCCCACACCTATAAGTGCGTATTCACTGTATACCCCAACAATTAAACCTATACACGAGATAACAGCGCATAAAAGCATTGGTCTTTTGGTCAAATAATCAATCAAATCATTTTCTTCCTTTCCCCATTTACAAATCACATCTTTTGATGTATAATAACTATTGTGATGACTCAATACGGAGGTTTTTATATGAAAAAAGTAAACCTTATTAAATCTTCAATAATACTTACAACTGTGTTTATTATACTTATCTTTATCGTTGCTGTTTTTTTGCCAATGTTGGTAACATGGTATGTTGAAAAGACTAACCGACTTGAAAATCTGGCAACAATTATTATGGTTACTTGCTACCCGTGTGCACCGTTTACAATGCTTAGTTTGTGGTATCTTCGCAAGGTTTTAAAAAATATTCTTAACAAAGAATTTCTTTCAAACGATAACACCAAATATCTCAAATATATGTCAATTTGCTGTGTAATGATTTCACTTATAACAATTATTGCAGGCAGATATTATCTTCCGTTTTTTATAGTGGCGGCTACATTTTTATTTTTATCTCTTATAATTTTTGTTTTCAGAAATATATTAATAGAACTGCAACAAAACACATAAAATTTAAAATCCCGAAAGTTTCAAACTTTCGGGATTTTCTGTTCCCTACCAAATAATTATACAAAAAAATCAGTTTTTTGCAATATGTTTAAAGAGAAAAGCCCGCTTTAATGCGGGCTTTTTTTTATGTGAGTTTATTCGTCTTTAATTTTATCCAAAATTCCGTTAGCATTTTTAACAGCTGCATCAACCATATTTGCATAACTGTCAAGTTTCTGCTCAGCTTGTGCAGATTTTGCATTTATAATGCTGGCATTAATATGGATACCGCCTTTACCTACATCGTCTGTAATAAGACCGCAGTCATAGTTTACAAACATTTCA
>JAZSDM010000093.1:0-2424 GCA_045531145.1 Acutalibacteraceae bacterium | reverse complement strand
TCGGGCACAACATAGGTAGGAACACCGTTAGCACGAACAAGCACAAAGTCTTTATCACAACCAAATTCGGTTGCTTTAAACCACAATGCATCTTCTTGTGTATATGTGTAACCGCTTTGTTTTAAAAGTTCAATAATTCTTTCAGTTTCACCGTTATTATGGAGCGTGCTTTCTTTAAACCAAGTATCATACTTAATACGGTATTTTAAAAGGTCACGTTCAAGGCCTTCAATATTCTTTGGTAATGCAAATTCAACCAACGCTTTTCTGCGCTCGCTCTCTTCTTTTTCTACAAAACAATCCCCATGAATTTCAGCAAAAGCCTTAGCGTGCGCAATTATATCTTCGCCGTGGTATGAATCCTCAGGCATTTCAATACCGTCTTTAAAAAGCTGTAGGTAACGCAAATCAAGAGATAATGCAAACTTATTAATCTGGTTGCCTGCGTCGTTAATATAAAATTCTCTCTCGGTGTAGTAACCTGCAGCCCCTAAAACTGCCGCCAAGCAGTCACCCAAAGCGCCGCCACGGGCATTACCAATATGCATTGGTCCTGTAGGGTTGGCAGAAACAAATTCAACAAGAATTTTCTTACCCTCACCGTAATTGCTTTTACCGTAGTCTTCTTTTTTGTTAATTACATCGGCAACTATATCTGCATAATATTGTTGAGACAAAAACAAATTAATAAATCCAGGGCCTGCAATTTCAAATTTTTCAATATAACTTCCCTCGAAATCTGCGTGGGATAAGATATCCTCTGCAATCATACGCGGAGCTTTTCTGAAAAGTTTAGACCATACCATAGCGGCATTAACCGCATAGTCTCCATGGGAGCGGTTTGCAGGAACTTCTATGGCAAAGTCGGTAAGTTCAGCCTGTGGCAAAGTGCCATCTTCAATAGCGGCTAAAGCCGCATTTTTAATAATATTCTTAATTTCTTCTTTTGCTTTTGAAACAATTAGTGACATTTTTAATTAACCTCTCTGATTGATATATTAACACTGTTTCGGCTAAGTAACTGTAAATCAGTATCGATAGTATATTTCATTGAAATTTTACCGCCGTTCTGATTTAAATCCCAAAATACCTTTTCACCGAAAATTCCTAATGACAATTCTCCGTGCGGTGTAGCGTAAAAACAGTTATTTCTAACCCCTTTTTCTATAACCATACGGCTGTTATAAGCACCTTTACGTTGCAAAACAACCGAATTATCGGGTTTAACATACAATGTAGTTTTAATTTCACCCTCAACATCTAAAAGTTTACTTTCATCGTAGGAAATAAAATAACTTCCGTCCTTAAAACCAAATCTTCCGTCAGTAGTAAATTCAATTTGGTCTGTATTACGGTCAACCGTTTGCTCGGTTTTTATATCAATTATAACATCCTTTATCATATGTTGTTTAAATCCACCTCTTGAACCTCTGATTCAACAATATCCTTGCCTAAAAGTACCGATGCCTGATACCTGAAAGAATCGGGCTTGTCGCTTACATAAAATTTATGTAGACCTGACTCTTCATCAGTTTCTAAATTATTTTCATTTAAATATTTCTTTACAGCAACAGCGGTAGAAGTACCTGCATTTATCAATGTTACTTCCTCGCCTACTATTTTTTTAATTGCATCACTTAAAACAGGATAATGAGTACAACCTAAAATAATGGTGTCAGCACCAAAATCAATTATAGGTTTCAAATACCTTTCCACAGTTTTAGTAACCACTAAATCATCTGCAGAATACCAACCCTCCTCTACAAGAGGGACAAACAACGGACAACTGCAAGTAAGCACCTCGGCTTGTGGCATTAATTTCAAAATGTGCTTTTTGTGTTGCTCGCTTTTAACGGTGGCGTTTGTACCTATAACACCGATTTTGCCATTCTTGGTGGCAAAAACTGCGCTTTTTGAAGCGTGTGATACAACCTCAAAAAAAGGAACAGGCAACTGCAAAGCAGTATCAGCCGCAACAGAAGACACAGTACCGCAAGCGGCAACAATTAATTTAACGTCATTTTTTAAAAGGAATTCTTCATCCTGCAAAGTGTATTTTCTTATAGTTTCTACACTTCTTGTTCCGTAAGGTACACGGCCTGTATCACCAAAATATATAATATCTTCGTTCGGCAGTTCTTTAATCATTTCTTTAACAACCGTAAGACCGCCAAGCCCCGAGTCAAAAACGCCTATCGGACGCCTATCTGCCACAACAACATCTCCCTATACATATTCAATTTATAATATCATATTTATATACTTTTTTCAATAAAAAAATGCACAATTTCGTCAAAAGACAGAAACTGTTCATTTCACTTTGCAAGTGGATGGAATTTTGAATAACTCTGTGTATATTTACTTTTCATAAGTTGCGCGTAAATTTGGGTTGATGAAATGTCACTATGCCCTAACATTTCCTTA
>JAZSDM010000022.1:0-2349 GCA_045531145.1 Acutalibacteraceae bacterium | reverse complement strand
TCTAAATTTAACTTAGCGGCAATTCTTAAAAATATGTTTTTAACGGTTGATTCAATATTCATCTTCGGTAATACCTTCTTCATCTAAATTTTCATCAGGGTACAAATCTTCGCGTCGGCTTTCTCTGATAACCCTGTTCAGCGCATAAATTAAAGCCATAACGCCGTCTTCGTTCAGTTTTGGATATTCGCTTGAAAATGTACCGTCTTTTAACAGTTCAAATTCAAGTTTTGTCATTTCGTCTGCAAGGTGTGGTGTACGGTTGCGGTCAATAACAATTTTATTACACTGCCTTAGCCATTCCCAACAGTAATCTCGCCCTTTGTTTGACCCCCAACGTTTAACAGCCTTAATAACATCAAATCCCCAATCGTTCATTTCGGATATGTTATCAGGTCTTGCGCTATCTGCTATAATTTCCACACTTTTGTATTTATTTATCTTTCGGGCGAATGTGGAGTTTTTGCAACGTTTGGAATATACTTCTTCAATCGGATACAAAATGTCTGTGTCTCGGTCGTAGTAGCATTTTATGAAAACTTGCGGATGTTCAAAACCAAAATCTAAACCGTGATAGAAGTAGGGCATAGCATCTATTTCTTCATCGGTTATTTCTCGCAATTCAAGGTTTTCAAATATTGTACCGCCTGTGCCTGTAACCTCGCCTAAATAGTTATTGGCGTAATACTTTGGCTTATGTTTTTTAAACCATTCCGCACGTTCAAAAAAACGTTTTCCAAGCCATTCAACAGGCACATTGTAATAGTAACTGTGGCAAATGTGTGTTAATTTGTCTTGACTCTTCGATGCCGTGTATTCATTCATAAAGTTATTAGCGGATTTGGGTGGATTAAATATTTTTAAATTTATTGAGGAAGCATCGGAACGAATAAAAGTATCGTGTATGTTATCAAGTTGTTCAATACCTGCCATTTCGTCACATTCTTCGTTTATAAGCAGTTTTATGTAACCGAAGGGTAGATTGTAAGACTTCAATGAAATAGGCTTATCGGCACCAACAAACAATACACATTGACCGGTCTTTTTATATTTTGCCATAAGGGGAGAAGTGGTGAATTCCCAATCGTCAAGTTTATCGTGTCGTGTAATAGTTTTCATAAACTGCGAATATACAGAATTTCGTAAATCTGTCTTATATCTTCGAGTAATTACACAATGTGCGTTAGGGTCATTTCTGATTGTTTCTTCTACCAAAGCACTCCAAAAGTTTGATTTAATAGAGCCGCGTCCGCCTTTGAGGATGATTTCTTGAACAGGGCTTTTACCTTCAAAAATTTTATGTACAAGACGATACGTTTCAACAAAGTCTGCAGTTATGTCGGTTATAGGAATAGTGTAGTATTTATCCGTATTACTTTGTTCTTCGGCTTTATCTTGATACGCTTGTAGCTTATCAAAAGCAGCAATATTACCGCTTGCAGCTGCTCTCATAAGTCCGGTACAAAGTAAGACATTGTTGGTAAGCTCTTCATCATTTAAACCTTCTGTAAATTGTGCTGCAGATTCTTTGCTTTTATCGTTCATCGGAGAAGAAAGTATTTTATTTATAATCTCTGCCGTGGTCTTTGCTTTGCGTTTTGCTATTCCGCTGGCAATCCCACCTTTTTGACCATTTTTCACGGCTTCCTCACGGCTTTGAGCACTTGTGAAAGGTTTTAAGTTTTGTTCATTCAATCTATCACCATCCTTTGCGATATACTCTATATCATTTTACAAAATCATCGTTGTTATTTTCTAACCCCCCAAAAAAATAAAAAACCACGGCAAATATACCGTGGCAAACTCTAATCGTATTTTTTTGCAACAGCTATGTAATGCGGACAATTAAAATAGTCGTTGTTGCAAAATTTTATTTTATGTTCTTTCTTTTTCAAACTATCAAAAAAGCAAAATGTACAACTTGCTGAAAATGCGCCTTCACACTTAATTGCATTTTTGGTTTCCGTGTGATAAAAAGGACACTTAACATCTTCTGAACCGTAACTGACCGGCATTATTTCACTCCTTGCATTTTAATTTTGTTCGCTATTCAAAAAACTCTTCAAACTTAATCCCGGCGTCCCGAAGCTGAATTTCGCAGATGTTGGGCACATCGTTATCAGTGACTTCGTAGCGTTCAATATGTCTTGCCTGCATTACTTTTAGTTTTTCAAAGAACTGCCGCAGCCTTTTCTCACCGAAACCAAAGTCAAAGTGAAGTATGTGCATTATCTGAAGCGCTACTTGTCTGTTGTACATTTCCAAGAGGTTGAAGAATTCTTTTTTGCATTCTTCCCGAAGGACTTTCTTTTGCTTAGCGTTAGGTTGGTTGTTAATTCGTACTCGCAT
>JAZSDM010000078.1:0-4431 GCA_045531145.1 Acutalibacteraceae bacterium | reverse complement strand
TTTCTCTCGATTTCTCTTAAGAATTGTCGGGTCCTTATTATTGTCGTTGTTTAATTTTCAAGGTCCGTTTGCACCCCGCTTTTTTAGGGCGCTCGATTATATTACCACATCCATTCCGCTTTGTCAACACTTTTTTTTACTTTTTTCGAAACTTTTTTCAAATTTACGTTTTTTACAATTTTAGAAAGTTAAAAATGATTTTTGTGTGCATTTTTAACTCAAAAAACCTCTTAATTTTAAAAGTATGCGTTTTTCTGCCCGTGACACCTGTACCTGTGACATATTAAGGATTTGTGCCGTTTTACTTTGGGTTAAGGAATTATAATATCTATAAGTCAAAATCTTTCTTTCAATTTCTTCCAACTTTTCGAACGCTTCATCCAAAACCAACCTATCAGAAATTTCATCCTCACAGGATATTGTAGGCAAATCGGTTTCGGTTATACCGTTATCACCTTGGAAAGTGAGTGAAACTGTCGCCTGCGAAGCGCACAACGCTTCGGTTACATCTTCACAGGTGACACCTAAACTTTGTGCCAGTTCATTTACAGTTGGTTCACGATTTAAAGTTTGTTCTAAAATTTGTTTTTGTCGGTTGATTTTCAAATACAATTCTTTAATACTCCTCGAAACCTTTACTGCTCCGCCGTCACGAAAAAGTCTTCTCACTTCACCCATAATAACTGGCACTGCATAGGTTGAAAAAGAAAAACCTCTTTCACTGTCAAAAGCGTCGGTTGCTTTTATAAGTCCTATACACCCCGCTTGGTACAAATCGTCATATTCAATACCGCGCCCAGCAAAACGCTTACAAATAGAATGTACCAAGCCGAGATTGTCTTTTATAAATTCTTCGCGGCTTTTTTTATCCTCAACCATTTATATTATATCTTTGACTGATTCTTTTAGTCATAACAATTGTAGTGCCCTTGCCTACTGCCGAGCGAACTTTAAGGGTATCCATAAAGCTTTGCATTACCGCAAATCCAAGACCTGCACGTTCACCGCCAACGGTTGTATAAAGCGGCTCCATTGCCTTTTCAACATTTTCTATTCCGCAACCTTTATCACGAATTTTAATTTTAATTGAATTAGGTTCTATAAGCTCTGCAGATATGTAAATTTTGCCGATACGGTTATTATATGCGTGAACAATACAATTTGTTACCGCTTCGGAAACGGCGGTTTTGATATCGCTTATTTCCTCAAGTGTGGGGTCAAGCTGAGCTGCAAACGCCGAAACCACTGCACGCGCAAAACCTTCATTAGAAGAACGCGACATTAAAGTCATACTGAAACTGTTTTTTACCATTTTATTACCTACTTTCTAATTTTGCTAATTTTTCTATGCCCGCAAGTTTTAACACCTTATATATATTAGGGGGTGTTCCTGTAATGTGAAGTTGTGCTCCTGACTTTTGCAAATTCCTGTACCTACCCATAACAAGACCTATACCCGAACTATCCATAAACGATATATCTTTAAAATCAAGTATAAGTAATGTAGGCATATTAAGTTCCACTGCGGTATCGATTGCCTCGCGCATTTCTTTTGCGTTATGGTGGTCAAGTTCGCCGGACAGATAAGCTGTAACAACCTCACCCGTCACGTTAATTTCCACTGACATAATTTCACCTTCTAAAATAAAATTGGACAAGCCCTTATATATATTAAAGGCTTGTCCTTAAAAAAATTGTCGTATTAAGTTAGGAATTAAAAAAATTTTTTAACTTCTCGCGTATCGCCGATGCTAAATACAAAGAACCGAAGACGATAACGGCATCTTCTTTACCTATAAGTTCGATTGCCTTATCGTAATTTGGGGCAGTAATACAAGGGCAATACTTTTCTGCTAAAGTTTTAAGTTCGCTTGCAGAAAGTGAACGCGGCATATTTTCAACCTCTACCGCTACTGCATTTTTACAGTAAGGCAATACGGTTTTTAAAACCTCATCGCAATCTTTGTCACGCATCATTCCTATTAAGGCGGTTACTTTGCCGCCATAATTCCGCAAAGCGAAAGCAAGTGCATTTGCGCCGTCAGGATTATGTGCGCCATCCAAAACGATAAGCGGTTTTTTCGAAATTATTTCCATTCTTGCAGGAAAGTAGGTTTCATTAAGTGCTTTGAATATTATATCGTACGGTATATCAATTCCGCAGTTTTCTATTGTTTCAATAACCAAAAGGGAATTTTCAATTTGGTGTTCGCCGATAAGTGATGTATGATATTCTCTTCCCTTATATATATAGGTGTTACCGTTTATTCCGCTTTCAATAATTTTGAGGTGGTTAACATCAGGAATAACGGGACAATATTTTTGCAAAACCGAAAACGCTTCTTTACACTGCTTGTGTGAAGTTATAACAGGGCAACTTTTAATAATACCGCATTTTTCGTGGGTGATTTTTTCAATAGTATCACCTAAAACCGCGGTATGGTCAAGACCGATTTTAGTTATTACATTTGCAATGACATTATCTAAAGTATTGGTAGCATCAAGCCTGCCGCCAAGCCCTGTTTCGATAATTGCAATATCACAGTTTTGTTCACTGAAATACAGAAAAGCCAAAGCAGTTATAAACTCAAATTCGGTAAGTTCTACATTTGTATTCCTTATCTTATCCGCGTATATGCAAAGGTCCTGTTTGGATATAAAATTCCCGTTAATTTGAATGCGTTCGCAAAAATCAATTATAAAGGGTGAAATAAACAAAGCGGTTTTATAGCCCGACAAAGTAAATACTTTGCTAAGCATACTTGATACCGAGCCTTTGCCGTTTGTACCTGCAATATGTATTGCCTTAAAATTGTTTTGCGGATTACTTAAACTTTGCAAAACGGTTTTTATTCTTTCAAGTGTGGCAGGTTTAGAAAAATTACCTAAAGAATGAATGTAATTTAATGTTTCGTTGTAATTCATTTTTCACCAAAAATTTACAAGTATTTTAAAATGCAAGTTACACAACATAATAACGGAAGCAAAACAATAACAAAACAGCGCCTTAATTATCTTCAAGGGTACTGATGATGTGTTTTATTTCCAAAAAAGGAGCGATAATTCATTATCGCTCCCTTTGATTAAATGTTACATACTTTCAAGGTCTTTAATACCCGATAAAATATTTTCAATTTTATCAAGCGCTTTTGCAAGACCTGTTTTCTGCTGTTCAACCAAAGCAGCAGGCGCTTTTGCCATAAAGCCTGGGTTGTTAAGTTTCTTTTCAAAGAAGACTTTATCTTCCTCGGCTTTTTTAAGGTCTTTTTTAAGACGCTCAATTTCGGCAGAAACATCAACCAACTCTTTCATAGGCATATAAACGGTTGCATTATCAGTAATAACACGAACTGCACCCTCGCCGTCAAAACTGTCACCTGTTTCAACTGAGGCCGCGTAAGCCAAGCGGCAAATATAAGCCGAACCGCTTACAAATGTTTGCTTATCGGCAGTAGCAATACAAACCTTAGCCTTTTTAGAGGGTGGAACATTCATTTCTGCTCTGCGGTTGCGAATTGCACGAATAACTGCCATTATTTTTTCAAATTCAGTTTCATCTGCGCTGAATTCAAGGTCTTTACTGAATTTAGGCCAATCAGACACCATTATACTTTCACCCGAATGAGGCATTGATTGCCAAACTTCCTCGGTGATAAATGGCATAAACGGATGCAAAAGTTTCAATGTGTTTGTAAATACATATACAAGTACGCTTCTTGCAGTATCTTTTGCTTTAGCATCATCACCGTTTAAACGGGATTTGCAGATTTCGATATACCAGTCACAGAAAACATCCCAGATAAAGTCGTAAAGTTTTTGAACGGCAAGCCCTAATTCGAATTTTTCAAGGTTATCGGTAACATCTGCAACTAAAGTGTTATATTTCGACAAAATCCACTTATCCTCAAGTGCTAAAGCGCTAATATCAAGCGGAATTTCATTATCATTTTCAAGATTCATTAAAATAAATCTTGCTGCGTTCCAAATCTTATTAGCAAAGTTACGGCTGGCTTCCACACGTTCGGGAATATAGCGCATATCGTTTCCTGGGCTGTTACCTGTAGCCAAGGAGAAACGTAAAGCATCGGCACCGTAGGTATCAATAACTTCAAGCGGGTCTACACCGTTGCCTAAAGATTTTGACATTTTTCTTCCCTGTGAATCACGAACAAGACCGTGAATAAGCACGGTATTGAAAGGAACTTGTCCTGTTTGCTCAATTCCTGAGAACATCATTCTCATTACCCAGAAAGGAATAATATCGTAACCTGTTACCAAGGTATTTGTAGGATAATAGTGCTTAAAGTCCTCGGTTTCTTCAGGCCAACCAAGAGTTGAAAACGGCCACAAAGCAGAAGAGAACCAAGTATCCAAAGTATCAGGGTCTTGGGTTATGTTCTTACTGCCACAGTGTTTACACTCATGCACATC
>JAZSDM010000116.1:0-2492 GCA_045531145.1 Acutalibacteraceae bacterium | reverse complement strand
GTTTGCGCCTTTGAAAATTGCATCGTCACTGTTTTCAACACCGCAAACTTCCTTACCTGCCATTGGGTGAGCCGCAATAAACTCTACATCTTGCCGTAAAATATTCTGTATTTCTTCAACAATACATCCTTTAACACCTGTTACATCGGTTAAAATTGCACCGCTTTTAAAATACTGTTGGTTTTCACAAACCCAATTTTTAAATATATGCGGATAAAGTGCAAAAATAACTAAATCGGCTTTGGCGATAACTTCGGGTTCAATTTCGGTCGTACCGTAATCAATAATGTCGTTTTTTAAAGCATAATCAACCGAGGATTTATCCTTAGTAATTGCGTTTACAGGGAAGCCTAATTTTTTAAGACCTTTAGCGTAACTACCGCCTAATAGACCTAAACCGACTATTAATATATTTACTTTTTTAATCAACTTCATTTAAATCAATACCTATACTGGAAATTTTTTCAAAAAAATCGGGATAACTTTTTGAAACGGCTTGCGCTCCCGATATAGTTCCGCCCGTCAAGGTGCAAAGCAAAGAGAGTGCCATAACAATTCGGTGGTCGTTATACCCGCACAGAATTTTATCAGGTTTTTTAAGCGTTCCTTTTTCAATAATAACGCGGTTTTCTTCCACCGTAACATCAATACCGAACTTTTTAAGTTCTTGCTTCATAGCGGCTGCGCGGTCACTTTCCTTAATTTTAAGACGTGCCGTACCGTTAAATACCGCACCGCCCAAAACGGAAGCCACCGCAAAGCAAACCGGCGCCAAATCGGGACAGTCGGATAAATCAAATTCCCTTTTCCCGTTTTTTAAGCCTTCAAAAATATCGGCATAAACACGGTCACCTTGTAAAGTGTTTTTATCAAGCCCCAACACTTCAACCTTACCGCCCAAATAATTAAACGCTTCCAAAAATGCCGCGTTTGAGCAGTCACCCTCTACAGTATAATCGGTGTTATGCGGTTTTTGATTGCCGCAAAACTCAAACACATTACCTTTGCAGCAAATTTCAATACCGAAATCGCGCATTGCTTTAAGTGTTAAATCAATATATGAAGCACTTTCAAATTTGCCTGTAACGGTTATACTGCTATTTCCCGAAAGAAACGGCAAAATAGCCAAAAGTCCCGTTATAAACTGACTTGAAATATCACCCGAAACTAAATATCCTCCGCTTTTTAAATTGCCGAAAACAGTTACACTATCTTCATTTTTAACAAAGGCAATACCCTGCTCTTTAGCAATATTTTCATATACACTAAGCGGTCTTTCAAAAAGCCTTTTTGCACCCTTTAAGGTAATTGATTTACCCGCCGCCATACAAAGCGGCAACAAAAAGCGTAAGGTACTACCGCTTTCAAAGCAATCAAGCACCGCATTATCGGGAATATTTTCTATACTAAGACCGCCTACCTCAACAGTACTACCGTCAATCGCAATATTTGCTCCTAAAGATTTTAAACAATTAATTGTTGCCTCAATATCTTTTGAAAAAGCAAGATTTTTAATTATACTTTTTTCGGTAAATGCGCCGAAAATGAGCGCGCGGTGTGCCATACTTTTAGACGGCGGTGCTGTAATTTCACCACTCGCCTTTGAAGGCGAAATTTTTATATCCATTAATCCTCACCTAAAAGTAAATCTATTGCTTCTAAATAACCTTGGAATCCGTGGCCTTGGATAGTTGCTTTACAGTAAGAACGCACAAAACTTATCTGACGGAAATCTTCACGGGAAGCAACATCAGAAATATGCACTTCAACTGTGGGAAGTCCAACCGCTTTTAAAGCGTCAAGCAAAGCAACGCTTGTGTGTGTATAAGCGGCGGGATTAATTACTATACCGTCAGCATTATTGTAAGAACTTTGGATTTTATCAACCAAATCACCCTCGTGATTGGATTGATAAATTTCAATTTCAATACCCAATTCATAAGCGTAATTCTCAATCAAGTCACACAAGTCGTTATAAGTATCGTTTCCGTAAACTTCGGGCTCACGAATACCTAACATATTAAGATTAGGCCCGTTAACTACTAAAATTTTCACTTTAAAACATCCTCCAAAATGGTGTTTACAACTTCTTCGGCAGTACCGCTAATCAAAATTCGCTTATCAGCACAAGCACAGTAAATATCATACCGTTCGTTAAATCTTTTTTCTAAGTCGGCTCGATTAGAAGAAAGCGGACGGTCGGAAGTTGCACAAATTTTATCAAGCGGACGGTCCAAGAAGTATATTTTACCGTTTTGTTTAAGTAAATTAACGTTTTCTTGCCTTAGTACCGCGCCGCCGCCTGTTGAAATAACACAACTCTGCAAAACGGATACTTCTTTCATAACTTCCGATTCATAATCGCGGAATATACTTTCGCCTTTGCTTGCAAAAATATCGGTAATAACGCCGTGTTTTTTTACAATTTCGTCATCAGTATCAACAAAAGTGAAGTTTAATTTTTCTGCTAAAAGTT
Organism: Acutalibacteraceae bacterium; assembly: GCA_045531145.1. Taxonomy (GTDB): domain Bacteria; phylum Bacillota; class Clostridia; order Oscillospirales; family Acutalibacteraceae; genus UBA737. Next base: position 16 of record JAZSDM010000116.1, on the reverse strand, counting down.
TGCCGACAGTAGTTTT
>JAZSDM010000141.1:0-5390 GCA_045531145.1 Acutalibacteraceae bacterium | reverse complement strand
TTGGGGTGTCGTCAAGCGGTAAGACACAGCACTTTGACTGCTGCATTCGTAGGTTCGAATCCTGCCACCCCAGCCAAATACAAAACCCGACCAAAATGGTCGGGTTTTGTATTTGTGTAAATTTAACTATTTATTGCCCTTTTAACTTAATAATGCTATAATGTTTTCAAAGGAAGTGTTTTAATGTTTAACTTTTTTGTAGAAAAAACTCAAAAACAGGGTGACTGTTATTTTATAACCGATAATGACTATAACCACATTAAAAATGTTTTGCGGATGGAAATTGGTGAAAGTTTGCTTGTAAGTCTTAACGGCAAAAGTGATTTGTGTGAAATTTCCGCCTTTGAAAATGAAAGAATTGTTGTTAAAATTATTGAAGAAAATTACCAAAACACCGAACTTCCGATAAAGATTTATCTTTTCCAAGGTCTTCCTAAAAGCGATAAAATGGAATTAATAATTCAAAAGTGTGTTGAACTCGGGGTTGAGGGTATTATTCCTGTTGAAATGAATCGTTGTGTTGTAAAGCTTGACGACAAAAAGAAAAAATCCAAACAGGTGCGTTGGCAGGCAATTGCCGAAAGCGCGGCTAAACAAAGCAAGCGCAACTGTATACCAAAAGTTTATGATGTTTTGTCCTATGGTAAAGCGCTTGAGATGGCGAAAGAACTTGACATGCTTTTAGTACCGTACGAATGCGCTGAGGGTATGGCTGCTACAAAAATAGCGCTTGAAAACCTTAAAAATTGCAAATCTATTGGTATATTTATCGGTTCAGAGGGCGGCTTTGACAAAAGCGAAATAGAAGCCTCAAAGACGACAGGCGGTAAAATAATTTCACTTGGAAAACGAATTTTACGGACCGAAACCGCCGCAATAACTGCAGTTTCTATGTGTATGCTTAATATTGAAATGAATTAAAGGATTTTAATATGAAAAAACTACCCCAAGAATTTTTAATAAGAATGAAAAAGCTTTTAGGTGAGCAGTATGAGGATTTTATTAATTCTTACAATTTGCCGCCCGTAAAGGCTTTTAGGGTTAATACCGATAAAATTTCACATAACGATTTTGAAAAAATTAATGTCTTTGGTACTGAAAAAATACCCTATGTAGAAAACGGATTTTATTTAGATTACGAAAAGGTAGGGAATCACCCTTACCACCACGCAGGAATGATTTATGTGCAAGAGCCTGCCGCAATGGCGCCAGCAGAGTGTATAGATATTGAACCTGATTGGAAAATACTCGATATGTGCGCCGCTCCAGGCGGTAAATCGACGCAACTTAAAAATAAATTAGGCGAAAAGGGAATACTTGTATCCAACGAAATTATTCCGTCACGCTGTAAAATTCTTACGGGTAATATCGAAAGACTTGGTTTACATAATACAATTACAACCTGTATGGATACTGCTAAACTTAGCAAAACTTTCCCTAAAACCTTTGATTTAATTATGATTGACGCGCCTTGTTCTGGTGAAGGTATGTTTCGAAAAGACGATGTTGCGATTGATGAGTGGAGCAGTGCAAATGTTAAAATGTGCGCAGAAAGGCAAGCGGAGATTTTAGAAAATGCCGTTAAACTTTTAAAAGACGGCGGATATATAATTTACGCCACCTGCACCTTTTCTTTAGAAGAAAACGAAATGACGGTTGATTCGTTTTTGCAAAATCACCCCGAATTTGAAATTGTTCCCGTAAAAGAAGCTGTTGCTAACAGTACAAGCGACGGTATTTTCTTTGACGGTTGCATTTGTGAAAATATAAACTTTGCCCGAAGATTTTATCCTCATATTGCAAAAGGCGAAGGGCAGTTTATGGCGGTTTTACATAACACAAATTCAAAAACACAACTTGATAAATCAATTAAAATAGAACAAAAGATTGATAAGTTGGTTTTTGAATTTTTAGATGAATGTTTAACTGAATATAAAAAAGAAAACGTTAAAATGTATAACCGAAACCCTGTTTATTTTTCACCCGATTTTGAAGTGAAAGACGGAGTTGCATTTTCTTGCGGAATAACAATAGGCGAAATTCGAAAGAATTATATTTTGCCGCACCACCAATTCTTTATGGGGTTGGGTAAATATTTTAAAAGAAAAATTGAACTTTCTGTCGATAGCGACGATATAAACAAATATCTTCACGGCGAAGAAATTAACACAGATTGTCCTAACGGTTGGGCGGTTGTAACGGTAAACGGTTGTGCTTTAGGTGGCGCTAAAGTCGTTTCAGGAAAAGCCAAAAACCACTATCCCAAAGGACTTAGAAAGTAATAATATAATTACGAAAAACTTTTGTTTATAAATTAAAGCAAATCTGAAAAGATTTGCTTTTTTTATTGACATATTATTAATTTTATTGTATCATTGTATTAATGAGTTAATACAATGTAGAAAGGATTAGATATGAATTTCGAATTTGATAATAACATTCCTATTTATATACAACTTGTAGAGCAATTGAAAATTCAGATAATTTCGGGTCAACTTGAAGTAGGAGAAAGACTTCCATCGGTAAGGGATTTAGCTTTAAAAACAAAGGTTAATCCTAACACAATGCAAAAAGCTTTAGCCGAGTTAGAGGAATTAGGTCTTGTATTTACCGAAAGAACAAACGGTAAATTTGTAACCGAAAATCAGGAACTCATTGATAAGTTTAAGCAAGAGTATGCTAACGAATTATCGAATAAATACTTTTTAAGTATGCAAAGTATAGGTTTTGATAAATCACAAGCGGTTAAATATTTAAAAGAATTTGGAGGGAATAAGTAATGGCATTATTAGAGTGTATTAATTTAGAAAAAAGTTTTGGTAATAAAAAAGTACTTAAAGATGTTAATTTAACAGTTTCAAAGGGTAAAATAGTAGGTCTTCTCGGCAAGAACGGTACGGGTAAATCAACACTTATTAAACTTATAAACGATTTGCTTACTGCCGACAGCGGAAAAATATTAGTAAACGGCAAAGAAGTTGGTGTAGAAAGCAAAAAGGTGATTTCTTATCTACCCGAAAGAACATATTTGGATAAATCAATGACGGTTGATAGTGTTATCAAGTATTTTGAAGATTTTTACGATAATTTTGACTGCCAAAAAGCAAGAAAACTGCTTAAAGATTTAGATTTGGATACAACACAAAAACTTTCTAAAATGAGTAAAGGTATGCAAGAAAAGGTACAGTTGGTACTTGTTATGTCAAGAAAAGCTGATTTATATATTTTAGACGAGCCTTTAGGCGGTGTAGACCCTGCTACGAGAGACTATATTTTAGATACAATTCTTACTAATTTTAATGACGGCGCAAGTGTAATTATATCTACACATTTGATTGCCGATATAGAGCGAATACTCGACGAGGTTATTTTTATCGACAAAGGAAGAATAATACTCACTTCGGATTCTGACGAGCTACGTACAAAAGAAAACGGCTCTATTGATGAAATTTTCAGGAGGATGTTCAAATGTTAAATAAGTTATTGAAATATGATTTAAAAAGTAACTTTAAAGTTATAATAATATTTTATAGTCTGGCAGTATTCTTTGCGGTACTTACACGAATATTTTTAAATATAGAAAATTCGTTGATTCTAAATATAATCGGTCAAGTTTGCTCCGGCGTGACGATTTCTATGTTATTTAATATTGTAATCAACAATTTAATGCGGATTTGGGTTAGATTTAAGCAAAATCTGTATGGGGACGAATCTTATTTAACACATACTTTGCCTGTGAAAAAACAAACATTATATTTATCAAAAGCACTTACAGCGATTTTGACCTTGTTTATAAGCGTTATAGTAATAGGTTTAACTTTATTTATTGCTTATTATTCAAAAGAGAATATAGAACTTTTGAAAAGTTTGCTTTTACCACTTGCAGATGCCTACGGCAGTACGGTAATGAATATTTTGTTGGCAGTTTTGTTTGTATTCTTTCTTGAATTTGCAAACGCATTGCAGGCGGGTTTTACAGGAATTATATTAGGACATAAAATGGATAATTTTAAAACAGGATATTCAGTTCTATTCGGATTTATAGCTTATATTGTTACCCAAATTTTTGTATTACTGATGACTTTTGTAGTTGCTTTATTTAATGCCGATATTATGAATTTATTTATTACTAATACAGTTGTAAATATGAATATGGTAAAAGTAATTATTTATATGGCAATTGCAATATATACTTTAACTTTGGTAATAGGGTATTTTATTAATCTTAAACTTTTCAAAAAAGGTGTTAATATAGATTAAAAATGGCGGACAATTTGTCCGCCATTTTGCTATGTTAATGTATATTTGCACAAAAACATAAGAACTAATTTATTTACATAAGTCGAAAATTGTGGTATACTAAATATAATTATATGCAAAGGGGTGAAATTAAGTTGGATAAGTTTGTTCTTAATTCAAAATATAAACCCACAGGTGACCAACCGCAAGCCATTGAGCAATTGGTAAATGGCATAAATAATGGGGATAGGGAACAGGTTTTGTTAGGTGTTACAGGTAGCGGTAAAACCTTTACAATGGCTAATATTATTGAAAAATTAAACCGTCCGACATTGGTTCTCGCCCATAATAAAACCCTTGCGGCACAGTTGTGCAGTGAGTTTAAAGAATTTTTCCCCGAAAATGCGGTGGAATATTTTGTTTCCTATTACGATTATTACCAACCCGAAGCATATATTCCCGGAAGTGATACTTATATTGAAAAAGATTCTTCAATTAATGACGAAATTGATAAACTTCGTCATAGTGCAACCTGCGCTTTGTCTGAGAGACGGGATGTTATAATTGTGGCATCGGTTTCGTGTATATATTCACTCGGTAACCCGATTGATTATAGAAATATGGTAATTTCTTTGCGTACGGGTATGGAAAAAAGCCGAGATGATTTAATTGCTAAACTTGTTGATTTGCAGTATGAACGAAATGATATTAATTTTGTTAGAAACAAGTTCCGTGTACGCGGTGATACTGTAGAAATTTTTCCCGCTTACAGTATGGAAAATGCGGTTAGAGTTGAATTTTTCGGTGACGAAATTGACCGAATTTGTGAAATAAACACAGTAACAGGTGAAGTAAAAACCTTGCTTTCGCACATTGCAATTTATCCCGCATCGCATTATATTGTACCGCAAGATAAAATGAGTGACGCTTTAGAAGAAATAAAGCAAGAAATGGAAGACAGGGTACAGTACTTTATTGAAAACGAGCAGTTAATTGAAGCGCAGAGAATCCGTCAGCGAACAGAATATGACATTGAAATGCTGCGTGAAATCGGGACTTGCAAGGGCGTTGAAAATTATTCGAGGGTTTTATCTCGCAGAGCACCGGGTAGCGTACCGTCAACCTTGCTTGACTATTTTCCTGATGATTTT
>JAZSDM010000113.1:0-8794 GCA_045531145.1 Acutalibacteraceae bacterium | reverse complement strand
ACAATAATTTTATAACCTTTAAGTGGCAACTGCGCTTCGGTTTTGCCTACTGAATCACAAATAATTTTACGAAGTCCTTTAGCATACTGACTCATATAATCGGTAGGTACTACTGTACCCTTTTTATCGCAAATAATTTCTTCCTGGCGGTTAGCAATTTCAATAATTTCACTTATATCACCTGAATCAAGTCCGCCCGAACGCACAAAGAATTTAAGACCGTTTCGGTCAAACGGGTGGTGGCTTGCGGTAATTTGAATTGCCGCATCGGTATTTAAATCAACAGTGGTCATAAACATTGCAGGGGTGGAAGCGAGTGCGCAATCAAGTACAGTTACACCCGCGTTTACAAGTGCTTTCTTGACTGTTTCGGCAATACTTTCACCTGTTATTCTTGAATCGTGTCCCAACGCAATTTTAAGTTCTTCGCAACTTTTACCATACTTATTTACAAACCATACTGCAAAGGCGGCGGCAATATCATAAACCGCTTCCAAAGTAAGATTAACCTGTTTTCCGCCTAAATCACTTGCAACACCGCGTATGTCGGTACCGCTTTTTAATTCGCTGTAATTCATTTTTAACTCCTTTATTTTAACCCAAGGGGGACTTTTATGACTGTAACCGATTTGGATAAGGGAAAAATCAAAATCACCCTTACCGATAAAGAAATCATTGCCCTTTTTGGCACATATCAAAGGTTTTACGCTATGAGCGATAACGTAAAACCTACCTTTGAAAATATTTTAGAAAGGGTTTTAATTTCGCGCGGGCTTTCTTTAAGAGAAGAACTTTTAATACAGGTAAAAGCCAAAGAAAACAAAGGTTGTGTTATAATAATTTCCCCCATAAGCAACCGCACAAAAAATAAAAATGAATATCTTTTTATTTTTGAAAACAGCGAAAACCTTACAAAAGGGATATTGTTTTTATTCCGCAACAAAACAACCCGAAATCTTCAAAGCAAACTTTACAAAACCGAAAACGATTACCGCCTGATTATATATTCTCGTGACAGCAACCCAAGTTTTCTAACACTCAAAGAATACTGCAACCCACGTCCCGTAAAACCGTTTGAAACCGATTATACCAAAGAACACGGCAAGCTACTTATAGCCAAAAATGCCGTAAGAACTTTTGGCAATATCTTTTTTAAAGAGATTTAAGGTAATTATACCTTTCTTCCATTTCGTCACAGAACAAATAACTGCCTGCAACCAAGACATTAGCGCCCGCTTCCACAGCTAAGGGTGCGGTTTCGCCGTTAATTCCGCCGTCAATTTCGATATCACATTTAAGACCGAGTCTTTCAATCTCTTTTTTAAGAGCAGAAACTTTAGGCAGTGAATTCGGCATAAACGACTGACCGCCAAACCCTGGTTCAACCGACATTACAAGCACCATATCGCAAAGGGGCAAAAATTCAAAAATTTCTTCCGCACTTGTTTTAGGTTTAATTGTAAGACAAGATTTACAACCGAGATTTCTGATTTCTTTTAAAGTTTCGGCAACATCGCTTCCTGCTTCATAATGAAAGCCCAAAATATCGGCATATTTTGCAAAATCTTTAATATATCGGTGGGGCTTGTCAATCATTAAATGCACATCAAGTACTAAATCAGAATTTTCCTTAATTTTTTTAATAATAGGATTACCAAAAGAAATATTAGGTACAAATATACCGTCCATAACATCAAGATGAAGCATATCCGTCTTTAAATCTTCAAGTCTTTTTAAATCGGATTTTAAATCAAAAAAATTGGCAGACAGAAGTGACGGTGATATTTTAACTGACATAACAATCTCCTATTAATTAAACTACATACTAATTTTATACTTAAACCTATATTTTGTCAATCAAAAAGGCAATGTAATTTTAAAATTACATTGCCTTTTTTGTTATCTGTTTCTTATAGCGTCAATCGGTTTTTTGGATGCAATTTTCTTTACAGGCAAGAAGCTCGCAACAAATGCCACAAACACACTAACTGCGAACAGCAATATAACCTGTCTTGGTGTAAAACTTAAAACGGTAATTAAAATACCAAGTTCATTCCTTACAATGCCGTTAATTATATTTGTTATAACAAGCACGCCTATAGCCGACAAAACAAAGTTAATCATAGCAATAATAAAACTTTCCGAGAAGAAAATTCTGAAAACATCGTTACTGCGTGAACCTATTGCGCGCAAAATACCAATTTCCTGCTTTTTGTAGGAAATACTAAGTGCTATAAAGTTTGAAAGCATAAGCGCTGCAAACAAGGCAAAGCCTAAACCGATGTAAACGAATATTTTTGCAAACTCTTCCAAAAACTCGTTCACAGAATCAAGTTCAAAGGTAATAGCGTTCTGAATTTGATGTCTTACATTGCTATCTTCTTTATAACAGTACGAAACTAAATTTTTAAGTTCCTCGCGTGTTTCGGGCATAGCGCCTACTGCAAATTTATAGATTTTGTCGCTTCCGTCGGTCATTTTTTCAAAGGTTTTATCGTCACATACAACCGCACGGATATGGGTATTGTTTTCATAATCCGCAGGTATATAACCTACCACCTTGCATTTACTTTCTACTCCCTGACCGTTTAAAGGATATTCCCATTTGGTGTATTCATTGTTATCCTTTAAATAAGCCGTGTAATCGAATTCGCCGTTTTGTGAATAATATTTTTCAGGCATTTCATAAATACTCAAATTATCTGTTGAAACAATTATTTCATTTTCCGCAAGGGCAGTCTTTTCGCCACCCAGCCATACAATTTTCTGATCCTTAATATCCGAAAGTTTGGCAATATAATATGCATCCATATAACTGTTGCTTGAATGAATTTCAAGATGGCCTTCATTTACTTCCGCAACAGGCTTACGGTTTGCAATAATACGCTCAAGGTGACCGTCACCCACCATAATTACACTTGCATAACTGTAATCGTGGGCATAACTGAATTCATTGTAAAGCACATAATCAATAATCTGATCAGCGTTGGTTTGTTCATCTTCTTTTTCGGTCAAAGAAATATAACGTTCAATATCAAGATGTGTGTCTATAACCGCCGTCACAGTATATTCCGTGCCGTTAATTCTTAAAATTTTGCCTATCATATCACTGTATGACGATATTTCGGTATAGGTTAGTTTACCTGTTTTAGCATCGGTAAGTTTACCGTCGGTGTACTTAGCCTTTTTGAAAACTTCAAATAGGTATTCGCTTATAGCTATTTCGTTTTTACTGCCGTCAGGCAAATTGCCCGCAAGAACCGTTAAACCTAATTCCTTGATAATTTCATCATTAACCGTGCCAAATCCTGAAAGAAATGTTGAGTAAATATCAAAACGGTCTGTAAGTTTTACAGAAGTATCAATGTTTTCTTTTATAGAAAGTTCGGTATCAATAGGCATATACACACCGTAAACAGAATTACCTGTGTTTTGTTTAAATTCATCTAATTCGCTTGCAGAAAACTTATGTCCCCAAGTGCGCCAATAATCGCTTCCTTCCGATTTTTTGGATTTTGCTACCGAAAGATAGTTTATATTACTGTCTATAAGAGAATTAGTACAGGTTTCAATGTGATTATACGCGGCAAATGTGTCCGCGAGACCGAAAAGTCCAAAGGCTACACAGGAAAGTAAAACCGTAATAACCAAACGGAACTTTTTGTGTTTAAGACCGTTTGCACCGATTTTAAAAGCATTTTTAAGCGGAAGTTTTGATTTTATAAGTTTAAACTTACTGCCGTCGTGACTTGTTATCTTGCTTTGGTCGGTTTGCTTAAACGCCTTGCTTGTTTTGGGGGTATTAACCGAAATCGAAACCGAAGTTTTAAGCGAATCTATATAATCATTTATCGCAATTCGGTCCTGTTCGGTCAAATGATAACCGGTAGATACTTCTATAATATTTTCGTTAAAAGAAATTCCATCCGTTTCTGCTGTTTCAATTTCGGTATCAAGTTCCACATCACTTATAACCTTACCGTCCGCAAGTTCGATAATACGGTCGGCATAAAGTTCTGCAAATTCGCGGTCGTGGGACACTACAATTACAAGTTTATCTTCAGATAACTTTTTAAGTGTTTCAAAAATTTGCTTGCCCGTGTTAGAATCAAGCGCGCCAGAAGGTTCATCTGCCATAATAATTTCGGGCTTTTTAACAAGCGCACGCGCAATGGCAACACGCTGTTTTTGTCCGCCCGAAAGTTCATTTGGCTTGCGATCGCCAAAGCCCTCTAAATCAACCTCTTTTAAAATCGCATTTATTTCATCATCAGTTGCTTTGCGGTTTTGAAGTTCAATAGCCAATGCAATATTAGCACCTACCGTAAATTCGTCAAGCACATTATATTCCTGAAAAATAAAACCTACATATGTGTTGCGGTAGGAATCAAAATGACTTTGCTTAAAATCTTTTGAAGAAACACCTTTAATTACAATTTCGCCGCTATTATAACTGTCAAGTCCGCCAAGTAAGTTTAAAAGCGTAGACTTACCGCTGCCCGATTTACCCAAAAGAAATACCATTCCCTTATCGGGAAATTTAAGTGAAACCTTATCGAGCGCTGTCACCGGAACACCCTTTTTAGGTTTGTATATTTTAACAAGTTCTTTTGTTTCTAACATATCAGCACCTCTTGTTGTTTATGTAATTATATATAATCCAACCTATAATACTTATTATCAAAGTTATTGCAAAAACTATTATTGCAAACATATACTTTTCGGTACCTAAAAGACTTCCGCCAATGGTAGAAGTAACAACAGACGGTAACCTTGCAATGCTCGCTATTAGTACAAACCTGCGGTTTTGGATTTTTGTAAGTCCTAAAATATAAGTAAGCAAATCTTTGGGAGTACCGGGTAGGAAAAACATTAAAAATGTAATTAATGCCAATTTTTTCTCATTTTGTAAAAACTTTGCCGATTTGATTTTTTCATAAGTAAAAAATACTTCAACCAATTTAATTCCGAATTTTCGAACCATTGCAAAAACAAGTAAACTACCCAAAGTAATACCTATAACGCAAAGGATTGTGCCCTCTATTGCGCCAAAAGCATACCCTGCGCCGATTTCCAACGGTTCACCCGGCACAAAAGCAATAACAACCTGAAACATTACCATTAAGATAAAGGCAATCCTGCCCCACAAACCGCGTTGGTCCACCCAAGCGCGAAACTGCTGTGGGTTGGATACAAACTGTATCATAGGTCTTCCAATAAACCAACCCACCGCGGCGCAAAACAGTATGAATAAAATTATCACGCTTAAACTAACTATCTTTTTCTGCTTTTCGGTAATCATTTATCGCTTTTCCTACATCCTTTTTGAAAATTTCCCATTCATCCTCATTCTCAACATAAAATTTCGGACAAATTTTACCCGTTATATCGTAATGCCTTATAACATCATCTTCTTTAAGGTCGAATTCGTAACACAAATATGCCGTAAGATTAACAAGCGAATTATATGTATCCTCCGCAAATTCACCGCTCTCATCAGGGTGGCAGGTTTCAATAGAAATTGTGTCTTTATTTCTGTTATTGCTTGCCGCCGAGCGTTCATAAATCGGAACACACTGTATTACTTCGCCGTCTAACCCCACAATAAAGTGAGAACTCACTTTGGTAAGCGGATTATCAAAATAATCACGGTTATTTTGAGCAGAAGTATTGGGATTTCCTACATAATGAATTACAATATTTTTTATATCTTCAAGTAATATCCCTGTTCTTGCGGTGGAATGTATGTGTATCGGTTGAGCGTCCACCCAGTCGGGAAGTTGTAATGTTTGCGCTTTTTCTACTCTTTTAGTATCAGGCACAAACAATTGATATAAAACAGCAGAAAGGATAGAAATTATTAAGGCAAAAATCAAAAAAGGCAATGTTCTTTTTTTCCTTTTCAATTATTTCACCTCAACATCAAATTCAAGCATTACTTTAAACAGGTCACCGTCAACTTCAATTTTCATACTTCCGTTTTGAAGTTCGGTAAGACTTCTTGCAATAGAAAGCCCTAAACCGCTGCCTTCGGTATTGCGCGATTTATCGCCCCTTACAAAGCGTCCCATCAATTCTTCGGACGAAATGTTAAGTTCGTACCGTGAAATATTTTTAAAAGATATAACGGCTTTGCCGTCCAAAACACTAACATCAATATACACACGGGTATTATTTTGGGAATACTTGCAAATATTGCCCAAAAGATTGTCAACCACCCGCCACAGATGTCTTGCATCTGCCTTTATGATAACATTTTTCTGCGGCATTTTCAATATTGGGATTAAGCCTGCTTTTTGGAATTTTTCATCAAATTCGCCTATTGTTTGGGAAAGAAGTACACCTATATCACAGGGCGCTAAATTTACCGACAAATTCCCCGTTGACGCTTTCGATGCTTCAACCAAATCTTCTACAAGTTTTTTAAGCCGTACAGACTGGCGGTCTAAAACAGAAATATACTCATTTGCGGTATCGTTCTGTATTTCCTGTTTTTTAAGTAAATCAACATAATTTATAATCGAAGTAAGCGGAGTTTTAATATCGTGCGAAACATTGGTAATAAGTTCGGTTTTAAAACGCTCACTCTTCATTTTCTCGTTTACTGCTAATTGCAGTCCGTCATTAATACTGTTAAGATTTTCCGAGAAATCCTTAAAATCAAGTACCATATATTTGGTGTCGATTTTGTGGTTAAGGTCACCTGACGCTATTCTTTCTCCGCCTTGCTTTATTTTTTGAAGAGTAATCGCAATATACAAAACCGCAAGAACAATAAAAAAGTTAAAAACAATAAATCCCTTTGTAAGCCCTTCGGCATAGTAGAGGTTAAACATCAAATATATTGCTTCAAAAAACAGTATTACAATAAGTGCGGTCACGGTTTTCCAAATAAGCGGTAATTTCTTAAAGAAATAAAGTATTACTTTCCCTGTTTTCTTACAAGCTTTTATAATATAATTTAAAACTTTGTAAATTATTGTGTTTTTAATAAGCGTTCGGGTTTTAATCCTTGTTGCAACCGACATTGTAAAACCTAATGTCAAAAAATAAAGTAATGTTCCGAATATGAAGAATACAATAAGAGCCTCTAAAGCTTCAAAAGATATATCGCATACAATTAAATATGATATAACAAACGCAAAAACGGTAAAAGCGGCGTAAATATCAGTAGGAATTAAGTCGAGATAATTAAGCCTAATTTCACTATAACCCGACTTATGTCCCGCACTGCAATATAAATAACACAAAATTACAATAAAGAATACGAGCGAAAATATTGCAAAGAAAAATACGGCATATCTCAATGTGTAACCAATATTTATAAAATACCTTATTACCGAAAATTTATCAGTTTTGGTCATCTGGTCGGGTACATAAACGGTATAAATATAATCGTTATCGTAATACTGCTCTGCCGCTACTATATCTTCGCCGTCATAATTTGAAACCAAGGTTTCTCCGTCTTGTGATTCAATTGTATAGTAAATATTACTTCCCGAATAATTATAGTCAAGGTCACGCTCCAAATCGTAAAGAACTGCAATATGATGCGCCTCACTTAACGCCATATCACCTAATAAGTCCTGTTGAATACTTTCTCTTGAAGTAAAATAAAAATTAAAATAACCCATTAACGCTACCGCCGCTACCGACAGTATAAGCACAATAGCCATTACATAAGAAAGTAAAACCGCGGTAATTTTAAGCGGTAAACTGCTTAAACTCTTTTTCATACTAAATCCCCTCTTCAATTTTATAACCGTGCGCCCAAACCACCTTTAGATATCTTGGCTCTGCTGGGTTAATTTCTATCTTTTCCCTTAAATGTCTTATATGTACCGCAACGGTGCTTTCAGTACCGATACATTCCTCTTTCCACACCTTGCGGTAAATTTCCTTGGGACTTAAAACCGCTCCCTCGTTTTGCATTAAAAGTTTTAAAATTTCAAACTCGGTAGGTGTTAATGACACCAATTCACCGTCTACAAAAACCTGTTTTTTTGTGTCGTTCAATTCAATATTTCCAATTACAAAGCTGTTTTTAGGATTAGTGTTGTTTGCGCCAAACTGCATATATCTGCGAAGTTGTGAGCGCACACGGGCTATTACTTCAATAGGGTTAAAGGGTTTGGTAACATAATCATCCGCACCGATGTTTAGTCCTAAAATTTTGTCGGTGTCTTCGCCTTTAGCCGAAAGGAAAATTACAGGTATATTTGAAGATTCACGAAGGCGTGATACTGCGGTTATACCGTCACACTGAGGCATCATTATATCCATAAGCACCAAATGTATTTCGTTTTTTTCTATAACTTCCAATGCTTCATTTCCGTTATACGCCTTAAAAATGTTATACCCCTCAGTTTTTAAGTAAATTTCCAAAGCCGAAACTATGTCCTTTTCGTCGTCACAAATTAAAATGTTGTACATACTGAACTACCTACCTTTAAAACTATTATACACCTCTAATTTTTAAGAAAAAAGCGGCTAAATTATTAAGATTTATTTAAGATTGAAATTTTTGAAATTTAGTGTTATCATAATTATAACTTAAAGGATACGGAGTTGCAATTATGAAGCTGGAAGTTTTACAAAATTGTCCTGTTGTTATAAGGGATTTTCTAACCTATAACGAAACCATTAAAGGCAAATCTTCACGCTCGGTTGAGGGGTATTATCTAGATTTACAAACATTTTTCCGCTATATTTTAATGGTCCGCGGACTAATTGACAGTAAAACACCGTTTGAAAAAATAGATATATCCCCCGTTGATATTAATTTAATAAAAAC
>JAZSDM010000070.1:0-7714 GCA_045531145.1 Acutalibacteraceae bacterium | reverse complement strand
GTCCTTAGGAAGTTTAAACCCGTTTTCGTTGCGCCTGTCATCATAAACATAAGACGAAAGTTCGCGAATCATATTTACACAATGCGGATTAACGGTAATTTTATATTCACTAATGGCGGAAATTCCGTTTAAAATACTGTCCCTACCCTTTACAGAAGGGGTAATCCTTGAAATACCCAACCGCCTTAAATCATCATTTGATTTAGGCTCTGCACAATCTGCGCGTATGCGTTCTTTACCGAATCCTAAAGATTTAATCTTTTCGGCAATATCACAGTTAAGCATACGCTTTTGGTAAAATTCGTTATAGATATAAATCTCTTTATCAATAGGATTTGCCATAAATGCCACAAATGCTGTGGGGTCATTTGTATATCCGTAATCAAGCCCGAAAAAATGTTTCCATTTATACATTTGTGACTGTGGCACGCTAATTTCTCCTACCGACCAGTTTTCAAACACCAATCCTTCCGAAATGCCCCAATTTCCAAGACCTGCCACCTCATATTTCTTTCGGTTTGTTTTTTTCATTCTTTCAAAAACCAAACGGTCGGTTTCATCTAAAAACTCGTTTATAAGGTAGTTGGTTGAAAAGGTGGCAACATCTCGGTCTTGGCTATCAAAAAATCGTTTTTTAAGCCAATGTGTCTCGCTCCAAGGATTAAATGTAAGGGTGGTTTGTTTGTAAAGTGGGTGCGGTATTTTACCTCTTGGCACAGAAAGGTCAAGTTTATCAAAATCGGCTTCGCTCGTAATTTCAAACGCTTCCTCTATCCAAACATAGTTTAAATAACCTGTAGGAACGGTTGTTGAAGCCAATTTTAGTACATCGTCAAACCCGCGGAAAATAATTTTTTGTCCTGTAGGTTTATAAATCATTTCCAAGGGTGAAACTGTATTATTCCAATACTGTGAAACACCTAAACGCTCCTGCGCCCATTTAAGTTGTGCAAAGGTAGAATCTCTGTGGGTATTCATAACCTGACGAACAACCAAAAGATTGCTACCCTTTTCCTTCATAAGCCTGAATATAAAATTAAGTGCAGTGGTGGCTGATTTTTTAGAACCTTTTCCGCCTTTTAAAACACGGTAGCGTTTTTGGCAGTTCCAAAATTTTTCATAACCTTGTCCGACTATCTTTGACATTTTAATCTCGGATGTCGTCAACAATCATCACCGCCTTAGAAGTCGTAGGCTTTTGCTCGGTTTGTTCACTCACGATTGAACGAAGTTCCTTTATAGCTGAAAGGTCACCCGAAGCCGCTTTCTTATAAAGCGCAATCATAACAGCCGTTTTTCTTGTAGGATTTTTAACCTCAAAACCCTCTTCTCTAAGCGATTGAGCCTCACTGTCTGAAAGTTTTTCATTAAGTAGTGTCTTCAAGGTTTTATAAAGTAATTTATCATTCTCTCGCAAATTTTTCCCTCCAATCAGCAAGCAAATAATAAACAAAAAGCAACCGCCATTCACCGACATAAAATAAATTTAAAAAAATTCATACTTCTGTCACAATTTTGTGGTATTATTAGGATAAGATATTTTATTTGTAAGAGGTAAAGTATGAAATATAAAATATTAGTTGTCGATGATGACATAAATATTTGCGAACTTTTAAGGCTATATCTTGAAAAGGACGGCTTTGAAACGGTTGTCGCAAACGACGGTGAACAGGCGGTTGAATATGCGCTTAAATACTCGCCCGATTTAATTCTGCTTGACATAATGCTGCCAAAACTTGACGGTTGGCAGGTTTGCCGACAAATAAGAAAAACTGCAGATACGCCTATAATTATGCTTACAGCAAAGGGCGAAACCTTTGATAAAATTTTAGGGTTAGAACTCGGCGCGGACGATTATGTAACAAAACCGTTTGACACAAAGGAAGTAATCGCCCGTGTAAAAGCAGTGTTACGGCGCAGCAATGATAACGATAAAAACAAACCCAGTGAAGTTAAATACGATAAGCTTAAAATCAACCTCACTAATTACGAACTCGAGGTGGACGGTAAACGCATTGATACCCCGCCTAAAGAATTGGAACTTATTTACCATTTAGCAAGTAACCCTAACCGTGTTTACACCCGTGACCAACTTTTAGACGAAGTTTGGGGATTTGACTATTACGGTGACTCAAGAACAGTAGACGTACACGTTAAACGCCTTCGTGAAAAGTTGGAAGATATTTCACCCGAATGGTCCTTAAAAACCGTTTGGGGTGTAGGTTATAAATTTGAGGTTAAGTAATATATGAAACTTAAACTTTTTAAAAAGTTCTTTTTTATAACCACCGCCATCATTATTATAAGTTTAACTATTATGATGATGATTTTGTCGGTAGTCCTCAACTACTATATGTCAAAATCAACCCATACCACCCTGTCCGCCGCTTGCAAACAGGTTGGTTCTTATGCCGAAGGCATTGAAAATGCATACGGCGAGGGTGAATTTCTTATTCTTTTAAGAAGTATTGCAGATGTTTCTCAGGCAGATATTTTCATAACCGACGGTGACGGTGCTGTTTTGGTATGTGCTTGCGATGAATGGCAGGAAAATAAAAAGTGTCTTCATTCTTCTTATATAGTGCCTAAAAGCATAATAGAAAGCACCCAAAAGGACGACAATTTGATCATCAGCACAATTAATATGTACAAATATCCGCAGTATGTAGCTTCTGCCCCAATCAATGCAAATGACCCGTATTACGTCTTCGCCACCACTCCCCTTTCAGCTGTAAGGGAACTTATGTCAACAGTTTCTAAAATCTACTTTTTACTGGCGGCAATACCGATTGTTATTATGTTCTTTGCAATTTACGCTATGACATACCGCTTAACAAAACCGTTAAAAAGTATGTCCGAAGCGGCAAAAGCAATGGCAAAAGGTGACTTTTCAAAAAGAATCCCTGTCACAAGTGATGATGAAATCGGCGAACTTGCGATTTCGTTTAATATGATGACCAACTCTTTGGCACAGCTTGAAGGTATGCGCAGAAGTTTTGTAGGTAATGTATCCCACGAACTTAAAACACCAATGACCACTATTGGCGGTTTTATTGATGGTATTCTGGACGGTATCATCCCTCCCGAACGGCACGAATATTACCTTAATATCGTATCTCAGGAAGTTAAAAGACTGTCCCGATTGGTTGAAGGTATGCTTAGTATGTCAAGACTTGAATCAGGCCAATCTGTACTCAAACCGCAAAAGTTTGACTTTTCTCAACTTTTATGTACAATAGTTATAGGACAAGAACAGCGCATTGAACAAAATAATCTCCAAATAAACGGACTCGATACTATCGAAAATATAAATATAACCGCCGATAAGGACTTAATTTATCAAGCAGTTTACAATTTGGTAGATAATGCAATTAAATTTACAAATAAGGACGGAAAAATAGAATTTTCGCTTTATGAACAAAACGGCAATATTGTGTTTACAATAACCAACAGCGGCAAAGGTATTCCCGAAAAGGAACTTCCGCTTGTGTTTGAACGTTTCTATAAAGGTGATAAATCCCGTTCTGATGTTAAAAACAGTACAGGTCTTGGGCTTTATATTGTAAAAACCATTGTTACTTCCCACAAGGGCAACATATCGGTTGTAAGCAAGCAAGACCAATTTACCACCTTTAAAATCACTTTACCCAAGGAGATATAAAATGGAAGAATTTAATAACTTTGAAAATAACGAGCAACCAAACTCTCAGGATAATGACTTCTCGGTAGAAAATCCCCAACCTGTAGAGGATACAGGGCCTTTAGAGGATATAGAAACCGAAGAAAACAATAATCCTTTTGAACAGCCCGACATTACTGCTTTTAACCCTATAAACTACACCCCAGTAACCGCAGTAAAGGAATATAAACCCATAAGCCGCGGATTTAAACTGTTCTGTCTTATAATGGCGGCTGTAATTTTACTGTCAGGCACCTGCCTTACAGGTTACTTTATCGGCAAAAGCAGTGTATCAAGCGGTTTTTCGGGTGAAAAAATTGACCTTAACCTCGCCGCTAAACCCACTAATAAAGACCAGTTGTCTGCTGCAGCAGTTTATGAAAAAGTAAACCCCAACATTGTGGGCATTATTGTTTATAACAGTTCGGGTATCGGCTCTCAAGCAAGCGGTGTAATCTACACTGAGGACGGTTATATCATCACAAATGACCATATTTATTCCGAAGTTTCTGCCGCTAAATTTAAAATCTATACTCATGACGGCAAAGAATATGACGCAAAATATATCGCAGGTGATAAAGTTTCCGACCTTGCAGTTTTAAAAGTTGACGGTGAAAAGTTTGCCCCTGCCCAATTTGGAGACTCTGACCAACTTGTTTGCGGCGAAGATGTTGTTGCAATCGGCAGACCTAACGACGCTACAAGAGATTCAAGTATCACAATGGGTATCATTTCGGCTACCGACCGCCGTGTCAGCACCACCACTAACTACAGTTCAAGACTTATCCAGACCGACAGTGCCATCAACCCAGGCAGTTCAGGCGGCGCATTGGTTAATATGTACGGTCAGGTAATCGGTATAACCTCTTCAAAACTTGCAAGCACCCAGTATGATGCTGTAGGTTACGCAATCCCAACCACAATTATGAAGCGCATTGTTACCGAACTTATTGAAAAAGGCAAGGTTGTAAGCCGCGCAAAATTGGGTATAACCTACACTGCAATTGATTCTGTAACAGCGGAAGTTGGCGGTTATAACTATGTTGGTTTGTATGTTGCCTCTGTCGCTGAAGACAGCGACCTTTACACCAAGGTTAACGAAGGCGATATCATAACCCAGATAAACGGAATTGACGTTACAAGTGATAATGTTGTGCTTGATATTATCGAACAAAGCTCCGCAGGTGACACTATTACTGTTACGGTTGTAAGTAAAAACGGCACTACAAAGACCTTACAAGCCGTTTTAAGAGCTAATGTAAGCGAATCAAGCTACACCGAAATAGAAACCGAAAATTCTCAAACCCTACCCAATAATAACGGTAACGGAGGATCATTTAACTTCCCGTTCGGTGAATAAAAACACAAAAGACTGTCGAAAGACAGTCTTTTTTTATGCAATTAAAATTTTTAAAGCTTTGTATTATCGACATTATTTTCACCGAAAGATATGTATAATAAAAAAGGTGATTGTTTTGATTGTCTATGCCGATGTACTAATATTCCTCAATTTACTTGTCAATTACTTTCTTTTGTGCGCCACCCAAAAAATACTAAACCGCAAAGTCAAAACCGTAAGGATTATTCTATCCGCCCTTTTAGGCGGTATTTCTTCGCTTTACATATTTTTACCAAGGTTAAATATTTTTGCCGAAACACTGTTAAAAGTTGTTACTTGCTCGGCTATGGTGCTTACTTGCTTCGGCTTTAAGAATATAAAAATGTTTTTAAAATCCACAGGCATTTTGTTTCTTGTAACTGCCGCTTACGGCGGAATAATGTTTGCTTTCTGGCTTATGTTTAGCCCTAAAGGTATGGTTATAAACAATTCAGTGGTATATTTCAACATTTCACCGCTAGTGCTTATTGTGTGCTCGGTTATAGGATATATCCTTTTCAGTATCCTGTCGCGGATTTTCGCGCAAGTTTCCAAATTTGCAACCAAATGCAGTGTTACCGTTTTTGCGGATAATAAAAGTGTGCGGCTTGATGCAATAATTGATACGGGCAATTCTATTGAAGACATTTTTTCAAACTCCCAAATAATTATTGCCGATAAGGAAAAGGTACATTTTTTATTTGAAACTTTAGATGATAATAATTCAAGATACCGTCTGCTCCCCTGCAGTACAGTATCGGGAAATGATGTGTTGGAGGGTTTTCGGTGCGACAGCGCCGTTATTTTAAACAATAACACGCAAACCGTTTTACAAAAACCAATCCTCGCCATTTCAAAAACCAAATTAAACGACGGCTATAACGCCATAATCAATCCAAAAACATTAGGTGAATTATAATGAAAATTACTTACTTTTTTTATAGAATACTTTTTAAAATAGGTCTAATAAAGCCTACTTTTTATATTAACGGTCCCGAAACTCTTCCCGCCCCTTTAAAAACAGAAGAGGAAACCGAACTTTTAGGTAAAAGCGATAAAAAATCACGCGATACACTTATAGTTCATAATCTGCGGTTGGTAGTTTATATTGCCCGTAAGTTCGATACCGTAAACGCAAGTATCGAAGACCTTATCTCAATAGGAACAATAGGTTTAATAAAGGCAGTAAACACTTTCTGTCCCGAACGGAATATCAAACTTGCAACCTATGCTTCGCGCTGTATCGAAAACGAAATATTAATGTATTTACGCAAAAGTTCTTCCCAACGAAACGAAATATCAATAGACGAACCGCTTAATATTGACTGGGACGGAAACGAACTATTATTGTCCGACGTTTTAGGAAGCGACGGCGACGAGGTTGGCAGAGGCGTTGAACTTGAAGACGAACGTTCGCTACTTAACGGTTTTGTAAAACAATTGCCGCCAAGAGAAAAGCAAATAATGGAAATGCGTTTCGGTATGAACGGTTATAACGAGTATACCCAAAAAGAAGTTGCCGATACTTTAGGAATATCCCAGTCATACATATCCCGCCTTGAAAAAAGGATAATAAACAAATTAAAAAAACAGATTGAAAAAGCTGTTTAAAAATGATATACTGCGATTAAAGAAAGTTTTTGGTGGTATAATGTATTTAACTATAACTTTAATTTATTTCGCAGTTATCAATATAATATCGGTTGTTGTTTGCTGTTATGATAAGATTATGGCAATTAAAGGAAAACGAAGAATCAGCGAAAAAGCACTGCTTAATCTCTCTGCCCTGGGCGGAGGGATTGCAATGTATATAACGATGTGCTTGATCCGTCATAAAACCAAGCACCCCAAATTTATGGTAGGTATTCCTGTTATAATCATACTGCAAATTACAGTATTGCTTTTTATTTTAAAAAATATTGGATAATTTGGGGCTTTTTTAAAATTTTTTGTTGACAAACAGTATTACTCTTGATATAATATTAAAGCTGTCCAAAATGATTCATTAGCTCAGTCGGTAGAGCACTTGACTTTTAATCAAGGTGTCCGGGGTTCGAATCCCCGATGGATCACCAAAAAGCTGAAATACCCTTTTGGGTGTTTCGGCTTTTTCTTTTTTTACATCGGGGATTCGAACCCTGAGAGGGTGAGGAGCGCCCAAAAACAGTTCAGTGAACTGTTTTTAGCGACGAAGTGTGAGGCGGGTACTGTTTGCAAAGCAAACGGTCGCCGAGGACGAAATACGCGAAGCGGATTTATCCCCGATGGATCACCAAAAAACGAGATACTCTTTTGAGTATCTCGTTTTTTAATTATCGTATGGGATGAGAACCCCGTGGGGTTCGTCGAAGCAGCCCGAAAGGCGCGATAGCCTTTCGGGACTGTGAAGTCTCGAGTGACGTCGCAAGCGCGTCCGGTGGACGATAGAGCGAGCGTAAGGAAGCGCCGCGGTCGAAAGTTGTAGGCGCCCCAAGCCGAAAACAACTTTCGGGCACCGCAAGAGTGTAGAAACAGATTTGTCGCAACTGCTCGAAGCAGTCGACAAATTGGAGAACGCAGAGTATCCCCGATATATAGATAAAACACACCCCAAGAAGAAATCTTCTTGGGGTGGTAGTCTTTATTTACTCAATTATCCCATTTTCTTTTAAAACTCT
>JAZSDM010000047.1:0-5105 GCA_045531145.1 Acutalibacteraceae bacterium | reverse complement strand
TTTGTCCTTTGTGTTTACGGTTGTAAAGCCAGAAAATAAGCATATATATTACAAAGACAAAACAGCACACTGCCGTTATTAAAAGACCTGATTTAAGTCCGGGTGTTTGGTAATTGAAACGGATTACGCTTTCTCCCGCAGATACTTTTACCGCCATAAAACCTACATTGACTTGTTCAATTTTTACAGGCTCGCCGTTCACGGTAGCAGACCAACCCTTATCAAACGGAACTGAGAAAAACACAAGGTTTTCTTTATCTCTGATAACCTTTGCGGTAAAGCCGTTGTTGTCGGTTTTAAAATAATGGGCGCAAGATTCGGCAAGTTTTGCACAATCGTTTTGGTAGTGCTCATCACCGAATAAAAGTGTTGTATTGCCGTTGCTTTCGGTGGGGTTACTTATATTTTGCATTAAATGACCGTACTTTTTAATTTGTTCATCGGTTAAAAGCAAGGCTTTCAACATCATATTGGCACGGTTTTCATCCTGAAACTGATCGCACAACTCGTAATCCATATAATAATCGTAAGAAAAACCGTAAGGCACATAATTGTCGTTTTGGTAGATATAATATCCGCTTTCTGTTTTTAAATAGGTGTAACCTTCCATTTCGGTCTGGTTGGTATCGGTATCAACAAAACTGTCACCGTCTTTACGGTTTAAAAGATATTTAACCGAAAGCAAGGGACGTATTGCATAATAATCGGTTTCGGGACGGCTTGCAACACTTCGGTCAATGCCTATATAATCGTAAAAACTGACTATTGACGCGGGAACTACCGAATGAAAAGCATTAATACCCGAGTAGCCTAAATACATAGAGGTATTATCAACACAGTCATAGGTATCTATCCTGTAATTTTTGTCTTCTTCTAAATAGATTTCGCCTTCAATAAGACTGTCAATCATAACATTTTTAATGTCGTAAGAGTGGGCGCGCCCTGTAGCAATAAACACATTTCCGTATATTGCCGAAATAATGCAGACACAGGCAACAGCAATTTTGTAAAAACTTTTGGTGTTGTGTTTTAGTATTTTTATAAGTTGACCTAATATAACAAGGCTCATAACTGCAATAAGGCAGGCAAGCCAGAATCTTACTACATAGGTGTAGTCGTCCGACTGGGTGTAAAGACCGTAAACGGTGTCCCCGTCGCTGTTTGTTTGAGGGAACAAGCCGATTACTAAACTGACTGCAACGGTTATACCCAAAACCCACCTATAGCCAAATGACCAGTTGGCTTTACTGTCTTCGGTCATGGTGGCGGTGGCAAGACACATTAAAAGTATAGGCATATAGAACCACCGCGCATAGTAAGCGGTATTAAAAGCATAAAACATACTGTTTAAGATTGGTACTAACGCCATAAATATACATATTCCTATAACGCGTTTAAGCCAATGGTTTTTACGGTTGGAGAAGAATGCAAAAACACCTGCCATACTAAACAGTGGCAACCATCCTCCTAAAGAAGACCACTTAACTTCTGCACCGGGGAAGAATACGGGACGCGCAGGAATATCAGGCGGAAAGAAGAAACACTGAAGTATGTTGGCGTAGATTTGTTCCTTGCCATACATAATTGCGTTCCAACCCATAAGAACATTTGAAATACGCGGATTATCCAAAAGAGCAAGTACCGACGGCAATAATAAAAACGCTGAAAGGCAAAGCCCCAATACCGCTTCAAACGCCAAGGCAAAAAAACGCGAAACTTTTATTTTAATTGCGCCCGAAAAAAGTCTTACAAAGAAGTAAATTACGGTGAAAACAACCATACCGAAAAAGAAGAAATAGTTGGAAAGCGCGCAAATACAAACCATAAAAGCAAAGAAAAATCTTCTGTTTTCGGTTATGAATAATTCCAACGATAAAAGAAGTAACGGGAAGAATATAATCGCTTCGTGAAAATGGTTGAAAAAGATGTTATAAACCGAAAATCCCGAAAAAGCGTAGAGCAAAGCACCTAACTGTGCTGATTCGGGAGTGCGGGTGAAACGGCGGATATATAGGTATGCCGTCAAAGCACAACAGGCAAATTTAATTATTAAAAGCGGTCCCATAAGGTAGGGGACAACACTATTTGGGAAAGGAATTGTAAACCAAAAAAACGGACTTCCTAAAAGGTAAAAACTGTATGAAGCAATGGTGTTTGCGCCAAGGTCGGTATTCCAGTTCCAAAAAATATCACCCGATTTAATTGCCCTGTGACATTCCTGATAAAACGGAATTTGCTGAACATTAAAGTCGCCGTAAAAGGTGAAATAACCCTCACTTAAAAACATATACGGCACAAACATACAAGCCGCCGTAATAAGCGCGATTAAAAATGTGGAAAGACCTTTTTCTTTTCCACTTTTAAGTATAGAAAGTTTTTGATTGGAAAAACCCATTTATTATACCTCAATAAAAATATTATATTGATATTATACCATTTAATGTTATAATATTCAATAGAATGGAGTGATAATATGCAATATCATTTTTATGCAATGATGTCAAGAATGAAGAATATATACCGTTGGGGACTTATGCGCAATACCAGAAAAGAAAATTTAAGCGAACATTCTTTGGAAGTGGCGCAAATTGCACACGCTTTAGCGATAATAAACAATAAACGTTTAGGCGGTAACGCAAATCCCGAATTTGTAGCGGTAGCGGCAATGTATCACGACACTTCTGAAATAATAACAGGCGATATGCCAACCCCTATAAAATATCATAACGAAGAAATTAAAAAGGTGTACAAGCAAATTGAAGCGGGCGCAACCAAGCGTCTTATGGATAAACTGCCGCAGGATTTTAAAGAGGATTTCGAAAAAATTTACAATGCAGACCAACAGACAACCCGTCTTATTAAAGCGGCGGATAAAATTTCGGCACTTATTAAGTGTGTTGAAGAACTTAATATGGGCAATAAAGAATTTGCGGTTGCCGAAAAATCTACAAGAAAGTTGATTGAGCAACTAAATTGTCCCGAGGCGGATATTTTTATGAGCGAATTTATGGAAAGTTTCTCGTTATCACTTGACGAACAGAACTAATTACTTGTAAATACGATTAAAATGTGATATCATTATCTAGATAATGTTTTAAAGGCGGAATTGATATGACCGAAATGAGCGAAAAAAAGAAAGTTTTAAGTTGTATACAACCAAGCGGTATGTTGACGCTGGGTAATTATTTGGGTGCTCTAAAAAATTGGGTTGCAATGCAGGACGAATTTGACTGCACTTTTGCGGTGGCAGACCTTCACGCAATAACCGTAAGGCAAGAACCTGCCAAACTGCGCAGCCAGATTTATTCTACATACGCTTTGCTTTTGGCATTGGGTATTGACCCTCAAAAAAATACTTTGTTTATCCAATCCCACGTGCCGCAGCACGCAGGACTTTCTTGGTTGCTTTCCTGTAATACACAGTTTGGCGAAATGTCAAGAATGACACAGTTTAAAGATAAATCGGCAAAACACGCTAACAATGTTAATGTTGGTTTGTTTTCTTACCCCGTGCTTATGGCGGCGGATATATTGCTATATAAACCCGATTTGGTTCCCGTTGGGGCTGACCAAAAACAACACCTTGAAATTGCAAGGGATATTGCAATTCGTTTTAACAACCTTTACGGTGATGTTTTCACAGTGCCTGACGCGTATATCCCCAAAACGGGTGCTCGCGTAATGTCACTGCAAGATCCTACAAAGAAAATGTCCAAATCGGACGATAATTTAAACGCTTGGGTTGCGATTTTGGATAATAAAGACGATATTATTCGCAAATTCAAACGTGCCGTTACCGACTCCGAAGCGGTTGTTAGATTTTCTGAAGAAAAACCCGGTATTTCAAACCTTATTACAATTTATTCTGCAGTTACGGGTAAAACCGTTGCTGAAGTTGAAAAGGAATTTGAAGGCAAAGGCTACGGCGACTTTAAGTTGGCGGTAGGTGAATCTGTTGCTGATACATTAGCACCGATTAAAACCGCTTATGATGAAATTATTAAAGATAAAAAAGCCTTGGAAGAACTTTACCGTGAGGGTGCCCAGAAGGCTGAGTATGTTGCACGCAAGACCTATTTTAAAGCAATGAAAAAGGTCGGTTTCGTGTTATGATTTTCCCACTTGCAGGAAATGATAAAATTCGCCTTTCGGTTGGCGGTTTTGTTGCCGAAAAGCGTATTCCCCACGCAATTATAATTGAGGGGGATGCAGGCACAGGAAGGCATACTTTAGCAAAGTTTTTGTCCTTATCGGTGCTTTGCGACGGTAAAGATGCACCTTGCGGCAGTTGTAAAAACTGCAATTTAATAAATTCCGCTTCACACCCTGATGTTTCGGTAATAAGCCCACAGGATAATAAAAAGAATATTTCGGTTTCGCAAGTTCGCGAACTTAAGGAAGAGGCATATATAAAACCGCATCAGGCAAACAAGAGAGTGTTTATAATCGACTGTGCTGACAGTATGAATCCGCAGTCCCAAAATGCGCTTTTAAAGGTTTTGGAAGAACCGCCTCAAACGGTTATGTTTATTCTGATTGTGGAAAGTAAATCCGCTTTGCTTGATACAATAATTTCCCGTTGTGTTGTCTTAAGTTTAACCGCACCTGAATTTTCGATTGGGTTTGACTATATTAAATCTAAGACTGATAAAGACGGTGATTTAATAAAACAAGCGCTTGAAAGTTCGCAAAACAATATAGGTAAGGCTCTCGAAATTTTGAGCGGAAGCCTTGGCACAAAAACCGAAGTTGCCGCAAACGAGTTTTTAGAAGCAATGCTTAAAGCCGATTCTTTAAGTCTGCTTAGCGTACTTTCACAGTTTGAGAAAAACAGGGTAGAAACCGATAAATTTATTAAAGACTTAAAGTATTTGATTGCGGGAAAGATAAGAAAGGATACAAACAGTTTTTTTGCAAAACCGTTAACTGCCTTTTATAACTGTTTGCGCGAATATGAGCAAAGTCTTTCTACAAATATTAATTTGAATCTTTTGTTTTGCAGTATGACCTGCAAAGCAGTACAACTTTTTGGAGGAAA
Organism: Acutalibacteraceae bacterium; assembly: GCA_045531145.1. Taxonomy (GTDB): domain Bacteria; phylum Bacillota; class Clostridia; order Oscillospirales; family Acutalibacteraceae; genus UBA737. The sequence goes on along the minus strand of JAZSDM010000047.1, from coordinate 67 downwards.
AAATGACAGAAGTTATATCGGTTAAGTTTAAAGAAACCGGCAGAGCATATTATTTTTCTCCTGCGGG
>JAZSDM010000119.1:0-38166 GCA_045531145.1 Acutalibacteraceae bacterium | reverse complement strand
ATCAGTAAAATCATCTATTTTATATCTTTCAATCAGCCTTTCAGGATAGTCATTTTTCATAACCTCTAAAAGTCTGATTGCTAAAGTTTCGGCATCAAGGATTTCATCTTTTACAGAACCGATGAATGCGAGTCTGTCTCCTACCTTCGGGTCATCAAATTTAGGCCACAAAACACCTGGGGTGTCAAGCAGTTCCAACTGTTTATCAATTGCAAACCACTGGTTTCCACGTGTAACACCTGGGCGGTTTTCGGCTTTAGCGCGCGTTTTACCTGCAATTTTGTTTATAAACGATGACTTACCCACATTGGGAATACCCACAATCATTACGCGAAGCGGTTTGCCAACCATACCTTTTTGCTTGTACAATTCAAGCTTGTCAGCCAAAACAGTTTTAACAGTATCCTTAAACGCCGCGATTCCTTTACCGCTTTTACAGTCAATCGCAATGGCGGTAATGCCGTTTTGTTTGTAGTAATCAATCCACTGTTTTGTGATGTTAGCATCTGCCATATCACATTTGTTAAGCAAAATAATGTGGGGTTTATTTCCTATAATTCCCTTTAAATCGGGGTTGCGGCTGCTTATTGGAATTCTTGCGTCCACAAGTTCGGCAACTGCGTCAATAATGGGTAAAACTTCTTTTATCTGCCGTTTGGTTTTTGCCATATGCCCCGGAAACCATTGGATATTCAAATTTGTCGAATTTTGTTGGTTATTCATTCAATCAATCCTATTCTAAATAATTCCGAATTCCTAATTCCGAATTCTTAATTATTTATTATCCAACCTTCCTACTTTATTAAAGGGGAAAATTCGAAAAACTGCGTGGCCCAAAACATAACGGGTATCAATCATACCGTTTTCGCCTATTTCGGAAGAACGGCTGTCAAGCGATACAGCTCGGTTATCACCCAATACAAAAATACAACCTTTCGGTACGATTGTGGGAAATTCCAAATCGTCTTTACGCGTTGTAAGGGTGGAAGTATAATCTTCCTCTAAAGCCACACCGTCAACATAAACTATACCCTTAGAAAAATCTATATCAACAGTTTGATTTTCAGTTGCAATTACACGCTTAATAATGGGACCTTTGCTTGTAAGAGTACCCTCTACCGAATTATCTGCATTACGGGAAATAACTACAATATCGCCGGCTTTTGGGGTGTAATTAAAGTTGCTTATAACTACCCTTTCACCCTCGGTCAAAGTGTTAAGCATTGAGTCACCGTCAATAGTGGCAACCCTAAAAACAAAAGAAAACACCAAAACAACAACGATAAGTGCCATAACAATAACATCAAGCCATTCAAAAACATCCCTCTTAATGCCGTTGTTTTGAGGTTCACTTTCAGGCTCTTCATCTACATCCGTATAAACATAAAAGCCTTCGTCAAATTCCTCATTATAAGTATCCCATCTTTTCATCAGTATACCTCAAATTAAAATAAAATCAAAGGGGGACAAGGTATTAACCCGTCCCCCTTCCAAGATTAAATCTTTTCTTTAACCTTTGCAGCCTTACCAACTCTGTCACGTAAGTAGTAGAGTTTTGCTCTGCGAACTTGACCCTTACGTACAAGTTCAACCTTAGCAACTGAAGGTGAATGTACAGGGAATACACGTTCTACGCCTACACCGTAGGATACGCGGCGAACTGTAAATGTTTCTGCAATACCGCTGTTGTTTTTAGCAATAACAGTACCTTCAAAAACCTGAATTCTTTCCTTTTCGCCTTCCTTAATGCGAACGTGAACCTTAACGGTAGAACCGATTAAGATTTCGGGAACGTCTTTTTTGAGCATGTCTGCTGTTAATTCGCGAATTACGTCCATGTTTTTTCCTCCTTAATTTTTTACCAGACGTTCATAACATTTTTGCCAGAGGACCGTCCGCTTCAATGTCGATTTTTCGGCAATGAACCCACCCGTAAGGACCGAGTGAAATCAAATGCTCATATATTCTATCACAACTAATTAAAAAAATCAAGTATTATTTTACAAGAGTTCCGCCATCACTTTTAAGGAGTATTAAAATTTCCTCTTCTTCAAGGGTTAATACATTTATATATACGAGTATTTCGCTGTCGTTATCACTGCAAACAAACTCATAACAACGCTCTTCTCCCGAATCGGTGGGTATAAGCACCAAAGCGGTTTGTTTCACGGTTAGTTTGTCGCTTACTTTTTCTCTTGCCTGCTCCAAAGTGTAAACAGGGGTTTCAAACGCCCTTTCTTTGTGGTTGCTTAAATATCCGCTTGCTTCAAAAAGCATTATTTCGCCCGTATCCATAGCAACACCTACCTTTATTAAATCGGTATAGCAAATGGTTTTTCCGTCAAGAAAAGCAAAATTTATAACGCAAACACCCTCATCAGTAAAATAATAGGTTTCAACAAAATTCAACATATTATTCTTATCCAAAAACCTTTTTGCTTTTTCAAGAGCCTGCTCGTAGGTCAGTACATAATTTCCTAAAGTGCGGTTTTTACGCATATATACAACATATCCGCCGGCCTTACTTACCGTAATATCAGTACCGCCGTCAGAAAAACGGTATACGGGAATTTTGCCCTCCTCTTCTGCTACAAAATTCATTTCACCCGATTCACTTTCGCAAAATAATGCGGCATTTTCCTGCGCTTGTTGCCTTGTAACTTCCTGTGCATCGGTAATCATTGTCGGCTCGTGCTTTAAAATATGGTCTGAATAGGGCCCGTCATACACAAGGGTGGGATAATCGGTAAGCTCTCCCTCTAAATCTGAAAGCGATGCCGATAAACCTTCATCTACCTGAGTATCGAGTTTATCGTCCAACTCTTTTGCCCAATAATCCAAATTATTATAATTTATCTGCGCGCTTTCAACCGCTTGGGAAATTTTATCTGCAGTGTCGCTTAAGACCGAAATATTGTCCCCGTAATCTTTTGGAAAATCGTTTCCGCTATAAAGTTCGCCCGAAACGCTCATAGCGTAATTACCCACCTGCGACAAAAAGCGGTTTAAACTTTCTAAATTTGAGCCCGAAGGCAACTGTGCTAACGCATTTTTAGAAATTTGCGCTTCGGTTAAAAGTTTAACCGCCATTTGCCCTAACTGACTTGCTGTAGTTGCATACTGTGCTTTTTTAAGGGTTAATGCTATATTATTTACCGCCGATGTTAAATCATTTAGCGTTCGGGAATAATTATTTTCTATTTCAAGTTTGTATTTATTGTTTTTTTGCACCGTCTTTATTGAAAAACCGACCACAACCACCAAAGCCGCACAAAGAAATGATGTAAGCCTTACCAAATTTCGTCTTTTCATAGTATAACCTCCATTTAGTATATCTTTGGCAGTTTTTCCATAATTTATCCAAAAATAAAGGAAGGCACTTTAAAAGCACCTTCCCTTACCCTGTCTCGCAACAGCAGGGTTATCCCTGCCTTTATACTATACTCTATTTGTCGACAATTGTCAACAATAAGAGCATATATTAAAATTTTCACAGAGGTGAAAATTTATGATTTCTTATGAACCTTTTTATAAAACCCTTAAAGAAAAGGGTATGTCTACCTATAAACTTATAAACCAATACGGCATAAGCCGCAGTTTGCTCGACCGATTAAAACACAACAAACCAATCAGTTCAGTAACCCTTAACGATTTATGCACCATTCTTGATTGTAAAGTACAGGACATAATGGTATATATCAAAGAATAAAAACATTAAGGTGCATTTACAATTGTAGGGAAGGGGTTTCCCCTCCCTTTTTTATTTATTTTGTAATGATTCGGGAGGGCGCAGAGACCCTCCCCTACGGAATGATAATTAAATGTGGTTATTGATATATTGTAGGGGCGGGCATTGCCCGCCAGATAAATTTTTCGCAAATTAAACGGGCGACCATTGGTCGCCCCTACAATAACCAATATAAATTCGTCATAATTCCGCATTGAAAAAAACCGACTGTTACTCAGTCGGTTCTTTTTCAAATGTATCCCTTATGATTGCAACAAGAACAAGTACCGCCAAAACCGAGAATAAAACTATTCCCACAACAGCAACAATTTTCAGTCCCGAAAGGGCGCTACTTGTTTTAAACTGTGAAGAAAATACATCTTCTATATAATCGGTGTCTTCATTTGCAGCGGTGTAAAAGGTTAAAACCTCTTTTGTACCGCCTGTTACGGTTATATACTGGGTTAAAATGTATTCGCCGCCGCTGTCTTCGGTTTTAAGTTCTACCTTTAAAAACTTTTTGTTTCCCTTTTCCAAAACAGTACCCGAAACATCAGAAAAACCCGTTATATCAGCAGCCAAGTCGATAATTTCTTTATCTTTAAGCGCCAAAAAATTGCCGACTTTTTTTGAAAAATCATCCTTAACTTCGGTTTTTCTTATCTGTTTGGTATTTGTTTTATTAACCGCCAAAAAGGTAATACTGTTAGTTTTGCAGTAATTTTCAAGTTCGCTCTCTCGCATACCGATAACTTCGCAAAGTTGCTTGTTATTTTGACCGTAAACATAAAAATCACTGTCAAGTTGTAAGGCAAAAATATTCACCGAAAACAAGCAAATGAAACTTACCAAAACACATATAAATCTTTTAATCAATTAAATCACCTTGTTTTGCTTTTTTGCCGCAGTAAGTGTATTTTGCATAAGCATTGCAATGGTCATTGGTCCCACACCGCCGGGAACAGGGGTTATAGCCGAGCAATTGTCTTTAACTTCATCAAACTTAACATCGCCTACGAGTTTACCGTCCACACGGTTAATGCCCACATCAATTACAACCGCGCCGTCCTTTACCATATCAGCGGTAACAAAATTAGGTCTGCCTACTGCTGCAACCAAAATATCGGCAGATTTACAAACTTCTTTTAAATCTTTGGTTTTGGAATGGCAAATTGTAACGGTGCCGTTCTTATGTAAAAGCAACATACCCATAGGTTTGCCCACAATATTAGACCTGCCTATTACAACACAGGTTTTTCCCGTGATATCAATACCCTCATATTCAAGCATTTCCATTATGCCCGCAGGGGTACAAGGCACAAAATCATAATCGCCAAGCATTATTTTACCCACATTTTGAGGATGAAACGCGTCAACATCCTTTTCGGGCAAAATAGCGTTTATAACCTCATCTTCATTAAGATGTTTCGGAAGCGGCAACTGACAAAGAATACCGTTAATGCTTTCCTTTTTATTAAGTGTATCTATCAATTCCAAAAGTTCGGCTTGGGTAGTATTTTCACTCAAGGCGTATTCTTCCGAAATTATACCCAGCGCTTCGCAAGCCTTTTTCTTATTTGCAACATACACTTTAGAAGCAGGGTCTTCACCCACGATTATAACCGCAAGACCTGTGGTAATACCTTTTTGTTTCAGTGCTTCAACCTGCTGTTTTACACGTTCTTTAACGCTTGCAGAAATTTCTTTACCGTCAATTATTTTATACATTTTCTTCCTCCGTATTTTCGGTAAACTGGTCTATATATTCACCCTCGGGTTTAATTCTTTTGCGGATTACAATAATCAACACAATACTTGCAATGCAAAGTATAAACGACAAAAGGCAAGAAACTTTTATATTGCCTATCATTAAACTGTCGGTCCTGAGCATTTCTATAAACGCTCTGCCAAAACCGTACCAAGCGCAGTACATTAAAAAGGTTTCGCCGCTGAATTTACGGTTGCGGCTTAAACGGTTTATGATGAAAAATCCTAAGATACACCAAACTGATTCATACAAAAAGCAAGGGTGTACAAGACCTTCGCCCATTTCGCTTACAGTACGCTCACTTTGCATTCCCCAGAATGAACTGCCCGTAAATCCGCCGTATGCTTCTTGGTTTACAAAGTTACCCCATCTGCCAACACCTTGACCGATAAGAAAACCTAATGACGCTAAATCAAACATATCGGTAAACTTGATTTTACGGATTTTGCACATCAAAAGTCCCGAAACAAAAGCGCCTATAACACCGCCGTAGATAGCAAGTCCTGCAAAGCCCGAAGAATCCCCAAAGCCGAAGAAATCGCCGAAACTTTCCAAAGGTTCTCCGTCAAAAATCACATAGTACGCTCTTGCGCACAAAATTGCAACAGGGGTTGCCACAAGAACAACATCAAGCATACGCTCATTGTCAATATCAAAGCGTTTTGCGTTTGTAACGCCGTAAATCAGCGCCAATAAAAAGCCTAACGCAATTAAAATTCCGTACCAATAAATATCCCAATGATTATCCCCAAAGGGTATTGTAAAAGCAATCGGCTTTAAAACTATATCTATACCGAAAATTGTAACATTATAGGTCATTTTAAAATCCTCACTCTTTTGGGTTTATTACCGAAAGAACTGTTTTGTCGTCTTCCAAAAGGCTTAAACGCTTGAAAACATCATCAGCAGTAATTGATTTTAAATATTTAATTTCATCAAAAAGCGAATTTTCGTTTACAGCGCAGTCAACCAGTTGCATTGCAATGCCTTCAACATTGTTAAACACGCGTATTGCGTTGCCGTACATTCCTTGGCGCACCGCAGAAAACAGTTTTTTGTTTATACCGTCGGTTTTAAGTCGTTCAACCTCTGCTTTAATTTCCCCTGCAACCTTTTTGGGATCGGATGATTCCCCTTCAAAAATAACCGCCGAATAACCTTCACCGCAGAAATATTCAAAAGAAAATTCGTCGTTAATAAGTCCTTCTTTCGTGAGTTTTTCATAAAGGGGTGAAGCATCGCCTGCAATAATTTCAAGCAAAACCGCAGTGCAAATGCGCTCTTTCACGGTCGGTTTGCGGTCGGCATTTTCTTTGTAACCGAAACAGAACATCGGTTGTGCCACTTCGAGCGACTGCTCAACATAATCTTTTAAAACTTCCTTAGGTTCTTCGGGCATAATACGAACAATTTCAGCCTTTTCGTTTTGTTTTATACCCTTTTCAACCATTTCAAGAATTTTTTCGGTTTCAACATTTCCTGCAATACACAAAAACATATTTGATGGGTTGTAAAAAGTGTTGTAACACTTATAAAGCAAATCGGCGTTGATATGAGAAATAGACTCAACCGTGCCTGCAATATCAATCCTTACAGGGTGGTTTTTATACATTGCCAAAAGCATATTAAACATTACGCGCCAAGCGGGGCTGTCGTCATACATTGTTATTTCCTGACCGATAATGCCCTGCTCTTTCTCTACAGTTTTTTCAGTAAAATAGGGAGATTGAACAAAATTCAAAAGTATTTCCAAATTTTCGTAAAATCTGTTGGAACACGAGAACAAATAACAGGTTTTATCAAAAGAAGTAAACGCATTCGCATAAGCGCCTGTTTCGGCATATTTTGTAAAAGCGTCACCGTCTTCGCTTTCAAAGAGTTTATGCTCTAAAAAGTGGGCAATACCCTCAGGTACTTCACAATTTTCGCCGTTTACCGAAAAACAGTTGTCAATCGAGCCGTATTTAGTACCGAAAATTGCATAAGATGAATTATATTGCGGTTTTTCTAATATATAAATCTTAAGCCCTGACGAATGTTCCGCTTTGACATAACTTTCGCCGATTTCGCTTTCAAAATATTCTTTTAACATATCGGTCCCTCCTTCGGCAAAAGTTTATAAACTGTATGCAAATTAACACCCTTTGCGGCGTAAATTACATCTTCTTTAGTTATTTGCTTGATTTTTTCGGCAATATCTTCGGGTGAATAAAGATTTTGGTTGTTAATTTTTAAAGCGTACCACAAATCAAGCGAATTCTGACTGTCGTTATAAGTGTTAAGCGAATCGCAAATACTCTTTATTGATGAATTAAACTCAAAGTCGGAAAATTCGCCTTTTTTCATTATTTCAAGTTGATTTAAAATTTCGTCCTGTGCTTTTTGGGCGTTGTTTACTTCCACACCCGAATCAACCGTCAAAAGACCTTTATATCTTACCGACGAAGCCGAGCAATAGTAACAAAGACTCATTTTTTCACGCACATTCGAAAAAAGTCTTGAATAAGGTCCGCCGCCGAAAATATCGCACATTACCATAAGCGGTAATGACAAATCATCATCCCCGTACATATCACACGAAAAGCCCATAACAAGTTTACCTTGCTTAACGTCCATCTTTTCAAATACAGTATTAGGCTTTTCCAATGCCTTTGTAGGCTGACAAAGTTTACAGTCAGTAATGCCTTGACGTTTTACGGTCTCGAATTTTTCGCCTATATCTTCAAAAAAGCGGTTGGGCAAAGCCGCTCCCACAACGTGAACACGCACAAAAGCGGTTGAAAGCATATTCTGCCACGCTTTATAAAGACTTTCGCCTGTGATTTTTTCAACCATCTCAACAGTTCCACACTTGGGAAGTCCGTATGGTGTATCCTTATACATTTCGCTTATAAGGCGGTTTTTGGCATAAAGGCGTATTTCGGCAATTTCACCCTTTATGTGTTCAATTGCCTTACGCTTTTCCCTTGCAACATCTTCTGCCAAAAATTCTCCGTTTTGCACATTGGGATTAAAAATAAGTCCTAACAGAAGTTCGCTTGCCTGCTTTACAAGTGAATCACTGTCAAAAGTGAAGCGGTCATCAATAACCGAAACGGTCATACGAAGCAGTTGGCAGTCACCGTATTTTTCGGCGCTTGCATCAAGCCGTGCACCGTAAAGTTTATTAAGTTTAAAGTTTAAAGCCGAAAAGGAAGGATATTCCTTACCGCAAGATGTAAGAATAAATGGCAACAACGCATTTTCTGCCACAGTTTCCTTTTTTAAAGGCAAGTAAAAATTATAAGAAACACTTGTGGTGTTAAAGCGCTGATTTTCGATAAACAGACCTTCAACACCGTCTTGCAAAGCAATTATTTTTTTGGACATTTATTTTCTCCCGTTCATACTTTGTTAAATTTTATGAAGTAATATATATTGTATCATAATTTGCTTTATTTTTCCACTATTAATTGCAAATTGCAAAATAATATGTTAAAATACTTTCTCAAAGGAGGGATATTATGAAAAGACAGCATAAACGCGGTATTCGTATTCAGAACCGAATTATAATTTCGGCTTTGCTTTTACTTATACAAATTGTCTTTTTGTTCACCAGCCTTTACGATGTTTCTATCGGTTCAGCGCAATCTTTGGCTTTATCAAGTTTATTGGGTGCTGTAACGGTTATTTTTATTCTTAACAAGCGCGGCAATCCCGATCATAAAGTAGGCTGGATTATATTTATACTTATCTTCCCTATTTTTGGAATTTCGGTTTATCTTTTATGGGGCGGCGGCAGAGTATTGCCCCACCTTAAAAAAAGAATGCGCATTTGCGAATCACACTATATGCCATACTTGAATGACGATAAAAAAGTCTCTGACCATATGGAATATTTCGATATCGCCCACTCCCGTCAGGCAGACTATCTGTCAGGGGAATCGGGGTTCCCGCTGTATGACAACACTTCTGCGGAATATCTTCCTTCGGGCGAAAAATTCTTTGACCGCCTGTTAGAAGAACTTGAAAAGGCAAAAAAATACATTTATATGGAATTTTTCATCATAGCCGAAGGTTATATGTGGGACAGTATCTTCAAAATCTTAAAGCAAAAGGCGGCTGACGGTGTTGAAGTTAAAATAATCTTTGACGATTTCGGCTCTATCAAACGCCAAAATAGAAACTTTTTGACAAAACTGAAATCGGCAGGCATTGAGGTTTCGGTATTTAACCCCATTTATCCTTTGTTTAACAACTTCCTTAACAACCGCAGTCACCGTAAAATTGTGGTAATTGACGGTGTTCTGGCTATGACGGGCGGTGTAAATATAGGCGACGAATACATCAACCGCGAAGAGCGTTTCGGACATTGGATGGACAGCGCCGTAATTATTAAAGGAAATGCCGTAAAAAGTTTTCTTTGTATGTTCCTTACTATGTGGGAATTTATTACAGGAAAACGCATAGATTTCAAGTCCCATATTGCCGAATCACAGGTTATTGATGACGGTTTTGCCCTTCCCTATAGTGACGGTCCTTTAAACGACCGCAACCCAGCCGAAGGTCTTTATATGCAAATTCTTAATTCTGCCCAAAAATATGTTTACATTATGACCCCTTATCTTGTTATCGACAATATGATGACCGCCGCTTTATGCTTGGCGGCAAAGTCGGGTATTGAGGTATGCATTGTAACACCGCATATCCCCGATAAAAGTTATGTTCATAATGTCACACAGTACAACTACCTCGAACTTTTACGGGCAGGGGTTAAAATTTACGAATATACCCCCGGATTTTTACATTCTAAAATTTTCTTATCGGACGATTGTATTTCAACGGTAGGTTCTGTCAATATGGACTACCGCAGTTTTGTGTTCCATTTTGAATGCGGTGTTTGGCTTTGTAACAAGGATGCCGCGCTTAATATAAAGCATCATTTTCGCGAAGTGTTGGCAGTTTCTAAAGAAATCAAACTTGAAGACTGGAAAAAACGCCCGCTTATAAACCGTATCAAACAGGGTTTGCTCCATGTTTTCGGTCCGCTTATGTAATTGACAAATTTTAAATTCACTGATATAATGAATATAATCAATACGAAAGGCGGTTTCAGTATGAAAGGTTTTATTAAATTTGTTGTTTCTTTGTTTGCACTTTTCGGTGCGGCTATTGGCGCTCTTGCTATTTTCGATAATATCAAAAACAAAAACCGCATCAAAGGCGACTATTTGGAGTGCGACGACACTTACGAACAGGAATAATATGAAATAAAGGACTTCGTAAAGAAGTCCTTTATTATTACCTAAAAACACCTGTTTTTTGTTACAAACGACGAACTTTCATTAATTTTTAGTATTTTAAAAAATAAATTTATGCAAACTGCACAAAAAACGATAAAATTATACTATCAGTAGGCACTTGAAAAATATTTATTATTAGTGTATAATAAATCATCAAATATAATGATAACTGTTTTAATAATGGAGATGTTATAATGACTAATATTACCCCGGCTAAACTTTCTTCTATGATAGAAAAGAAACTTTCACATAATTTCGGTGTGGCTCCCGAGCAGGCAAGCGATGAACTTTTTTATAAAGCATCTGTTTTAAGTTTGCTTGAAATTATGAACGAACGCCGTGCCGAATTTAAAAAATCGGTATCCGAAAAAGAAGCAAAAACTGTTTACTATTTAAGTATGGAATTCCTTATGGGGCGTTCTTTTAAAACTAATTTATATAACCTTGACCTTACCGATACTATGGCTAAAGCCCTTAAAAAGTTTAATGTTAAACTTGAAAAGCTTTACGAACTCGAACCCGACGCAGGCCTTGGCAACGGCGGTCTTGGCAGACTTGCCGCCTGCTTTTTGGATGCTCTTTCAAGCGGCGGCTATTCCGCAATGGGTTACTGTATCCGTTATGAGTTAGGTATATTCCGCCAAAACCTTGTTGACGGTTGGCAGACCGAAATGCCTGATTTCTGGTTGCCGGGCGGAAGTGTTTGGCTTGAAGCAAAACCGGGCTCTGCAGTTGATGTTCATTTTGACGGTAACATAAACGACTGGTGGGATAACGGCTTCCACCATATTGAATACACCAATTACCAAACCGTACGCGCAGTGCCTTACGACCTTATGGTTGCGGGTAAGGACGGTAAAACCGTTAACGCGCTAAGGCTTTGGAGCGCCGAATGTCAGGACTTTGATATGTCGGCATTTAACCAAGGTGACTATTTACGCGCTATAGAACAACGTGCTATGACCGAAAATATATCCAAAGTTTTGTACCCTGCTGACAATCATATCGAAGGTAAATCTTTGCGTCTTCGTCAGCAGTATTTCTTGGTTTCGGCTTCGATTCAGGACATTTTAAACCGCCACTTAAGGCATTACAACACCCTTGAAAATCTGCCCGAAAAGGTGGCAATTCATATTAACGACACCCACCCCACCCTTTCCATCCCCGAACTTATGCGTTTTCTTTTGGACGAATGCGGATATTCTTGGGAAAAGGCTTGGGATATTGTTAAAGGCACTGTTGCCTACACCAACCACACCATTATGCAGGAAGCGCTTGAATGTTGGCCCGAAAACCTCATTCGTGAAAGACTTCCCCGTATTTATCAGATTATTAGAGAAATTGACAACCGTTACCGCAAGGAAGTTGTTGATTTAACAGGTGATTTTGACCTTGCAGAACGCACCGCCGTAATTTCCAACGGTGTTGTAAGAATGGCAAATCTCTGCGTTGCAACCTGTCATTCGGTTAACGGTGTTTCAAAACTTCACAGCGAAATTATCGTTGACGAACTTTTTAAAGACTATGCAAAAATGACACCCGAAAAGTTCAAAAATGTTACCAACGGTATCGCCCACAGACGTTGGCTTTGCTGCGCTAACCCTGAACTCACATCTTTCCTTAGCGAAACCATTGGCGACGATTTTATAAAAGATGCCAGAAACCTTGAAAAGTTAATGGCGTTCCGTGACGATAAACAGGTTTTAAGCCGTTTGGAAGAAATTAAACATTCTAACAAACTGCGCTTCGCAAAATATGTTAAAGATAAGCACGGCATTGTTCTTAATACCGATTCTATCTTTGATATGCAGGTTAAACGCTTGCACGAATACAAACGCCAACACCTTAATGTGTTGAACATTATAAACGAATATCTGTTCATAAAGAACAACCCGAACGCCGAATTTACACCCAAAACCTATATTTTCGGCGCAAAAGCCGCACCCGGTTATCTGTTTGCAAAACAGGTCATTCAAATGATATATAAACTATCAACCGTTTTAGAAAATGACCCGCAGGTGCGCGATAAACTTAAAATTTTCTTCCTGCAGGATTACCGCGTAACTATGGCAGAACTTATGATTCCCTCTGCCGATATAAGCGAACAAATCTCGCTTGCTTCTACCGAAGCCTCGGGAACGGGCAATATGAAACTTATGATGAACGGGGCGGTAACTTTAGGCACAGAGGACGGCGCGAATGTTGAAATTCATAAAGCAGTGGGTGACGATAATATAATCATTTTCGGTATGCAAACACCCGAAGTTCTGGCTTTGCAAAAACAAGGCTATTCACCCTATGAATATTACAACAACAATCCAGAACTTCGCGGGGCGCTTGACTTTATCGGCGCAGGTTTTGCAGGTCAATCTTTTGATGACATTTATTATGCGCTTAAAAATCACGATAATTATATGGCACTTGCAGACTTTGCCGATTACCGCAAGGCTCAGGAATTAGCAAGCAGACTTTATAATGACCGCGATACCTGGAACAAAATGTCACTTACAAACATTGCAAAGTCGGGTATATTCTCTGCCGACCGTTCTATTGAAGATTATGCAAGAGATATTTGGAAAGTTGAACCGATTAAATAATTATGAATTACTATCCGTTTGATTCAAGAAATCCGTTATACCGCAATAAGTTTGGTGCTTTAGCCGAGGGGGACACCCTTCGGCTAAAGTTGCTGTTGCACCAAAGCAACAAAGTGCAGTCGGCTTTCTTAAAAATACAAAATGATTCTACGGGTGAGCCACGCGAAATAGAAATGACCCTCTGTGATACTCTCGAAGATTACCGCTTTTATGAATGCGAACTCTCTTTATCAGAGGGGATTTATTGGTATTCTTTCAGGTACACAAGCGATTACGGTGAGTTTTTTATCACTAAGGACCAACACTCTTTGGGTATTGTATCCCCAAAAGGCGCATCTTGGCAAATTACGGTTTATAAAAAAGACTACACCACACCCGACTGGCTTGACGGCGGTATAATTTATCAAATATTCCCCGACAGATTTTATAATTCGGGTGTTAAGAAAAAAGGCATTCCGTCTGACAGGTATATCTGCGAAGACTGGTACGCGAGACCCGAATACCGTCAGGACGATGACCTGAAATTTTTAGGCAACGACTATTACGGCGGTGACTTAAAGGGAATCAAACAGAAACTGCCCTACCTTAAATCCTTAGGGGTAAGTTGTATTTATTTAAACCCGATTTTTGAAGCCCACTCCAACCACCGCTATAATACTGCAAACTATTTAAAAATAGACCCGCATTTAGGCACCGAAAAGGATTTGGAAGACCTTATAAAAGCGGCAGAAAAAAGCGGAATTTACATTATTTTGGACGGTGTCTTTTCCCACACAGGTGACGATAGTATTTACTTTAACCGATACAGCCGTTACGACAGTGTGGGGGCATATAATTCGGAAAATTCCCCATATTCAAGTTGGTATACATTCAAAGGTAGTCGCGACGATTACAACGCTTGGTGGGGAATTTTAACCCTTCCCGAAACCAACGAAAATGACTCCGATTTTACAGAATTTATAACAGGCGAAAAGGGTGTTATAAAGCATTGGCTTAGAAAGGGTGTTAAAGGCTTCCGTCTTGACGTTGCTGACGAACTGCCCGACGAATTTCTCGACAAAATTCGCACTGCAATAAAATCCGAAAGTGAACAAAACTTCCTTTTGGGAGAAGTTTGGGAAGATGCAACAAACAAAATCAGTTACGACCGCCGCAGAAGATTTTTGCGCGGAAATCAGCTTGATTCTGTTATGAACTATCCCTTTGCAAACGCTATTATTAAGTATTTAAAAGGCGGCAATTCGCGCGAACTTATTGACACTGTGCTTGATATTCTTGAAAATTATCCACCGCAGGCTGTTAAACTTTTAATGAACCACATAGGCACCCACGACACGCCCCGAATTTTAACCGTTTTGGGCAGTGACCGATATGTCGATGACCGCGAGTGGCAGGCAAGCAGTACCTTAACACCTGAAGAATACCAAAAAGGTGCTAAACTTTTAAAGGTTGCCGCCGTTTTGCAGTACACTTTACCGGGGATTCCCTCCCTTTACTACGGTGATGAAGCAGGGCTACAGGGCTACGGCGATCCGTTTTGCCGCGCAGGCTATCCTTGGGGCAAAGAGAATACCGAACTTTTGGAATTTTATCAAAAATTGGGCACTTTTAGGCGAAAAAGCGACGTTTTTGTTTCGGGCGAGTTTATCCCCGTTTATGCGAATTTTGGTGAGATTGTATATATCAGAAAAAGCGAAAAATCTTCGGTTTTAGTGGCGGTAAGCCGCTGGCACGAAGAAACAACGGTTGAAGTTCCAAAAGAATTTGAAAACGCAAAAGTGATTTTCGGCAGCAAGCCTAACGGCGATAGCCTCACTTTACAACCCTACGGTTTCACAATATTAGAATTACAACAAAAAACTGAGAGTTAATTAACTCTCAGTTTTTTTAATGCTTCTTCCATTTGTAAATGAATTTTATCGCCAAGTTCGGCTGTGGTTAAATCTTTAAATTCTTCAGGATAGATTACATCAGTCACATTAAAATCGACTACACTTTTCCTGCGGCACATTCTTTTAGGAATTTGCCTTGTTCCCGAAAGGGTGCAAACCACAATTGGAACTTCTGCTTTGTAGGCAATTTTAAAAGCTCCGTTTCTGAAAGGCAGCAAGTCGTCACCTTTGTTAGTATAACCCTCGGGGAAAAGGCAGATTGAAGCCTTATCGTCCTTTAAAATTTTAATCGCTTTAATTATGGTTTTTGCGCCTTCGCGGTTATTTTCCCTATCTATAGGCAGACCGTAAAGTTTATGCATAACCTTTCCTATGAAAGGCATATTTGTATATACTTCCTTTTTGCCGATAAACCCGATTTCGCTATCCCCGAAAACGCCCAACATTATAACAGGGTCAAAATCGTGCTGATGATTGCAAACAAAAAGCATTCGGCGGTCTTTTGGGATTGTGTCGGGGTCTTTGCCGCTTAAATTAATTTCCACCCTTGCAAGTTTTAGAATCAGCGGAACGGTGATTTTGGCTAAAAAGCGATAATACTTTGCACCTTTATCCTGCGAAGAATCGGTTTTTACAAAGGCAAAAGACAAAACAAATATAATTGCATGCAAAAGTATTAAACCTATGAAAAAGCCAACAAATAAAACGGGCACTAACCACCATGAATAACTTTCACCGAATATTTCAAAAAAATTATTCAATATTGGTACAAGCAAGGCGCTTAAAATCAAATAGAAATAAAACATAAATTCCCTCAATTTTGTTTTCTGACAATGCCGTATTCATCATAAAAATTAAAATACGGGCAATTAAAGGTGTTGCTCGTCAAAAAACGGTGCATTTCATCCTCATCCAGATTAACTTCACAGTAATAACTGTCGGTCTGGTCGTCGTAAACGTAATTTGCACAATTTTCGCAATTGGTTTTCATTGCCGGTCTATTCATCAGGAGCAGTCTCCTCAGGAACGGTTGACTCTTCGGTCGTTTCTTCTGTTGTGGGCTCGGTTTGTGAAGGGGTTTCAACTATGGATTCTTCAGAAGAAACAACTTCCGGTATATTGCTTGGCACTTGTTCTAACGAAGAAGCTACACTTGAAGTACTGCTTGTCTTTTTCGAAGAACCGCTTGACTTTAAAGAATACCAATTATTCTTTTCTACGCCGTTTTTCTCAATATATTCCTCAGGTGTGATATCATCATAAAAATATGCATGCAAAACCTTTGAAGCATATTCCAAATCGTAATAAACACAAGAACCTACACCGCTTATGGTAGGTGTTGACATCTGATATTCTTCCATAGGTACACGGCTTTGACTGAATGTGGGCGAATGCAGAAGAATATCAAAAGCAATATCCATAATATTAGAATAAGAAAGAGAAGTTTCCGTGCAAGGAATTAAAGCTTTAGCAAGTTTTATATAGCTTGCTTTATTAAGGGTTAGCGCTTTGTTGAAAAGTTGTTCCATAACATAACGCTGACGGTCGGTTCTGCCATGGTCATTATTTGTTCCCCAAATATTTTTAACCTTACGAATACGGGAATAAGCCACTGCCTGAATACCATTTAAATGATGTTTACCGGGTTTGGTTATATAATGTTTGCTGGCATCAATACCCATTCTCTTACACATATCATTGATATTACCGTTAAGAACCCATCCGTTTTTTTCAACTGATGCCACTTCTGCAGAAGTAAGTTCTGCTTCTATTCCGCCAACTGCATCTATAATATCCATCATACCTTCAAAATTAACCGTTGCATATTCTGAAATATCGAGTCCGAAATTTTCATTTATAGTCTTAATTGCAAGTTCGGGTCCGCCATAAGCATATGCACTGTTAATCTTATTGTAGGTAGTTTTGCCATTTCTATCTATTTTAACTAACGAGTCACGCATAATGGAAACTATTTTCACCTGTTTGGTATCCATATTAAGGCTTAAAACCATTATACTGTCAGAATTACCTTTGAAATTATCACCGCGTGAATCTATGCCGAACAAAGCAATATTTTTAACATTTTTATCAATAATCTCTTCAAAACCTAAGTTTTCGGCATCATCTGTTATGCTGTTGTAATTGTAATCAAAATAACTGGTGAGAAATATCACTGCAGCAAGTACTACAACAAGCAGCACCGAAACCGAAATCACTGCTGCCTTTTGAATTTTGCCCGATTTTTTCCACCAATTTGAAATTTTTGCGGCTAATCCGCGCTTTTTCTTTTTGAAACGGCGGCTTTTGTAATTGTTACTCATAGATGCCAAATCTACATACTCCTCTTTTTTTAAACTTGAATCCGAAACGATATCTTCAAAATCTTTTTTATTATCCATACTTTCACCCATTTAAAAGGCTCTTATAAATATCGCCTTTTTTAAGTCCTGTAATATTTGCCGCCTCTTTTGCTGCGGCAGATGTTGACTGCCCTTCTTCAATTAATTTATTTGCAATTTTTAATGCATCCTTTAAACTGTAAACGGTTTGTTCTTCCTTAGCGCCGCTTACAATAAGTACAAATTCACCCCGCGGGGTATTTTCGGTATAATGCTCTAACGCCTCTGAAAGCGTGGTGTGAAAAACCGTTTCGTGAAGTTTGGTAAGTTCACGCACTATTGCGATTTTTCTATCCCCGAAAGTGTCCAGCATATCTTTAAGGGTTGCAGGTAATTTATGCGGTGCTTCGTAAAATATCATGGTGCGCTTTTCGGTTTTAAGTGAATTCAAATGCTCGCGTCTGCCGATTTTGTTCATAGTCAAAAAGCCTTCAAAACAAAATCTTCCGCTTGGCATTCCCGAAATTGCAAGCGCAGTAATAACCGCGCTCGGTCCTGGGACCGATTCAACTTCAATACCGTTTTCATACGCCGCTTTTACCAAGTCTTCGCCGGGGTCGGATATTGCAGGCATTCCCGCATCAGACAAAAGAGCGCAACTTTCACCTTTTAAAAGTCTTTCAATAATAAGGTTGCCTTTGGAGTTTTTGTTATGCTCGTAATAAGCGAGCATTTCTTTTTTTATACCAAAATGGTTAAGTAGTTTTACGGTAACACGCGTATCTTCAACCGCCAAAAAATCAACCTTTTGTAAAGTTTCAATGGCACGCGGACTAAAGTCCGAAAGGTTACCTATCGGCGTACCTACTATATAAAGTTTACCCAATACTATAAATACGCCTCCTTGTAGACACCGTAAATGTCTAACATTTCTTTTGAAAAACTTCCGTTTTCTTCAACATAAAGTGTCGGCTCTATTCTGAGTCCTGTTTTGCCGCAGCGCCTACCCTCAACAAGTACAAGCCACGGTTCTTCGCCTTTTCTTTGGCAAACAAGCCGCAGTCGTTTAGGCTCTACCTTATATTCGCTCATAAGCGACATTAATTCCGCCAACCTTTCGGGACGGTGGCAAACGCAAAATCTGCCCGAAGTCTGCAAAAGCTTTGCGCCGACTTCTATAATATCACGCAAGGTACACGCCACTTCGTGACGGGCAACCTCTATAACGCTATCAGGATTTTTAAGCCCTGCATTCGGCGCTTTATATGGCGGATTACAGGTAACAAGCGTATGACAGCCAAACGGTACTTTGCCTTTCAATTCCTTTAAATCACTGTTTACAACAGTAAAATTCGAAAGGTTTAGTTCCTCTTTTGTCATTTCTGCCAAATTGGTGGCTTCCTCGCTTATATCTACACCAACAACGCTTTTTAGACTGTTGTCTCTTAAACACAACAAAGGAATTATACCACATCCTGTGCCTAAGTCAACTATTTTATCTTTTGCGGTCGCCTTTGCAAAGTTACTAAGCAGTACCGCATCAGTACCGAAAGTGTGATGCTCACTTACATACACATAAAAGCCTTTGCCTAAAGGCTCTTTTTTTAACTTCTGCTCCATTTTACGCCTTGGGGGGTATCTTCAAGAATAATACCCATTTCTTTAAGTTGATCACGAATCTGGTCGGCAGTTTTAAAGTCCTTATTCTTGCGCGCTAAAGTACGCTTTTCAATAAGTTCTTCAATTTCGCTGTCCAAAACTTCGGCTTTGCGGTTGTAAACCAGACCTAAAACGCCTGTCAATTGGTCAAACATATTAGCACTCGCTTCTAATGTCACTTTACCTGCACCGTTTGCTATTGCAGTATTGATTTCACGCACAAGGGTGAAAATCGCAGCAAGAGCATCGGCTGTGTTAAGGTCGTCTTCCATAGCGGTGATAAAATCGCTTTTGGCAGTTTCCACAAATGCGGGAATCTCGCCGCCGTCGACAGCATTTTTAAGCGCAAAATCAATATTATTACGGCAAGTATAAAGTCTTTCAAGTGAATTTTTAGCCTGTTCAATAATATCAACCGAATAGTTAATCGGGCTTCTATACTGCGAAGAAATAAGGAAATAACGAATAGGTTCGTATCCGAATTTTTCGGCAACATCGCGAACGGTAAAGAAGTTGTTTAAAGATTTTGACATCTTGTGGTTATCAACATTAATAAAACCGTTGTGCATCCAATAATGCGCAAAGTCGCAACCGTTTGCCGCTTCGCTTTGGGCAATTTCATTTTCGTGATGGGGGAAAATCAAATCAAGCCCACCGCAGTGAATATCAATGGTTTTACCTAAATATCTGCCTGCCATTGCAGAACATTCAATATGCCAACCGGGTCTACCTTTACCCCAAGGCGATTCCCAGAACGGCTCGCCCGGTTTTGCGCCTTTCCAAAGACAAAAATCCATTGGGTCTTCCTTAATATCGCCTGTTTCAATGCGGGCACCTGCTTCAAGGTCATCCAAAGGCTGATGCGAAAGTTTACCGTACCCATTAAACTTTTTGGCGCGGTAGTAAACATCCCCGCCTGATTCATAAGCATAACCTTTTTCGATAAGTGAAGAAATAATGCCTTGAATTTCGGCAATATTGTCGGTAGCTCTTGGGTGAACGGTAGCCTCACGCACATTAAGTCCCTTGGCGTCGGTCCAAAATTCGCCGATGTATCTTTCGGCAACTTCGGGCACGGTTATACCCTCATCATTTGCTTTGTTTATAAGTTTATCGTCAATATCGGTAAAGTTTTGAACAAAATTCACCTTATATCCGCGCCATTCAAAATAACGGCGCAAAACATCAAAAACACAAAGCGGTCTTGCGTTACCGATGTGGATATAGTTATAAACTGTAGGACCGCAGGCGTAGATTTTAACCTCGCCCTCGGTTATGGGTTTAAATTCGTCTTTTTGACGGGTAAGTGTATTAAAAATTTTCATTTTTCTTCTCCTTTTGCGCTAACAATACCCTCAAGCTGTAAAATGCGTTCTTCTAAAGCATCCATTTTTTGCTTTACAGGGTCTGGAATATGAATCTGGTCAAGTGCTATACGCTTGCCGTCCTGACGGACAACACGTGCAGGCACACCCACAACGGTAGAATTCGGCGGCACTTCTTCCAGCACAACCGCTCCCGCGGCAACACGGGAATTATCACCTATTTTAAAGGGACCTAAAACCTTAGCGCCTGCGCTTATCATAACATTGTTACCGATTGTTGGGTGGCGTTTACCTGTGTCCTTACCCGTACCGCCCAAAGTAACACCTTGGTAGATAAGCACATCGTCGCCGATTTCGGTGGTTTCTCCTATTACAATACCTGTGCCGTGGTCGATAACAAGTCTTCTGCCTATAGTAGCACCTGGGTGAATTTCAATACCCGTTTTTCTTGCCGCTTTTTGCGAAACATATCTTGCTAAAAACGGCATTCCGTGTGTGAAATAAAAGTGGGCACGGCGGTGCATTCTTATAGCCTTGAAACCTGGGTAAAGAAAAAATATTTCCAAATCGCTTTTAGCGGCGGGGTCACGGTCTCTGAAGGCTTTAATATCTTCTTTTAATCTTTTAAACATTTAGTACTCCTATTTGGAAGTGTTGATATAGTCCTTGGCGTCCCAAAGATAAATTATACCCGAAACAGCGCAAAGAACGGTAGAAACCCAGAAAAGAACAAGGATTACAATATCTGCTATATTTTCAATTGAAGTAAGACCGAAATCCTTAATAAGAGTGTAAGCGAAGAGGGCTAAGATTATGCCTGCCATCTGGCTTACGGTTTTAAGCTTACCCCAAATGTTTGCAGCAATAACCTTTCCTCCGCTTGAAACTACAACAAGTCTTATACTTGATACCATAAACTCTCTGAAAAGGACAACAAATGTTATGGCGGTCATCTGCCAACAGTAGCCGTACTTATCCGCAAACATACATATAAAACCGAGATATGCCGAAGTTGTAAGCATTTTATCAGCCAATGGGTCTAAAAATTTACCAAAATCAGTTACAAGGTTATACTTTCTTGCCATTTTACCGTCAATCATATCTGTAAGTGAAGCGGCTATAAAAAGCACTAATGATACCAGATAGTGATAAGGAAAATTAATAAGCATAGTTGCCATAAAAATTGGGGTTGCAATCATTCTTCCAACGGTTAATTTATTGGGTGTATTCATTCTTCTTCTCCTAACAAATCATAATCTAAACAGTCATTAATTCTGACCTTTACAAAATCGCCTATTTTAAGCGGTTTGTGTGCCATAAAGAAAATTTTTCCGTCAACTTCGGGAGCGTCCATGGCGGTTCTTCCGAAGTAACATTTTATATAATCGTCCCAACCTTCAATAATAACTTCGGTAACGGTTCCGATTTTTTCTTCATTTTTCTCTGCCGCAATGGTCATTTGCATATCCATTATGTTTTCCATACGGTCTGTTTTAGTTTGCTCGTCTACTTGGTTTTCAAATTCGGCAGCTAAAGTACCCTCCTCAGCAGAGTATGTAAAACAACCAAGCCTGTCAAACCGTATATCCTTTACAAACTGCGCCATTTCATCAAACTGCGCCCCAGTTTCACCTGGGAAACCTGTAATCAGGGTGGTGCGAAGTGTAATATCAGGAATTTTTGCCCTTATTTTATTTATCAGTTCGGTTAAACTTTGGCGGTCGCCCTTGCGGTTCATTTTGCTTAAAATTTCACCGTTTACGTGTTGAATTGGGATATCAAGATATTTAACCAATTTTTTCTCGCTCGCCAAAGTATCTAAAAATTCATCTGTAATTTTTTCGGGGTAGGTGTAAAGGGTTCTTATCCAGTGTAAATCTTCTATTTTACAAAGTTCCTTAAGTAATTCGGGTAACATTGGCTTGCCGTAAATGTCAGTACCGTAGGCTGTAGTGTCCTGCGCTACAACAATAAGTTCTTTAACGCCGTTCTTTGCTAATCCCTTGGCTTCGTTTACACAGTCTTCAATACTGCGGCTTCGCATTCTGCCGCGGATTTTGGGAATAGCGCAGTAGGTACAGCAGTTGTCACAACCGTCAGCCACCTTTAAATATGCGGTAAAAGGATAACCGCCCAAAATACGCTTTCCGTTAAGGTCAAGGTCGGTCTTTTCGCCGTAATAGTTTTGCTTTTTGCCCTCTATTGCGGATTTAACAATTTCGGCGATATTACTGTTAGCGCCTATCCCTACACAAACATCAACTTCGGGAATTTCTTCGGTCACATCGTCCTTATATCTTTCGGCAAGACAACCTGTTACTATTAAGGCTTTGCACTCACCCTCACTCTTATAACGGGCGGCTTCTAAAATATTTTCAATAGCCTCTGCCTTAGCGTCCTCTATAAAGCCGCAGGTGTTAATGATAATGGCATCTGCCGCGGCTTCTTCGGGCGAAATTTCAAACCCCGCTTGCTTTAAAGAATAGAGCATCATTTCGGCATCCACCTGATTTTTAGGACAGCCTAATGACACCATACTGATTTTGTACATACTACTCCTCTGATTCCTCAATATAAGTTTTTAATGCGGTTTTTACCGCATCGTAAGAAAAACCTTTGCGCACCAAAGCAGCATACACCTTTTGCACACCGTTTTCACCTAAAAGTTTGGTGCGGTATTTCTTTTCTATTACATTCTTAATCTGGCTTAATTCATCGGTTTCGGTTTCTTCCAAAACCGATTTTGCCATATCGTAAGGCACACCTTTTAAAAGCATTTTTTGCAGCGCCTCACGTTTTGAAATATTCCTTTCAGTAAGCCTGTTAGCATAATTTTCGGCATAGCGAAAATCGTCAAGTAACCCAACTTCTTTAAGGCGGGCAATAACTTTTGCGGATTCCCTTTCAGGAAAGCCGCCGCGTAAAAGTTTTTGGAATAATGCCTTTTCGGTGTGGTCAGAACGGTCAAGATACCAAATTGCCCTTGACTTTGCCCTGCGGTAGTTTGATTCGAAAATCAAGTCTTCCAAATCCTTACCGCCGATTTCCAAACCCTTTTTCAAGGATTTTTCATAACACACATCGTTATCAATCAAAACTTCACTACCGTCACTTAAAGTGATTTTTGTAAGATGAAGTTTATCTTTTTTTATGTCAGTAATAAACATTAATCGTCAACCGCGATATCAATATCAATTGATTTGTGTGCGCGTGCTATAGGTTCGGTAGGCATAATATATTCGTCATCTTGCGGGGGTACTGCCTTGTTGTTATCCTTGTCCGAAATTATTGCCATAATTTTGGTTTCAATTTCGCTTGCAAGTTCCTTGTTGTCTTCAAACAGTTTTTTAACATTGTCTCTGCCTTGGCCGAGTCTTGTTTCGCCGTAATAGAACCACGCGCCCGATTTTTTAATAACACCTGTTTCTACGCCCGCGTCAATAATTTCACCCGTGTGGCAAATGCCTGTGCCGTACATAATATCAAATTCGGCAAGTTTAAATGGGGGAGCTACCTTGTTTTTAACAATCTTGGCTTTGGTATGAACACCAACAACATCACTGCCGTCCTTAATAACGTCGCCTTTTCTGACATCAATACGTACTGAAGAATAGAACTTAAGCGCTCTACCGCCAGTTGTAACTTCGGGGTTGCCGTACATAACGCCGATTTTTTCACGCAATTGGTTAATAAAAATTGCGGCACAGTTAGTTTTTGCAAGCGCACCTGTAAGTTTACGGAGTGCTTGCGACATTAAGCGCGCTAACTGACCTACGTGGCTATCGCCCATTTCACCCTCAATTTCGGCTTTGGTAACCAATGCCGCTACCGAGTCAATAACAATTATATCAATAGCGCCCGAACGTACAAGTGCTTCGGCAATTTCGAGTGCTTGTTCGCCCGAATCGGGTTGAGAAACCAGTAGTGAGTCGATATCAACACCTAAATTTGCGGCATATACAGGGTCAAGCGCGTGCTCAACGTCGATAAAAGCCGCTGTACCGCCTGCTTTTTGCGCTTCGGCAACACAGTGAAGCGCAACGGTAGTTTTACCCGAAGATTCGGGACCGTAAATTTCAATTATTCTTCCCTTGGGAATACCGCCTATACCGAGCGCAGCGTCAAGCATTAATGAACCTGTTTTAATGTGTTCAACGCTCATTGCGGCATTTTCGCCCAAACGCATAACCGCACCTTTACCAAACTGTTTTTCAATATGGTCCATAGCGGTTTTCAGTGCTTTTTGCTTTTCTTCTTCCTCTACTACTCTTACAGCAGTTTTTGATTGGGTGTTTTTGGCTGCCATTTTTATCTTCCTTCCGTTTATTTAATTGCAGTAACTACTCTGTTAATTCCGTTCAAATCTTTTGTAACGGTTATTTGCTTGAAGCCGGCATTTTTTAACAATTCGCTTACTGCCGTATCTTCATTTATTCCAACCTCAAACCCAAGCATTCCGCCGAGTTTTAAGGATTTTTTATAATTGTTTATAATTGCGCGGTAAAAGACAAGTCCGTCCTCACCGCCCAAAAGCGCGGTTTCGGGCTCGTAAACGGTTTCGGGGGATATAATATCCATCTCCCTTAGCGGTATATACGGCGGATTGCTTACAATTAAATCGTACTGTGCATCCGCTCCGTCTAAGCCGAAAATATCACCCTTTAAAACCTTTGTGTTTTGAGCGTCGTTTAATTTTATATTTTGGTTTAAATATTTTAAAGCATTATCAAACTTTTCAACCAGTGTCACGAAAGAATGTGGAAAATCTTTTGCAATGCTTATTCCTATACATCCGCTTCCTGCACATAAATCAAGCACTTGTGGGTTTTGAACGCCCTTTAAAAATTCCACCGCTTTTTCCACCAATATTTCAGTATCACTTCGTGGGATTAAAACCCCTTCGCCTACTTTAAAGGTATATTTGTAAAAATCCCATTCACCTAAAATATATTGCAGCGGATAACGGTTTTGCCTTTTTTTAATAATTTCTTCTATCTGTTTTACCTGATATTCAGTGATTTGGCTTTCAGCATACAAAAGCAAATCTTTTTTCCCAAGTACAAATTCTAAAATCAGTTTTGCTTCGTAAGAGTAATCTTCTATACCGCTTTGCTTAAGTTTTTGCTTTGCTTTACTGTAAATTTCGGCTACTGTCATTCTTTTGTTCTTTGGACATCAGGCACTTCGGGCTCGCAAGCCTTTAATGCCGCGATAGCGATTTCAATCATATCATCTTCGGGTTCTTTGGTGGTTATTCTTTGAAGCCACAAACCAGGCGCCGAAATTATGCGGGTTAAAATATTATCATATTTTCCGCAGAATTTAAGCACTTCAAAACCTATTCCGCAGATTAACGGTATCATTAAAATTTTAGCAACCACCCAAAGCCAACGGATACTGTAGACAGATGGGAAAATCATTTGCACTAATGTGGAAATAATAACGCTTATAAGTATCATAAGTATCATAAACGAAGTTCCGCATCGGGGGTGGAAGCGCTTTTGGGTTTTTACATTTTCGACACTTAGTTCCAAACCTTTTTCGTAAGCGAAAATGGTTTTATGTTCTGCCCCGTGGTACATAAACACACGCTTAATATCCTTCATAAAAGATACCGCAAAAACATAACCCACAAATATCAGAAGTTTTAAAAACTGTTCAATAAATGACCGCAAAAGTTTTGAGGTGATTTGTGTGGCGAAAACATATTCTATGCCCGACACAAAAAGCCTTGGCAGATACATAAAAAGCACTACCGAAAGCAGTACACCCAAAACTGTACCGATTACCATAACGATATTAAGAAGCGCGTTATTATCCTTTTTTTCTTCTTTTTTGTCGGTTTCTTCTTCCAAGTCGGTAAAGCCCGATTTATCGGCAGAAATCATCATTGCTTTGTAACCTTGAATCATAGATTCCACAAAACCGATAACCCCGCGGATTATGGGTAAATTTAAAATCTTGTATTTTTGCCTTAAACTTTTTTGGTCAAGATAAGAAACATCAATGCTGCCATCTGGAATCCTGACTGCCAATGCGGTTTTTTCAGGACTTTTCATCAAAATGCCCTCAATTAAAGCCTGACCGCCTATGCTTGTATATTTAGCCATCAATTTCTTGCCTTTCTTCTGTTACTTCTATTTGTTCGGGTATTTCCTCAGGTTCATAAAGAGGTAATACAATAGTAACGGTTGTGCCGACATTTTCGGTACTTTCTATAAACAAAAGTCCGCCGTGCTGTTTGATAATTTCGTCTGCAACCGCAAGTCCTATTCCCGAACCGCGCACCGTTTTATTTGCTTTGTAAAACTTTTCTTTAACACGGTCAATATCCTGCGCGGGAATACCAACACCCGTATCAGTCACAGTAACCCTTACGCACCCCTCTTCTTTATGGGTATCAACAAGTACCTGACCGCCGCTTTCGGTATATTTAACCGCATTGTCTATTACATTAATAAACACCTGTTTTAATCGGTTAGAGTCACCTAAAACGATGTAATCTTCACTCGGCTGGGTAAAGGTTAAATCAATTTCCTGCTTTTTAGCAAGTTCTATATACATATCCGCCGATTCCCTTAAAATCTGCACAGCGCTTATAGGTTGTGAAACCAAGGTGAGTCTGCCTGTTTGCATACGTGAAAAATCGAGCAATTCTTCAACAAGACCCGAAAGCCTTTCTGCCTCGCTTAAAACAACATCAAGTCCCCGTTTTACAAGCTCGGGGTCATTATCAAGCGACATTTTCGCCGTTTCACCCCAACCGCGAATAGCAGTAAGCGGAGTTCTAAGTTCATGCGAAACCGAAGATATAAAATCGTTTTTAACATTTTCGGATTGACTGAGTTCTGAAGCCATATAGTTAATCGCATCACAAAGTTCGCCGATTTCGTCATTATTGGCAACCTCCAGTCTTGCACCTAAGTCACCCATTGCAATAGTTCTTGCAACGTTGCTAACATCACGTATAGGCCGAACAATAGACTTGATAAAAAACAGTCCCGAAAAACCGCAGAAAACCAAAATTGCGGCACAGATAAGTATAACCAAGGTTGTTACACCGTACATCATTCTATTTGCCGCTTCCATAGAAGTCACCCAACGGTATGCGCCAAGGGCTAATCCGTTTTGGTTGTATATAACGGTGGTTACCGCCATTATGGGTTCACCGTCTTTGGTTTTGCCTTTATAAAGCTGCGGCTTGCCGCTTTGCTTTGCTTTTTGGTATTCTGCCAAATAATCGTCACTTTTATCCAAAAATCCCATAGTTGATACAACGGTCTGACCGTTTATATCAATAACCTGTACTTCCAACTTATCCTTAAACTTAAATTCCCCTGCAATTGTAATTGCAGTGTCTTTAAAGTTTTTCTGGGTTGTGCCCGACAGCGCGGAAAATTCGTAAGCGTAGTCGTTGGCAAGGGACTCCATTCTGTCGGTATAAAGTGCGTTAAAAAGAACCGAGAAAGCAGTACCCGCAATACAAATAACCATAGCTATTACAAGAAAAATATTTAAAAACCATTTAAGCGTTATACTTTTAAACTTAATTTCCAAATGCATTCTGCTTTCCCCCTTTTTCTATTTATTTTTGATTATGCATTATGAATTACTAATGTGTGTTCCACTTATAACCCATTCCCCAAACGGTTACCAAACGCTTAGGTTCGGACGGGTTATCTTCAACCTTCATACGAAGACGGCGGATGTTAACATCAACAATTTTTTCTTCACCGAAATAGTTGCTGCCCCAAACCTTATTCAAAATATCGGTTCTGTCAAGCGCAACATCGGGATTGTTGAAGAAATATTCAATCATCTGAAACTCCACCTGTGTAAGTTCAATATTAACCCCATTTTTAACAAGTGTTCTTCTTCTTAAATTAAGTGTAAATTCGCCCAAAGTAATATCATCCGAAGCCGCCACACTTACCTTTGGTGCATACATTTCAACCCTGCGGTGAAGTGAATCAACACGCGCAAGCAACTCTGTAGGACTGAACGGTTTTGTTATATAGTCATCTGCGCCAATCATAAGACCGCTTATTTTATCCATTTCCTGCGTTCTCGCGGTAAGCATTATAATACCCAAAGTTTCGCTTCTTTTTCTAAGTTCTTTACAAAGGGCAAAACCGTCCATACCTGGCATTGAAATATCCAAAAGCGCAATATCAAAACCCTCGGCATCGCTGTCAAAAATTTCAAGCGCTTCTTCGCCCGAACCCGCTTCCACAACGGTATATCCAACTCTTTTAAGATTAATAGCCTCAAATTCGCGTATTGCAACCTCGTCCTCAACTATCATAATACGTTTCAATTTCCGTCACTCCATTTCGTAAATGATAAAATTAGATTTAACATTTTCCAAAGTAAGCCCTGAACCCGCAGAAATTTTGCAGGCAAAGACATTTTCACCGTCAGATGCAACCTCACTAAGTCCCAAATCGTCATATTCGCCGCTTTGCCATTCCTTTTTACTAAAGGTGCGCAGATACAATAGACTTTCACCCACGGTTAAATTTTCAGCATCGTAAGAATAAATCTCTCTAATGCGGTTATCGGTATCTTTCAAAATCGCAATATTTCCAACCCAAGTTTGCGGCAAGGTGTAATAATAACCGTCCAGCACATTTATCATAGTAGTTAGTTGATTTGTAAGATTTTCACCGTTGAAAGAACACCACTTTGTAAGATAAAGTTTTTCGGCAACTTCTGTAGTTGCTACCGCAGGAACATTTTCCTGAACAGGTATTTCCAGAATATCGTCCCCGTTTATGTCATTAATCGAATAACTTGCCGAACGCAGTGTCTTTGAAGTTTCCTGCAACTCGGTATCATACAAAGGGTTTAAAAGTTGACCCTTGTCAACAATCAGTACTTCGGTAATAGCGCCTGCACCTTTTACCGAATCAATATAAACCGCAGGTTTGCCCGAAGACAACTGTGCAACCACAGGCTCTCCTATGGACTGCACCTTACTGTCAAGCTGGCAAATGCCTATCTGCTCCACACCCTCATCATTTAATGTGTGAAGAGAAGCGGTATTTTTAAGTTCGGTTGCATTAAAGTCTACAATTAAAACTTCATTTTTACCGTCACCGTCAAGATTACAGGTTACAAAAGCGGTATATTTTTGAAGCAACCGCTGGGTTAAAGTGTTTTTTGTAAAGCTGTAAACCGCCAGCTGTTTTTCACTTGCGCCGTAAACTTCCCAACCTACTAATATATCTAAAACCCCGTCGGCATCTAAATCGCAAAATTCAATTTTATCAACACCGCCTGCAACAATGCGCTGTTCCCCTGCCGAAACCCAGTCCTCACCGTCTTTGTGAACAACATTGATGTGCATTGTTACAACGTCGCCATCGGTCATACTGTAAAAAGCAAAGGCTTCTGCCCTGCCGTCGTTATTAATATCCTGCTGTACAACAGCCGAACGGTAACTCCCGCGGGATGGATATTTTAAAGTGTATCCGCCACTCGCGCTTTGTTTGATCGCTTGGGAAATGTATTTAAGGTCACCCGAAAGCGAGGGCGGAGATAACAGTTCCGCCGTGTCAGCCGTGAATAAATCGCAACCGCAAAGCGACAGCATTAAACAAAGCACCGCCAAAACCGATATGAGTTTTTTGAACATATTTTCGCCCTCCTTTATTGAACATAACTATACATAGTAGATTATAACATAAAGCTTTCAAAAAATAAAGGTTTTTACAAAAATATTTTAAAGGTTTTAATGTCCGACATAACGGACATTAAATCAAATACAATAAACTTGTAACAAACAGAAAAATTTTTTCAAAAAAGGCTTGACAAATGTTTCTGTGTTGGTTATAATATGAATAACGAACAAATGTTCGGGAGGTAAAACAAATGACTTTTTCACAATCTTTAATTACAATTTTTGAAATAATAATGGTGGCTGCGGTTTTTTGGTGCATCTTTCACGAAGACCGCTTAATCAACTTTGAAGAAAAACTTTTAAGCCGTATTCGCCGCAAGCGTTTGCGCGTTGTAAAGACTAAAAAATTCCGCATAGTTTAAGCCACAAAAACTTAATATTTGTTATATAAAACAAGCACCTCGGCATATAAAATACCGAGGTGCTTTTTTATGAAATTTTTTGTAATTACCAAAAAACATTTAATGTTAGCGCTGTGCTTTGTTATGGCTCTGACACTTGTTATTATAGGCTCGGTTACCATTTCCGCCAATCAGGACAGACTGTTGCCCATTTACTGTGTCGAAACCGATAAAAAACAGGTTGCAATAAGTTTTGATGCCGCTTGGGGCAATGACGACACCCAGCAACTAATCGACATTCTTAAAGAGTTCGACGTTCCCGCAACCTTTTTTGTAGTCGGCGCTTGGGTGGATAAATATCCCGAATCGGTAAAAGCACTTAGTGACGCAGGACACCAAATTCAAAACCATTCCAACACACATCCGCATATGCCGCAACTCTCCCGCGAGCAAATGAAAGACGAAATTGAAAGTTGCAACCAAAAAATCGCTAATATAACGGGTGTTACACCCACCCTTTTGCGCCCGCCTTACGGCGATTATGATAACGCCCTTATCGAAACTATGAACGAACTTAAAATGTATACAATTCAGTGGGATGTTGATACAATAGATACAAAAGTAATGACAAATGAATATCATTGTGCTATAATGAGTATAGTGTAGTATGATAACACATACATATAAAAACCTATCTCAAGATGAACAAATAATGGTATACATAAGATTACTTAATTCTATTAACAAAGGAATGGTAAAAATCAATGACAAGACAAACGGCAATCTATGCAAGGCAGAGTGTGGACAAAAAGGAAAGTCTAAGTATCGAAGGTCAGATTGAACAATGCGAAAACAAGTTAAGCAAAAATGATGTCCCTTTAATCTATAAGGACAAAGGTTATAGCGGTAAAAACACATCAAGACCCGAATTGCAGCGACTTATAGAAGATATAAAACTTAATAAAATAGATAGGGTTATTGTTTATAAGTTAGACCGAATAAGCAGAAGCATTACAGACTTTTATAAACTATTTGAAATTATGCAAAAGCACAATTGCGATTTTGTAAGTGCTACCGAGCCTTTTGATACAACAGGAATGGGTGTGTTCCTAATGGGTGTGTTGGCTTTGTTTGCACAGTTAGAGCGAGAAAACATACAAAAACGAGTTAAAGACAATTATTACTATCGCACTGCAACCACAGGCAGTTGGGCGGGTGGTCCAGCCCCTTACGGTTTTAAGAACGGAAGAAACGAAGAGAATAAACCCACACTAATACCAATACCCGAAGAAATTGAAGCCGTTGAGTTAATTTTCGCACTTTACTGCGGTGTTGAACATTGTTCACTTGGTGAGGTTGCAAGAAACCTTAACCAAAGAGGGTACAAGCCACATAAACGAGAGGTATTTGACAGTGTAACTGTTTCAAAGATATTGCAAAACCCAATATATGTTAAAGCAGACCCGTTATTGTATTCATATTTTAAAACTCGTAAAATTAAGTTTTTAAATAAACCTGATGAATGGAACGGAACAAGGTCTGCACATGTAATAGGTAAAAAGGTGGGTAATGCAAATATCCGTTCATATACCACTATGGCAGAACAAAGCATTTATTTAACTAATTTCCCAGGTTTTATTCAAAGTGCCCATTATATAAGTGTTCAAGAACAGTTGGCAGAAAACGAACAATTTGCAAGAAATAATGTATACGGACAATTAGAAGAATTGGGCGGTAAAATCAAATGTAAAAAGTGCGGTTATGCAGTTAAATCTTATAGTCGCAGCACAAACGGCAGACCGTACATAGATTGTTACGGAAATCGTTCTTTAAAGGTATGTGACCAAAAAATACATAAGGTTAATTTTTATGACCTACAAGAAGTAGTTGGTAAAGAAATCCAAAAGAAACTTGATGGTTTAGATAAACTATGGAAAAAGAAAGAAAAAGAAAGCAACAAGTTTTTGGAAAAAATTGAACAAAAGAAAAAAGAAATTGACCAACTTGTAAAAATATCAATGAAAGGCGAAAAGGAAGAAAGGGCGGTTGAAAGAGTTTTAAGTGAAACACAAACCGAACTTGATAATTTAGAACTTGAATATAGGCGGTCTTTAAGTGCAAGTGGAATAGTTGAGGTTTATTTAAGCAATAACCTTACACTTGAAGAAAGCATTAAAAACGGTGTAAAATATGAAGATTTAAACACCGAGCAAAAGCGAGAGGTTGTTCAGATACTCATTGACCGTATTTATCTTACCGAAGATATAAACACATTTGAAATTGCTTGGAAGATATAACAAAAAAAGATATGCGGGGAATTAAAGTTCCGCATATCTTTTTATAAACATTTTACAAAAACTTATTGACTTTTTATAAAATGGGATTTATAATATAGGTGACAAGTAAGGAAATCGAATTAGACGGTTGCCTTCGGTCAAATCACTTTATGTTTACAAAAGAAAATCTTTCGCAAGAAAAATGAACCGCCTACTGCAATAGGCGGTTCATTTCTTTATTTGCACAATTATGGCATAAATTATAATTAGTCCAATTATAACGACCGATATTGTTTCCATCT
This sequence comes from Acutalibacteraceae bacterium, assembly GCA_045531145.1. Lineage (GTDB taxonomy): Bacteria > Bacillota > Clostridia > Oscillospirales > Acutalibacteraceae > UBA737. Next base: position 4,976 of record JAZSDM010000119.1, on the reverse strand, counting down.
AGAAATCCCTCCTCATTGGTTTATTCCAACGAGGATTCATTTTTCACCTTCCTTTCTACCCCGTTGGTAGTTGGAAGGTAACCGCCTAAACCATCTATAGAAGAAGAATAGAACTTTCGATGTATTTCCTTACTTGCCGATAATATTATATACTCAAAGTCGAAAAATGTCAATATTTAAGGGATTGAATAATAAAAAGATATGCAGAACTTCTCAATTTTTCTGCATATCTTTTTTTGCTTTTTCATCATTATATTTTTGCTCGGCCTGTTCATAAGTACAATTTAATTCTTTTCGTATTTCTGCTATGCGGAGTGCCTTTTTCCATTTCTCAACATTACACCTTTTGCACTCTTTTTCATAATTGGAATCATTACACATATAACTACCTCAATTCATCAAAAATATCACTTTCAAGAGATTGCGGTGCAATTTCCTTTTCATCTGATAAAATATTGTTTGCCATTTCAATCAGTTCTTTTTCCAACCTTTCACTTTCTGTCTTGTGCCATTCGTGTAGTGTTTGGTGTCTTGCGCCTGTCTGCTCTTTGCTTTCCCCACGAATAAGACCAAATTGTGCCATATCAGCCGCATAACTGTCTTGCAGTTCGATTATTTGAGATTTCTTTCCAAAATATTTACTTGCATTAAACTTGCCATTATCAAAAGTAGAAATATAAGCATGGATATGAAATGTCTTTTCATCTGCATTGGTATAAAGTTTAAGTAATTTTTCTTTTCCAAAGGTCTTGCACAACCATTTAACATTTGCCTTTATCCATTCATTTTTATCAATTTGATTTTCCATTTCAGGCGAAAAAGTTAAAACAAATTCTGTTAAAACAACGGCATCTTTTCGCACCTTTTTTCCTGTCGCTTTCTCTTGAGCTTTAATTGCTCTTTTTAAAGTCTTTCTCATTGTTTCATTATACTGGCTATATGAAATATTTTCTTTTTCTCTTTCGGGGTGTGCTCGGTTGTGTAGTCGCTCTCTATATTTTTGGTGTCGCTCAATATTTGCTACACTACCGAGTTTGTATTTTTGAAATCGCATTATCGCATAATTGCTCATATCAAAAACTCCTTTGCTTTGAAATCAAGAGCAAAGGAACGGCAACACACACGAAAGAAAAGTGCTGCCGTTTGAACTCATTACAAAGCACTTGGGAAACGGTGCTTTTTCATTCGTTCATATCTCTGCTCTATAAAATCAGTATGCTAAAACTGTTTTTATTTCGCAGAAATATGACTTACTACGACTTGCACACAAGTCAGTAAGGTCTTGCAGACGGCATTTACAAAAAATATCTCTCATATTTATTGCAACGAAAACGAAAGGAGCAAACCAAAATGAATGAAACACTTTACGATTTAGAGCAAAAACGAAATGCCGTAGAACTTGACATACAAGCATTATACGAAACCTTACAAAAGGAAATAAATGAACAAAAAAAGATATGAGAGATTTTGTTTTCTCTCATATCTTTTTTAAAATATTATAATTATCTTTATTCAACAGTGATTTTTATAATTCTGCCTGTGTCTTGCAGCATTAATCCATCGCCTCCAAGACCAATATAAAAATCATTTCCTTGTTTAGCAAAACTCAAAGCACTACAATCTTTATTAAATGTAACAACCTCTATTAAATCGTTATTTTCTATACGATATATTGTATTCTTGTAGACTGAATCCACCTTTTTAGAAGCCAGAACATACAAAATCTCTAAATCGTTAATTTTATCAACAAACATATCGGTAATACAAGCATCTTCAGGGACACTCACTTTATCAAATTTTACAAAGTCTGTTGTTGTATAAAGATTACCAAATGATAAATAACAAGTATTATTTATTTTTGCATCGGCATTAAGAAGAATTTGATTCTTAATCGGTTTATCCATTTGAATTCCTGACATTTTATAGACTTGGCAAAATTCAAATTTGTTGTCTTTGTATTCAAAAAATTCAACGGTAGTTTTACCGCTATTATAAGAACAAGAAAAAGCACAAAACAACTTTTGGTCTACCGAAAACAAATCATATACTCTCTTATATTTAATATCTCCGTTTTGACTTAATGCCGCAATTACATCCGTACCATTTTTATACAATGGAACATTTATATATTCGTTTGTTTCGGGCGAAAATTTTACTATTGGATAATTGTTGTCCCCATAACCAACTCCAAAAAAGTATTCATCATTAAAATATTCAGCATCAAAGATATGTAAAGCATCTTTTATTTGTACAAAATTTTCCCATTTATTATTTCTCAAAACATAAGCCTCTGCATATTGAGAATTAGGCATCGGGTCTGCACCTATTGCAATAATCTTATCATTTAAGTTTAAAAATCGAATAAATGCTTCTTGCTCAAATTGACCTGAACTTTCCCATTTTAAATCATCAATATTTGTTCTCCATATTGATGTAGGACCGGAATTAGAGTCAAAATCTCCAACCGCAGTATAAACAAAATTATCAATTACTGCAATATCCCACGGATTTCTTGCATTTATATTTAAACTGGTATTTTCGGCAGAACAAATACCTAAATCTGTGATTGTTTCAGTATTGGATGTTGTTTTGCTTTTTCCACAAGCGGAAAGAGCAAACACAAGAACGATTGCGACTAATAGTGATAATAATTTTTTCATTTCTTTTCCTCCGAAAAATAAAAAAGTGTGTGCAACCGAAGTCACACACACGAAAAATGCGAAACTTCGTTTTGCTACCACACAAAAACTCTTTTCTACATTCACTAGAAATGCGAAAATTGAAGTCCGCATTTTTACCGAAGTAAAAATACGACTTCTAGTGAATTAGATTTTTGAGTTTAAGTGTGGTGCCTTTATTATACCACTTTTTTAAAAGAATGTAAATATGTATTTGAGAATTTTCGTTTTTTTAACCTAACATACATACTTAAATCAAATTGAATAAAAAAAGACTTAATTCCACAGGAATTGGAATTAAGTCGCAGTTCATTACTTCCTAACAAGAAATGAACTTTGATATAAGTATGATAAAGCACTTAAAAAATCAAAGTCCTGTCGGTAAGTAATTGACAGGACTTTTTTATACCTTGGTTTAGGCGGTGCATAACACCGATAAGCACTTTAAAATAATTCGTGTGTGGGCGAGCATAAGTAATAAATCGTCTCGGCGGTTTGAGTGTGGTTTCTCAAATTGTCGTCAATGGAAAAGGTTGTCAGTAAATCGCCATATAAAAAAAGAGAACTGTGCGGGTGGAACTTCTGGAAAAGGAACTATTGTGTAAAATCAAGGGCAGAATGAGATTTCCCGAAAGGGTTGCAATAGTAGGCAATGAAAAAACCTAACTCTCAAACCACACTGTAAGCGGAACGAAGGAGCATACCGTTTAGACAACAAGAGTTTTTCCTTGCTTTTTGCAAGGGGAAACTCTAACCTGTTGCACTCCACTTCTGCTCTGCACCCGTTTACACTTTTTCAAGTTTAATCGAAGATTGAGCAAAACACAAAACATTGCAAAAAATTTAGTAATTTGAAACGAAACCTCAAGTTGAGTTTCAAACCGAAAGGCGATTGAAAGGGGTGAATAGAGCGAGGCAAAACCTCGCTCTAGAGGGGAAAACATAAAAACTTTTCAAAATACACAAAATAAATCCTCTATACCGATGTCAGTAAGGATTCCTTTAACTTCGTTAAAAGGTTGACCGAATCTTTGGGTTAAATAGCGCATAGATGCACCCAACTCACCGTCAGGACCGCCGTATTACAAATAGTTATAACGCAAAAAAAAACCGCCTACCTCGTTAATTCGAAGTAAGCGGATTTATTTATGTCTATTCTTTTATTTCCGGCAAGCCTTTTACCGAAATTAACAAAGAAAGCAATCCCGATAATAGCGATGCCGAAACAACAAGTTTCCAATCAACCTGTGCAATAACAGCTGAAGTGCCAATAGTGGCAACTGCTGTTTCGGCAACAGTTTTAACGGCTCTGATGCCTGCCGCTTTTAACCATTTTGAAATTTTTTCTTTCATTATTATACCCCCAAAATCTTTTTCCAAGTATTAAGACCTACACAGCCATCAGGATTAAGCCCTACAAGTTTTTGGAATTTTACAACTGCATTTTTGGTATCGTTACCAAATAAACCGTCTGCAGTAACACCGACTGCTCTTTGAACAATCTTAGTAAGGTTTTTATATTTGTATGTATCACGCTTTTTGCAAATTGCCTGTTTTGCAACGTTTATACATTCGCTTCCCCACTTTCCGTCGGCGCCAAACTTTGCGAACTTAAAACCATCAGCGATTGCTGCCATTTGCCATTCAAGAACAATATTACCTTTGTTGCCTGAATTGTTGTCGACTGTATCGACTTTCTTTTTAAGACCTGCTTTTTCAACAATAACTTCTACACAAGCGGTTGCAACTTGTTCAGCAAAAGTATCTGTTAAAATAATCGGCACGTCTGTTTGAGAATCCATAAATCCACATTCAATAAGTACTGCAGGCATATTGCTTTCCCTGACTTCGTGTAGGTTCGCCCTGCGTGTACCGTCAGAACGGTTACCTTTAAGTTCCGTATGCTTAATTAAGGCTTCATATAAAGCGCTCTGCCATTCTTCGCTTTGCTTACTTGCATTTGTATAAATGTAGGTTTCGATACCACCGCCGTCACCACCATTAATACCTGCATTATGATGAATAGCTAAATAGAAATTAGCACCCCATCTGTTAGCTTCGTCAGTACGTTCTTTTAAAGGAACGTCTGTTTCGCCTATAGTATCGTCAAGTCTAATAAGTTCATAACCGTCATAAGCTCTGAGCTTTTCTGTGATTTTATTACAGATACGACTGTTCAATTCCCACTCTCTTGTTTCATTGGGGTCTAAAGTTTTTAAACAACGTTTACCTGCTGTATGTATTCCGTGTCCTGCGTTCAATGCAATTTTAAACATAATATTACCTCTTTCTAAATTA
>JAZSDM010000050.1:0-16991 GCA_045531145.1 Acutalibacteraceae bacterium | reverse complement strand
GTAACTGCAAAAGTTTTAGGACATACATGTGACTTTGAAGTGTCGATTTATTCTAACCCAATTAAATCAATTAGCTGTGAGGCAACCGTAGAACTTATTGAGGGCGAAACTCAGTTGTTGCAATATCATGACCCAATTAATCCCTCTATGAATACTACTTATCAGGCCTATAATATTTCACAGTTCGAGCCTTTGTTTACCGTAACATATACGAATGATACAACCGAAAAATTAACGAGTTATCAATTACAAGAAAGATTCGGGGTTTATCCTAATTTTAACGACGACCAATCGCCTACAAATTTGTGGGGTGCAGGAAAACACACTGCAACTACAACAGTTTTAGGTCACACCTGCGATATAGAAGTAAATATTATTAAAAGCCCTATAAAAGATTTAGAGGTTGTTTATCACGGAAAAGTTTTAAAAGGTACGTATTTTGGTGGGGACTATAACGGACTTGTTGGTAATAATATGGATTCTCCTCTTGAACCGAGATATATCGAATTTATTTTAACCTTTGAAAACGGAGTGAAAGAAAGTTATTACGGTTTAGATACATTGGTAGTGTCTGACAAATATTATTCTTATCCTCTTAATCAAAAAGCACAAATTAGGGCTATAGATTTGAATGAAGATGGCACTTGGGACGAAGGAAAACACCAGTTCTCTGTTAAATTATTTAATATAGAAACTACTTTTACGGTTGATGTTGTTGACCCTGAGATTAAAGAAATTTCAGCAAAAGCAACTCGTTTCATTGTTGCTGATTGGCATGCGGCAGGTTGGGGAGATTATAAATACTTATATCCTGAAGTTACACTTCCTGATATTACAATTACCTATGAAAATGGCGAAACAGAAGTATTATCATATAATGAAGCAGGGTACAAATTTAAAGGTAATAAACCAATGATTTTCCTTGAAAACGACTCAATAGAGGGTGTAGGCTTTAGAACTGCAAAACTTTTTATGTTTGGCAAGGAATGCGAATTTCAAATTGAAGTTAAAGAAAACCCTGTTGAAAGTATTGTAGGCAAAACAACAAAGCCTGTTTATAAGGATGTAAGAGAATTTATAAGTCTTGCGTATGATGCAGGTCTTGAAATTACCGTAAACTTTAAGGACGGAACCTCTTTCACGGGCGACACTTATGAGGTTAACGATTATTTTTACGATTGGCCGACCGAATTGGATATGTATGCCAAACCAACGTTGAATGCCGTAAATATTATGCCCGTAAGTTTTTTAGGAAAAGAATTTGACGTTGAATATTACTATGCCGAAAATCCTTTAAAAATTGTTGATATTGATGCAAAAGTTGTTGATGGCGCAAAGCTATATAAAAACACAAATGAATTAATAATTAAGCCTTATAACTATGATCATTTAATTATGGTAACTCTTTATTTGTCAGACGGTAGCACCTATACCGATTTGTTGCCAAATATAAGAGATTATATTTACCAAATTTACGCTTATACCATTAATTGCAGTGATGATCAGTATAATCGGACATTTATAAACCCTTGGGAAGAAGGAAAGCATACAGTAGAGGTAAGTTTTGATACTCCGTCACAGCATCTTTCAAAGGAAATTGAAATTGAGGTTGTTGATAATCCGTACGTTTCGGCAAAATTAAGCGGAACCGACAGTCTAAAAATAGAACTAACTAAAAATGACGGTACAACTGAAATTCTTAATGCAAAACGTTTTGTAGGTGATACATACCTTAACACCACGGGAATTCTTTATACCGATAAGGGTGCATTTAGCGTTACCTTTAAGCACGCAGGCGGTCTTGTTCCTGACTATTCGGATATTTATTCGTTGGAAATAGCCGGTGTTTTGTCAGACGGTCTTAAAGGAAATACTTGGTTAGAAACTCAATTAAAGCTTAGAACGGCTGACGATGTTCCCGAAATTTCTATAAACAATTCCGTAAACGAACTTAGAGATATAGTAACCACCGATTCTGATTATCAAAGAATGCAGGGCGGTAACACAACGGGTATGAATGCCTATATTTCAGCCGAAAATATAACCGAAAAATTATCCCAAGAAGAAAATGAAATTTTAAAGGAAGCTGAAAAGGATAATAATTTAGTTATTATTGATGGAACGGTCATTGATTTAAGCCTTTATAAATCTTTTGAGCAAGAAAAATCTAAGGTTACAGAAATTGATAAAAAGGTTAAAATTACCATTACTATCCCCGAAGAAAATCGTGGTAAAGATAAATATTCTATTATTCATATCCATAACGGAGTTTCAACTATTTTAAATGATATTGATTCAAATCCAAATACGATTACCTTTGAAACTGATAAGTTTTCAACCTTTGCGATTGCAAGTGAATCAACTGGTTTAAAAGGGGACGTTAACAGTGACGGTGTTGTTAATTCCGATGATTTAACCGAACTTCGCAAAATATTGCTTAAAGGCGGTAATAACGGCGATGTGAACAACGATGGTAAAACTAATATTTGCGACCTTGTTTATCTAAATGGTTTAATTTAATGATTTCAATTTCGCGTACAATTCTATAATGGTTTTAGTTAGTCGAAACAGTAACTTCTATTACTGTTTCGACACCAAATCTTTGATTTGGATACAAATTTTCTTTGAAAATTTGACTAACCCATTGCAATGATTGTCGTGCAGAATTAAATTTTTCATAATTTAATTCTGCACAGCCGATAAAATCGGCTGTCGAAGCGCCTTTTAGCGTTTCGACAAACTACAATCTTTATAAAAATTAAAATTTTTTAAAGACGGAATTAATTTTCCGTCTTTTTTTGTATTCTTTTCCAAATTGTTGATAATAATATTACTAATTTGCTTGACAAGAATAGGGTAATGATTGTAAAATAATAAAGTATATATTATAAGGAGAATTATACCCGATTTTATATATTTTGCACCCTTTGAGACGGTGCTTTACATAAATTTTAATGGAGGATATTATTTGATGAGTGATAAAAAAGAGCAAAAAAGTTTTAAAAATTCTCAAAACAAGAAGTCACCTAAAAAGTACGTAAAAAAAACTACTGCTCAAAATCAGAAAACTCAAAATAAAAGGACAGTTAATAAAACAAACAATAATAAAAACAGAACACCTAAAAAGCCTATTAAAATTATTCCGTTAGGCGGTCTTGGTGAGATTGGTAAAAACATTACCCTTTATGAGTATGACGGGGATATGTTCCTTGTGGACTGTGGTATGGCTTTCCCTGACGAAGAAATGCCGGGTATTGATATCGTTATACCTGACTTTACTTATGTTTTGGAAAATAAAGATAAAATTAAGGGTATGGTTGTTACCCACGGTCACGAAGACCACATTGGCGCAATACCGTATTTGTTAAGAAATTTCAATCTCCCGATATATGCCACAAAACTTACAGTAGGCTTGATTGAGGGTAAACTTAAAGAGCACAAACTGTTGGCAGGCGCAAACCTTAATGTTGTTAAAGCGGGGGATACCGTAAAATTAGGTAAATTCAGCGTTGAATTTATTCACGTAAACCATTCAATACCCGATTCTGTCGGCTTTGCAATTAAGTGCGCAGGCGGTACTGTTGTGCACACGGGCGACTTTAAGATTGACACAACCCCTATTGATGACCGAGTAATCAACATTGCCAGATTTGCCGAACTCGGTAAAGAGGGTGTTTTGGCTTTACTTGCCGATTCAACTAATGTTGAAAGACCTGGTTACACATCATCTGAACGAATTGTTGGTGAATCTCTTTCAAACCTTTTCAAAAAAGCGGGGGATAACCGCATAATTGTAGCAACCTTTTCATCAAATATACACCGTATTCAGCAGATTATTGATGAAGCATACCGTTGCAACCGTAAGGTAGCGGTTTCGGGCAGAAGTATGCTTAACGTTGTATCTGTTGCGGCAGAACTCGGTTACTTAAAATTACCTGAAAATGTATTGATTGAAATTGATGCTATAAGGAATTATCCACCCGGTCAGATTGTTATTATTACAACAGGCAGTCAGGGTGAGCCGTTGTCGGCTTTGCACCGTATGGCTTTTTCGGATCATAGACAGGTTGAAATTATCCCAGGGGATATGATTATTATTTCGGCAACCCCAATCCCAGGTAATGAAAAACTTGTCACAAAGGTTATTAACGAACTTATGAAACACGGCGCAAATGTTGTTTACGAGCGCATGTATGATGTTCACGTTTCGGGCCACGCCTGTCAGGAAGAATTAAAACTTATAATGAGCATTGTGAAGCCTAAGTATTTTATACCGCTTCACGGTGAACAAAAACACCTTATGAAGCATACAGAATTAGCAAAAATAATGGGTATTGATGCTAAGAACACACTTGTTGCTTCAAACGGTGCGGTAATTGAGGTTTCTAATAAAGAGATAAAATGTAACGAAGCAGTACCTGCAGGCAGGGTTTTTGTTGACGGACTCGGTGTAGGTGATGTTGGAAGTATAGTACTTCGTGACAGAAAGCATTTGTCTGATGACGGTATTATAGTTGTTGCGGTTTCTATTGATTCGGTAACACGCGAAGTCGTATCAGGACCTGATATTGTATCCCGTGGATTTGTTTATGTTAAAGAGTCGGAAGACCTTATGAACGAAATTAACGATCTTGTGTGCGATATTTTAGAACGCTGTTACATTCACAGGATAAAAGATTGGACAACAATAAAGACCAAAATAAAAGACGGTGTTTCAAGATTCTTGTTTACAAGAACCAAACGAAGCCCTATGGTATTACCAATGATTATGGAAGTGTAAAGGAGAGTTTGTAATGAAAGTTATATTATTACAGGATGTTAAAGGACACGGCAAAAAGGGTGAACTTTGCAACGTGTCTGACGGATACGCAAGAAACTTTTTGTTTCCTAAAAAGTTAGCGGTAGAGGCTGATAATACCGCTTTAAACGAACTTAAAAACCGTGAGCAAGCGGCGGCACACCACAAACAAGAAGAAATAAAAGCCGCAAAAGATACTGCCGCAAAATTGAACGGTAAAACCGTTACAATAAAGGCAAAAGCAGGCTCTAACGGTAAACTTTTCGGTTCGGTTACTTCAAAAGAAATAGCAAGCGAAATTGCTAAGAACATAGGAATTGAAATTGACCGCAAAAAAATGAATGTAGCAGATATTAAAAACTTTGGTGAATACACCGCAGAAATTAAGTTGTACACAGGAATTACCGCAAAAATAACTGTAAAGGTTACGGAATAATAAAATGAGTGAACAAAAACTTATTTATGATTTGGAAGGCGGAAGACTGCCTTATTCGGTTGAAGCCGAACAGGCGGTTTTGGGTTCGGTAATAATCGACCCTAAATGCCTTAATGAAATAGCCGTACAAATGAAGACTGATTATTTTTACATTCCGCAGCATAAGGAAATTTATGCCGCAATGTCTTCAATGTATGAACTCAGTCAAACTATTGACTTTGTATCTTTGCTTGAAAAACTCAAAAAAGACGGTGTCTATGACGAAGCAGGCGGTAAGGAATACCTTACCCGCTTGGTTCAAACCGTACCGTCTTCGGCAAATGTTCTTACATATGTTGCAATCATACGTGAACGCTACTATGCAAGAGCACTTATGAGCGCGGCGCAGAATATCATTAAGGATATTAATGAAAATGCGGTTGATTCGGGCAAACTTATTGACTCTGCCGAACAGCGTATTTATGAAATCCGACAAGGCAGAGAAATTTCGGGACTGACACACATTAAAAGTGTTATTGAAAACGAAACTTATGACCGTCTTTCAAAAATGGCAGACCCAGAAACCAGAGAGGACTATATCGGTATTCCGTCGGGTATAGGTGACCTTGACAAAATGATTACAGGTCTTAATAAATCTGACCTTATTATTTTGGGTGCGCGTCCCGGTATGGGTAAAACTTCATTTGCACTTAATATTGCGCGTAATGTTGCAGTAAATGCAGGAAAAACAGTTTGTTTCTTCTCACTCGAAATGACGCGTGACCAATTAGCACAGCGTATGCTTTCAAGTGAAGCCGGTATTAAAAGTGAAAAACTGCGCACAGGCGAACTTGATGCAGATGAATGGACAAGACTTGCTCAAGCGGGTGACAATCTTTCAAAAGCCAATATTTATTTTGACGAAACATCGGCTATTACCGTGCCCGAAATGAAGGCAAAACTTCGCAGAATGAAGAGTGTGGATTTAGTTGTTATTGACTATTTGGGACTTATGAAATCGGCAAAGGCTACTGAAAACCGTGTGCAAGAAGTTTCGGAAATCACAAGAAACTTAAAAATAATGGCTAAGGAATTAAAGGTGCCTGTTATTGCCTGCGCTCAGTTGTCGCGTGGTACAGAAACTAAAGGTAAATCGCACAGACCTGCGCTTTCTGACCTTCGTGAATCGGGTTCAATCGAGCAGGACGCAGATATAGTTTTATTCCTTTACAGAGATACCTACTATGACAGTGAAAAATCTGATGATGAAGACAGAGCAGATCCTAATAAGGCGGAATGTATTGTTGCTAAAAACCGTCACGGTGAAATCGGCACAATAGATATGCATTGGGACGGTCAGTTCACAAGATTTACTTCTGTGGATGTGTATAGATAATGGAAAATTCGGTATTAAATGCGGTTGAGCGTTTTTCACTCATCCAAAAAGGTGATGTGGTAACAGTTGCGCTTTCAGGCGGTGCAGATTCGGTTTCGTTATTATATGCTTTACTATCACTTAAAGATGAATTAGGCATTACAGTTAATGCGGCGCATCTTAACCACTGTATAAGAGGTGACGAAGCCGAGCGAGATGCCTTATTTGTTAAAGATTTATGCAATAAATTGAATGTTGAACTTTTTTATGAAGAGGCAGATGTTCCTAAGATTGCTAAAGAAAAAGGCATAAGTCTTGAAATGGCTGCAAGGGAAGTAAGGTATGACTTTTTTAAAAGGGTAGCAACAGGTAAGGTTGCTACGGCGCATACCGCAAGCGATAATCTGGAAACAATGATTTTTAATCTCGCAAGGGGTACTACTTTAAAAGGGCTTTGCGGTATACCTGTAAAAAGGGGAATATTTATCCGTCCGCTAACCCTTTGCACAAGACAAAATGTTGAAGATTATTGCAAACAAAATAATTTATCCTTTGTTACCGATAGCACAAACTTTAGCGATGATTATTCGCGCAATAAAATCCGCCATAATGTAATTCCTGTTTTAAAGGAAATTAACAGTGCGGCTGAAGAATCAGCATTACGCACGGCGCAAAGCCTTATGGAAGACAATTTGTTTTTGGAAAATATTGCGGAAGAGTTGCTTTTTAAAAACAGTAATGAGCAAGGTCTTAACATAAGTGATTTTGAAAATATCGCCCCTGCAGTTGCAAAAAGGGTAATAAAAAAATATTTCGAAATTCTTTTTGTTGGTGTTTTGCTTGACAACCGTCATCTAAATGATATATATTCGTTATGTTTAAAAGGGAGCGGAAAATTAAGCCTTCCTTCAAACTTATATGCTGTTGTAAAAAACGGAATTTTATATTTTGACGGTGAAGACCAAGATAATGATATAAATTTTGCCGTAAAAATCAATGAAAAAGAAAAAATTAATAATTTGTTCTCAAATAACTGGGTTGATTGTGATAAGATTGTAGGCAAGTGGATTTTAAGAACACGTGAAGAGGGGGACAGCATCCGCCTTTTCGGACGCGGTGTTACAAAAACACTTAAAAAACTTTTCACTGAAAATAAAGTGCCGAATGAAATAAGGTCAAAAATCCCTGTTATTGCGGATGATAACGGTGTTATTTGGGTTTACGGTTTTGGTGTTGCACAGCGTGTTGCCGTTACCAAAAACAGTAAAAAAATACTTGAAGTGGAAGTGCAAAAATTATGAATATGGCAGATGTTGAAAGAGTTCTGATACCTGAACAGGAAATCAAAGAAATTTGCAACAGACTCGGCAATCAGATTTCAAAAGATTATGAAGGTAAAAATCTTTTGCTTGTAAGTGTACTTAAGGGAAGCGTTCCTTTTATGGCAGACCTTATGCGCAATATTACCTGCGACTGTAAAATTGATTTTATGGCAGTTTCGTCTTACAGCGGTACTAAAACCACAGGCCACGTAAGTTTTAAAAAGGATTTGGACATAAATCCCGAAGGATGCGATATACTTCTTGTGGAAGATATACTCGATTCGGGTTTAACACTTGCTTACCTTAAAAAAGTGTTACTTGACCGTAATGCAAACAGTATTAAAATTTGCACTTTTCTTGATAAAACTGCAAACCGCAAGGCAGATATTGAAGCCGATTATGTCGGCAAAGTTATTCCAGATGAATTTGTAATCGGGTACGGACTCGATTATGATGAAAAATATAGAAATTTACCCTATGTCGGTATTCTTTCACCAAAAGTTTATAATGCCGATTAGGAAAGGAGAAAACCCTTGAAAAAGAATCTAAAAAATGTACTTTTATTTATAGGAATACCGATTATTCTTATAATCACTATCGCTTCAATTTCTTTCCTTAATAAAGGTACAGCCGAAAAGAAGTATTACGAAATTGTTGAAATGATTAAAGATAACGAAATTTCGGAATACGAATTAAACCTTTACAGCGGTCAACTTACCTATGTTTTGCGTGAAAACGGTAACCGCTACCGTTACACTGTTGCTGATGCTTCAATTTTCTATAACGACGTTAATGAAGCGGTTATGGAAATTAACGAGCAGAACAAAGGCACGGAAATGGTTATCAAATATAACTACGAACGCGGAAATCAAGGCGCTTGGCTTGCTAATTTAATGCCAACTGTTCTTTTGATTGGCGTAATGGTTGTTTTCTGGATATTCATTATGCGCCGTATGAACGCATCAATGGGTGCAGATAAAACAATGGGCTTCGGCAAAGCAAAGGTTAAAAAAGCGGACGGTAAAAAGAAAACTACTTTTGCCGATGTTGCCGGTGCTGACGAAGAAAAGGAAGAAATGGCAGAAATTGTTGACTTCTTAAAAGATCCCAAGAAGTTTAACGAATTGGGCGCAAGAATACCAAAAGGCGTTTTGTTAGTAGGTCCTCCCGGTACGGGTAAAACCCTCTTGGCGCGTGCAGTTGCAGGCGAAGCAGGTGTGCCGTTTTTCTCAATTTCGGGTTCGGACTTTGTTGAAATGTTTGTAGGTGTGGGCGCTTCCCGTGTGAGAGATTTGTTCGGCGAAGCCAAAAAAGAAGCCCCCGCTATTGTATTTATTGACGAAATTGACGCTGTAGGTCGTCAACGTGGCGCAGGTCTTGGCGGTGGACACGATGAACGCGAACAAACCCTTAACCAATTACTTGTTGAAATGGACGGTTTCGGCGCTAATGAAGGTGTAATTGTTATGGCGGCAACCAACCGCCCTGATATACTTGATAAAGCGCTTTTGCGTCCCGGTAGATTTGACCGTCAGATTACGGTTAACTATCCCGATGTTAAGGGTAGAGAAGAAATACTAAAGGTTCACTCCCGCGGAAAGCCGTTAGGACCTGACGTTAACCTTGCTACTATTGCAAAATCTTCTTCGGGCTTTACAGGTGCAGACCTTGAAAACCTTTTAAACGAAGCAGCGCTTTTGGCAGTTCGTCACGGTAAAAAGGCTATCACACAGGAAGAAATTGAAGAGGCTACCATTAAGGTTGTAATGGGCGCAGAAAAGAAATCACACGTTGTTTCTGAAAAGGACAAAATGGTTACCGCTTATCACGAAGCAGGTCACGCGGTGGTATCTTACTTCTTGCCGACTCAAGACCCTGTTCATCAGATTTCTATTATTCGTCGCGGTATGGCGGCAGGTTATACAATGTACTTGCCTACCGAAGAAAAGGGTCATACTTCCAAAAACCAAATGCTTGAACAGATTTGCTCACTTTTGGGCGGCCGCGCGGCAGAGCAGTTAACACAAGATGATGTTTGCACAGGCGCTTCTAACGATATTGAAAGAGCTACCGATTTAGCGCGTAAGATTGTTACTAAATTCGGTATGAGCGATAAGTTAGGTCTTGTAGCATACGGAAACGATAATAACGAAGTATTCTTGGGCAGAGATTTTTCTTCAACACCTAACTATTCCGAAAAGACGGCGGCTATTATTGATGAAGAAATCGAATCTGTTGTTATGACACAGTATCAAAAAGCTTTGACAATTCTTAAAGACGCTATGCCAAAACTTCACGAAACTGCAAAAATTTTGTTTGAGCGTGAAAAAATTTCGGGCGAAGAATTCAGAACACTTATGGAAAGTTAATAATGCTTAAAAAAGTCCTTTTTTAAAGGACTTTTTTGCTTTTTACGGGCATAATAAATGCGGTGATTTATTTGAAGAGGAATACAAGAATATTTTTTAAAACGGTTATTATAAGCGCTTGGTGTTTAACTGTTTTTATAGGCGCGGGGTATTATTATTTAAGCCAAAACCTTATAAAAACCGAAACCGAGACCCAACAAGTGCCGTATTATCAGGAAAGCCCACAAAACGCAGGTTTGCTTTTTGATATGTTAGGGGATAAAACATTTATTTATCTTGATTTTGAAAAGGTAAAAATTTCTGTTTCGTTATTTCCCGAAGAATCGCAGATAACCGATAATACTATTTACGGATATTCACTTGATTATGAAATTAGTGCGGATATTGGTTTTGTTGCTGATTTTGTTGATTATCTCGACGGAATAGAACTTACAATAGAAAACGAAACTTTAAGATATACTGGTGTTCAGGTAGAGGATATCATCTTAAGTGATAGGGAAAAACAGTTGAAACTGCAAATTATTGAGGCAATATTCTGCCGTATCGCACAAAACGGAATTGGTAAAGATATGCTTTTGGAAATTGTTGAAAATTGCGAAACCAATCTTACCGTACCTGATTTTTATTATTGGCCTGATTATATTAAAAAACTATCCTCAAATTTGCATATAATTGACCGATAATCTGTTAATATATAAATGTTTGACAAAATTGCTCTTAATTGTTATACTTACTATATATGTTTAGATGCATTTGGGGGTAAAACTTTGGAAAAGTTAAGTGAATTTTTTGGCAAAAACGTTTTTTCCGATTCGGTTATGAAAGAACGCTTGCCTGAGGATGTTTATGAAAAACTTAAGAAAACAATAAAAGAGGGTAAAAGTCTTGACAGCAGTATCGCAGGTACTGTTGCCGAAGCTATGAAAGAGTGGGCAATTGAAAAAGGCGCTACTCACTATACCCATTGGTTCCAACCTTTAACAGGCATAACTGCTGAAAAACACGATAGTTTTATTTCGCCCTGTGAGGACGGAAATATTATTATGGAGTTTTCGGGCAAGGAACTTATAAAGGGCGAGCCTGACGCTTCTTCTTTCCCTTCGGGCGGTCTTCGTGCTACATTTGAGGCGCGCGGTTATACTGCTTGGGACCCGAGTTCTTACGCATTTGTTAAGGACCAGACCTTGTGTATCCCTACCGCTTTCTGTTCTTACAGCGGTGAAGCGCTTGACCAAAAAACCCCTTTGCTTCGCAGTATGGAAGCTGTAAACAAACAAGCCCTTCGCATTGTTCACCTTTTGGGATATACCGATGTTAAAAGAACAAGCACAACCGTAGGTCCCGAACAGGAATATTTTTTGGTTGATAAGGAACTTTACGATAAACGCCCTGACCTTATTTTCTGCGGAAGAACATTAATCGGTTCAATGCCGCCTAAAGGTCAGGAAATGGATGATCATTATTTCGGTGTATTAAAACCGCGTGTAGCGGCATTTATGCGTGAACTTGATAACGAACTTTGGAAGTTAGGCGTTCTTGCTAAAACCGAGCATAACGAGGCGGCTCCCGCTCAGCACGAATTAGCACCTATATTTACTACCACCAATATCGCCGCAGATCATAACCAGATTACTATGGAATTTATGAAAAAAATTGCATTGCGTCACGGCCTTGTATGCCTTTTACACGAAAAACCGTACGATGGTGTTAACGGCAGCGGTAAACATAACAACTGGTCAATTTCCACCGATACAGGTGTTAATTTCCTGAAAGCAGGCAAAAATCCCGAAGAAAATAAGTTATTCTTATTAACCCTTGCTGCCGTAATTGAAGCGGTGGACAAGCATCAGGATTTATTGCGCATTGCGGTTGCTACTGCAGGTAACGACCATCGACTCGGCGCAAACGAAGCGCCGCCTGCAATAATTTCAATTTTCTTGGGTGACGATTTGACCGATTTGCTTGAATCTGTTGAACACGGTGTTCATCACGATAATATAAAGCGTGAAAAATTAAAAACGGGCACAGAGGTTATACCTGAATTCAGAAAAGATAATTCTGACCGTAACCGTACTTCACCCTTTGCTTTTACAGGCAATAAGTTCGAGTTCCGTATGCTCGGTTCGGCATCCTCAATTTCGGATACCAACGTAATGCTTAATACAATGGTGGCTGACGTTTTTGCCGAATATGCCGAAAAACTTGAAAAAGCAGCTGATGTTGAAAATGAAGTTAATTCAATAATCAAAACTGTTATACATAATCATAAACGTATTATCTTCAACGGTGACGGTTATTCTCACGAATGGGAAGAAGAAGCAGAAAAACGCGGTCTTTTGAATCTTAGAAGCACAGTTGACGCTTTACCCAGATTAAAGTCGGAAGAAAATATTGCCTTGTTTGAACGCCACGGTGTATTCAACCGTGCGGAAATTAATTCAAGGGTTGATATTATTCTTGAAAACTATTCTAAAACATTGCATATTGAAGCACTTACATTGATTGATATGATGAACCGTGATGTTATCCCCGCAATAACCGCTTATACTAATACACTGTGTGAAACGGTTAATAATAAAAATCTTTTAAGGGCGGATAGCAGTGTTGAATATGAACTCATAACAAGACTTTCTGCTGCTAATAAGGAAATTTTCACCTTAACTTCACAACTTAAAATGGCGGTTTCTTCGGCGGAGTGTTCTAAGGATGTATATGAACGCGCAACCGAATACCACGATAATATTTTAAAACTTATGGCAGATATCCGTAAATATGCTGACAGCGCTGAAAGTGTAGTGCCGAGCAATTACTGGCCATACCCAAGTTACGGTGATTTACTCTTTAAAATTTAATGTTTTAAGACCTACTGTTTCGGTAGGTCTTAAATTTTAGCACTTTAAAGTGAAAAAACACTTGACATATGCATAATTATGCGATAAAATATGAATATCTTTTAATTTGAGAGGTGAAACGGAATGTTCGCTACAAGTAAATTTTACTTTTATTATTTTAAACAGGACTGCCCGTTTACCCCTTTTTGCCGATGATTTTTTCGGCATATGTTTAACGGACAGTCCGCAACCGCTTATGCCAATCTTGGTGTAATGGGTGCGGATTTTTTTATTGGGGGAAATATAATGACAGAACTTGAAAAAGCGCGTAAAATTATTAACGAAACCGATAGCAAAATGGCTAAACTTTTTGAAAAGCGTATGGATGCCGCAAAAATGGTTGCCGCCTATAAAAAGGAGCACGGTCTTCCGATTGATGATTTTGCAAGGGAAGAGGAACTGATAAAACGCAATACTGCACTTATTGAAAGTGAAGAATACCGTTCTTATTATGTTAGTTTTTTAAAGGATACAATAGGTGTTTCTAAAAAATTACAGCACCGTTTACTTGACGGTATGCGTGTGGCTTACAGCGGTGTTGAAGGCGCTTTTGCAAATATCGCTACAGAACGAATTTTTCCTGATGCTTCTGCTGTTGCGTGCAAGGATTTTAAATCCGCTTACGATGCGGTAGTAAACGGTGAATGTGACTGCGCATTACTTCCAATTGAAAACAGTTTTAACGGTGACGTAAGTCAAGTGCTTGATTTATCCTTCTTCGGCTCACTTTATATTACGGGTATTTATGAAATCGAAGTAGTGCAAAACCTTTTAGCAAACGATGGTGCAACCATAGGGGATATAAAACAGGTTATAAGTCATCCCCAAGCATTAGGGCAATGTGCCGAATTTATTAAAGAGCATGGATTTGAAACAATAGAAGCGGTTAATACCGCTGTTGCCGCAAGACAGGTTCGTGAAAGCGGTAGAACCGATATCGCCGCAATCGGCAGTGTTGAGGCGGGTAAAAAATTCGGTCTTAAAAGAATAGAAGGTCATATTAACCAAAGCGGAAATAATACTACGCGCTTTGCGGTATTTTCACGCTCTCAAAGGTCTCAAAACAGTAAGGATAAGCATTTTATTATGCTTTTCACAGTTAAGAATGCTGCAGGTTCTTTGGGTAAGGCAATTTCTGTAATAGGTGAATACGGTTTCAACCTAAAGGCGCTTAAAAGCCGTCCCACAAAAGAACTTATTTGGGATTATTATTTCTATGCCGAGGGTGAGGGTGACATTTACAGCGATCACGGAAAGCTTATGCTTAAACAACTTAAAAAATGCTGTAATAACCTTAAGATTTTAGGTACATTTGAAAAGGAAATACACATATGATTATTTCGGTTAAAACTTCGCTTAGTGAATACAGTATAGTATTAGAACGAGGCGCACTTAATAAAATAGGCGATTTGCTTGATTTAAACCGTAAGGTGCTTGTTGTTACTGACGACGGTGTACCAACCGAGTATGCAAAAAAGGTAGCAAACGCATCAAAAACATCGGTTGTAGTTACAATACCGCAAGGTGAACAGTCAAAGCAGATGGATAATTTAACTCTGCTTTTAAAAACATTGGTGGAAAATGACTTTACACGCAGTGACTGTATTGTAGCGGTCGGCGGTGGTGTTGTAGGGGATATGTCAGGTTTTGCGGCGGCAATTTTTATGCGCGGTATTGATTTTTATAATGTTCCTACAACAGTGCTTTCTCAGGTAGATTCGTCCATAGGTGGAAAAACCGCAATCGATTTTATGGGTTATAAAAACTTGGTAGGTGCTTTTTATCCGCCTAAAAAGGTGGTTATTGACCCCGAAACTTTAAAAACACTACCTCAAAGACAAATTGCTAACGGACTTGCGGAATCGCTTAAAATGGCGCTTACAAGTGATGCGGAATTGTTTAACATATTCCAAACTCAAGATATCACTAAAGACGATGTAATTGATGAAATTATTAAGCGTAGTCTTTTAATTAAGAAGTATGTAGTAGAACAAGACGAGCACGAAGGCGGACTAAGAAAGATACTTAACTTCGGTCACACTTTGGCGCATGCAATTGAAAGTATTAACGGTATGGAAAAATATTATCACGGTGAATGTGTCGCAATAGGTATGATTCCCATGTGTAGTGAAGAAGTAAAAGTTAAACTTTTACCTGTACTTAAAAAACTTAATTTACCAACTGTTATTGACGAAAGCGCAGATGAAATAATCTCTGCTTGCAAGCACGATAAAAAGGCATTTGGTGATAATATTACCATAGTAACAGTTGAAAAAATAGGCGAATTTAAGATGAAAAATATTTCGTTTGATGATTTTTCAAAACTTGTAAGAAAGGTGGCAAATAAATGAAAAATACATTTGGTAATAACTTGACAGTAACCTTGTTTGGCGAAAGTCACGGACCATGTATTGGCGCTGTGATTGACGGAATAACACCTGGGCTTCCTGTTGACGAGAAATTTATAAAAGATATGCTTTCGCGCCGCCGTCCTCAAGGTGAAATTTCTACTCCCCGCAAGGAAAGTGACCTTTTCGAAATTAAAAGCGGTGTTTTAAATGGTAAAACTACAGGTACACCTATTTGTATAATTATACCTAATAGCGATACTCATTCTAAAGATTATGATGCGACACGTTTTTTAGCGAGGCCGTCCCATGCGGATTATACCGCAAACTGCAAATATCACGGTTTTGAAGATTACCGCGGCGGCGGACATTTCAGCGGCAGAATAACTGCAGCTTTGGTGGCAGTAGGCGGGATTTTAATTCCCTCACTTGAAAGCAAAGGTATTAAAATCGGTACACATATTAAACAGTGCGGCAATATTTCCGACCGTGAATTTGACAATATAAATGATGATATTGATAATTTAAATAAACAGGATTTTGCAGTGCTTGATAGCGAAGTGTCTGACAAGATGATGACTGCGATAATAGGGGCTAAAGAAAACGGTGATAGCATCGGCGGAGTTTTGGAAACTGCGGTAATTGGTTTGCCAGTCGGTGTAGGTGAGCCTTGGTTTGATACAGTAGAAGGTTTGCTTTCTCACGCGTTATTTTCAATTCCTGCGGTAAAGGGTGTTGAATTTGGCGCAGGGTTCCGATTTGGCGGTATGTACGGATCATCCGCTAACGACCAATTTTTAATGCAAGACGGTAAGGTTGTTACCGCAACCAATAACAGCGGCGGTATAAACGGCGGTATTACAAACGGTATGCCTTTGATTTTCCGCACTGCTTTCCGTCCTACACCCACTATTTCTAAACCGCAAAATACGGTTAATATTAAGACTAATGAAAATGCCGTACTTGAAGCTACTGGCAGACACGATCCTTGTATTGTTCACCGCGCAAGAGTGGTTGCAGACAGTGTTACCGCAATTGTTTTAGCGGATATGCTTATAGGTCGTTACGGTACAGATTGGTTGTGGAAATAATGAAATACGGACTTATAGGTGAAAAATTAGGTCACAGTTTTTCTAAAGAAATTCATAATAAACTGTTTGATTATAATTATGAATTAAAAGAAATACCAAAGGATGAACTCGATTCATTTTTAACTAAAAAGGATTTTAAAGCAATTAATGTAACAATTCCTTATAAAGAGGAGGTAATTCCTTACCTTGATTTTATAAGTGATACCGCAAAAGAAATCGGAGCGGTAAACACAGTTGTTAATAAGGACGGAAAAATTTACGGCTATAATACTGATTTTTTGGGATTAAAAGCACTTATTGAAAAAAATAATATTGTGCTTTCGGGTAAAAAGGTGCTGATTTTAGGTAGCGGAGGTACTTCAAAAACCGCATTAGCAGTTGC
>JAZSDM010000096.1:0-4118 GCA_045531145.1 Acutalibacteraceae bacterium | reverse complement strand
TGTGTCCTGTCAAGCGGTTTCAAAGTGGGAAAACGAAACAGCTTCACCCGATATATCACTCATTGTACCTATTGCAAATTTTTTTGATGTAACTACTGATGTATTATTAGACCGTGATGAAGAAAAGCAAAAAATTGAAATTAAAGAGTTTTTTGACAAAGCATCCCGTTTAGGTCAAAAAGGTTTAGTAAAGGATGAAATAGAACTTTGGAGAACAGCGGTTGCTAAATACCCTAACAATTATCAATGCTTAACCGCGTATGCATATGCTTTGTTTTCTGCAAAATATTCCGATGCATTTGGCAATGACGAAGAAACTGCAAATACATATACTACTAAGGCTTTAGAAATATGCGAACGAATATTAGAAGATTGTACAGAAAATGAATGGCGGGATTGCGCAACACAAATATTGGTTACGACATACGGTGACAAAAGCAACCATCATTTCGATGCAGAAAAAGCAAAAAAATATGCCGATAAAGCTACAGGCTTGTATCTTTGTCAGGATATATTGAAAGAATTTGCCTATTCATCAAATAAAGAACAATATTTGAAAATCAAGCATCATAATATATTGCAATTTGCAGATTTGCTTTCACAAAGCATTACTCTCTTAGATTACAATTCGTCTGAAGAAAAAATTTTCGCACTGAAAACGGCGCTCACAATATGGAACACAATATTTTATGATGGCAATTTTTTATTTTATCACTGCCGTATTGCACAAATCTATAGATATTTAGCTATTGAATATGCAAAATGCGAAAATAAAGTAGATGTAATTGCAAGTCTAAGACTTGCAAAAAAACACGCTCAGGCAAAAGAAAAACTACCTGACGGTAAGCATTATTATACAAGCATTTTCCTGAATAAAACTCACCACGATAATTCTACTTCATCAAAAAACTTTTCCTGTTCAGAGATTGATTTAATTTCGAATATTCTGGCAGATAAAGTGTTTGATTTTATGAGAGAATCAAAGGAGTTTGTTGAATTTAAAAATACGCTTTATAGTTAATAAATATATTATATAAACCAACCCCCGCTAACTTATGTTAGTGGGGGCAAAAATAATCAAACGTAGTGTGAATCAACACTGTATCAAAAAGGTAAGTGCCTCTGCTAATATTCTCTTTGAGCCATTAAACTTTAGCACAGGATCTTTTGGTTATCATTTCATATTCTCCTTAGCGGTATTAATAGAAGCAATAAGAATACGGCGAATCGTGCCGCATTGATTGTATAGATCAACAGCAGTTTCTCTGTTCAATATTTCCGATTTCACAAACAGTTCCAACCAATATTCCGTTTCATAGCATTCTTTCAATGCAATCTGCAACTTAGCAATAAAATCAGGTTTCCCGTGTGCGTAGTTTGCTTCGTGAATATTGGCGCCAATTGAGGTTGCAGAACGCTCTAATTGGTTAACAAGAGAGTAATTTCCTTTTATTTTTTCACATAATTTGATAGTCTTAACCGCAAAATCCGTTGAAAGTTCGCGCAATTTAGATTCAGCCATATAAATACCGCCTTTCTTACCCAAATTATATCACATTTGCTAGTATATTAGAAGTGAAATATCCTTCGGATGTGAAATAATAACCTGCAGTCATTGTGAAATTTGATGCTTTGCATCAAGTGAGATAAAATAAATCCCCTCACGCCCACAGGCATTTCACATTGCGTAACAATATTTCACACGCACACCGTATTTCACAAATCCCGTAAGGGATTTATTTCATTGTAAAAACCCCGTTCATAAGAACGAGGTTTTTTCTGGTGACCCGTACGAGATTCGAACTCGTGTTACCGCCGTGAAAGGGCGGTGTCTTAGGCCTCTTGACCAACGGGCCGAATAAATGGTGGCTGTAATTGGATTTGAACCAATGACACTGCGGGTATGAACCGCATGCTCTAGCCAACTGAGCTATACAGCCATAACTTAAAGCGACTTGTATATTATATCTAACTAACACCTATTTGTCAATAGTTAATTTTAAAAAATTTTATTTTTTCTTTTTTTATAAAACTATTCCGTTGACAATAATAAAAATGTGTAATATAATTTTTCGAGTAAGGAGCGAATGTTTATGAAATTAGCAATATTAGGCTACGGTAATTTAGGCCGTGGGGTTGAATGTGCAATAAAACAAAATCCTGATATGGAGCTTGTTGCAGTTTTCACACGCCGAAATCCCGAAACCGTTAATATTTTAACCGAAACCGCAAAGGTTTTGCATGTAGACGAAGCAAAAAATTATAAAAACGATATTGATGTGCTTATAATCTGCGGCGGCAGTGCAACCGATTTGCCTGTACAAACACCGCAATTTGTAAAAGATTTTAACGTTATTGACAGTTTTGATACCCACGCAAAAATCCCTGAACATTTTGAGAATGTTGATAAAGTGGCAAAAGAAAACGGTAAAATCGGTATAATATCGGTTGGTTGGGACCCTGGTATGTTTTCACTTAACCGCCTTTATGCAAACGCTATTTTACCAGGCGGCAAAGATTATACATTCTGGGGAAAAGGCGTAAGCCAAGGCCATTCGGACGCTATAAGAAGAATCAACGGCGTTTTGGATGCAAGACAGTATACAGTACCTGTTGAATCGGCGGTAGAAAGTGTTAGAAACGGTGAAAACCCCGAACTTACAACCCGTCAGAAGCACATTCGTGAATGTTTTGTTGTTGTAGAAGACGGCGCGGACAAAGAAAAAATAGAAAACGAAATCAAAACTATGCCTAACTACTTTGCCGATTATGACACCATCGTTCATTTTATTGGGATGGAAGAATTAAAGCGTGACCACTCAGCTCTTCCCCACGGCGGTACAGTTATAAGAAGCGGTAAAACAGGTTGGAATGGCGAAAACTCACATATTATTGAATACAAATTGAATCTCGATTCAAACCCCGAATTTACCGCAAGTGTGCTTGTAGCATACGCTCGTGCGGCATATAAATTAAATAAGTCTGGCGAGAGCGGTTGCAAAACCGTATTTGATATTCCCCCTGCCATGCTTTCAAGTGAAACTCCTGAAAATTTAAGAAAACATTTACTTTAAAAAAACTAAAAGTCATCTCTTTTGAGATGACTTTTTTATTTATGTATTATTAATACTTTGCTTTTTAATTCCAAAAATTGTGCGTAAAATTCCGCTTAAGATTTTAGGACTTTTAAATAATACAACTTTCATAATTACCCTCCGTTAACATCTGGCGCTTGAAAATCCGAGTATTATTACCCAGATTGCAAGAACGCCTACTAATAGTTTAGGAGGACAAAAGCAACTGATTAAAAGACCGCCTGCAAAAGCGATTGCAATAAAGCCTTTATTAATTCCGTGGTGTCTGCGCATTTTGTTTCCCCCTTACAATACCATTATATAAGGGAAAAACAAAAAGGTTACTTTTTTTTGTAATTATCGGCTTCCCACGGCTTTAAATCTTTCATTTCTTCAAATAAAGCGATATACGAACTATGGCGTGTCGGCTCGATTTTGCCTGTTTTTACAGCCTCTATAACTCCGCAACCACTTTCCTTTGTGTGAGAACAGGAAGAAAACTTACACTCGTATATACTATCGCCAAAATCCCTGAAATAGTGGGCTAAATTCTCTTTAAATTCATAGTCGCGACTTGTATAATCCAAAGAAGAAAAACCGGGTGTATCAACAACAAAACCGCCACCTGAAAGGCTATACGCTTCTATATGACGGGTAGTGTGACGGCCTCTGCCCAACTTTTCGCTTACTTCACCCGTAGCGATATTTCGGTTTCCAAAAATGAAGTTTAGTATGCTTGATTTACCCACGCCCGAATTACCTGTAAACGCGCTGATGCTTCCTTTTAATTCTGATAAAAGCGGTTGCATACCCTCGCCCTTTTCAGCCGAAACCGTAAAGGTTTTAAACCCCGCATTTTTATAAATCTTTTCCCAATTGCTAAAATCACCCATATCGCATTTGTTGAAAACAATAATCGGCTCAATACCGTTATATTCGGCAATAGCGGCAATTTTATCAATTATAAAAGCGTTGGGAGCAGGAGTAGAATAAGAAGAAACTATAAACAGTTTATCAATATTTGCAACATTAGGTCTTACAAGG
>JAZSDM010000092.1:0-1813 GCA_045531145.1 Acutalibacteraceae bacterium | reverse complement strand
TTCTTATGCATCTGCGAAATTTATACTTATAAAGTCCGTGGAATGCTATCAGCATTACGCAAAGGAAGAAACGAGAAGGCGTTGTCTTTGTATGCCAACCTGCTCGGAATACGCGATTTTAACCCTAAAGAAATACCCTCTGCCCGTCGCTTTACGCAAAATACGAATAAGACTCTTCGTTACCTGCGACGGCGGAATTTATCTTAAAGATTTTCCATAATAAAAATCCCCCGGTATAACCGGGGGTATTTCATTTTCGGGTAAAACCCTAAATGTTACTGGCGACGCACAAGTGCGTTTTAGATTGGCCTGCCAGCCATGCATCTGTTACTTACTACCCATAAATGGGTCCCGTGGGTCGAACATTGCCAACTGGTCGCTCTCTTTATCTTGTTTCAATTGATCTGCTATGTACTCCTTTATTGCTTTTGTGTTCTTCCCCACGGTATCTACGTAATATCCCTTGCACCAAAACTCGCGGTTTCGGTAGGCAAATTTCATATTACCCCACTTTTGAAAAATCAAAAGTGCACTTTTTCCTTTGAGGTAACCCATAAATCCCGAAACGCTCATTTTGGGCGGGATGCTTACCAGCATATGTATATGGTCGGGGCATACCTCGCCTTCAATTATTTCTACGCCTTTCCATTGGCATAATTTTCGCAATATCTCTCTTATCTCCAACCGTTTTTCTTCGAAAAACACCTTGCGCCTATACTTTGGCGCAAAGACAATGTGGTACTTGCAATTCCAAGAAGTGTGTGCTAAAATATTAGTGTCTATGCTCTCTTTTTTCATAGATAAATCCTCCAATATGTTTTTTATTTTGACTGGCAGGTCACTTTATTATAACATATTGGAGGATTTCTTTTCATCGGTTAACCTTTTTTGAACCACGCGACTATCGCGTGGTTTTCGTTATACAATAAAAATCCCCCGGTCAAACCGGGGGTATTTCAGTTTCGGGTAAAACCCTAAATGTTACTGGCTACGCACAAGTGCGTTTTAGATTGGCCTGCCAGCCATGCATCTGTTACTTACTACCCATAAATGGGTCCCGTGGGTCGAACATTGCCAACTGGTCGCTCTCTTTATCTTGTTTTAATTGGTCTGCTATGTACTCCTTTATCGCTTTCGTGTTCTTCCCCACGGTATCTACGTAATATCCCTTGCACCAAAACTCGCGGTTTCGGTATGCAAATTTTAGATTCCCCCACTTTTGAAAAATCAAAAGTGCGCTTTTTCCTTTGAGATAACCCATAAATCCCGAAACGCTCATTTTGGGCGGGATGCTTACCAGCATATGTATATGGTCGGGACATACTTCCCCCTCTATTATTTCTACCCCTTTCCATTGGCATAATTTTCGCAATATTTCTCTTATCTCTAACCGTTTTTCTTCGAAAAACACCTTTCGTCTATACTTTGGTGCAAAGACAATGTGGTACTTGCAATTCCACGATGTATGTGCTAAAATATTACTGTCTATGCTCTCTTTTTTCATAGATAAATCCTCCAATATGTTTTTTATTTTGACTGGCAGGTCACTTTATTATAACATATTGGAGGATTTCTTTTCATCGGTTAACCTCTTTTGAACCACGCGACTATCGCGTGGTTTTCGTTATACAATAAAAATCCCCCCGTATAACGGGGGGTATTTCAGTTTCGGGCATAGCCCTAATACTACTGGCTGCGCACAAGTGCGCTTTTTATTGGCCTGCCAGCCATGCAATTATTACTTGCTACCCGTAAACGGGTTTGCTCTAAATTTTATCATATACTGTAGGGACCGGCGTCCTCGACGGTCCAT
>JAZSDM010000074.1:0-2571 GCA_045531145.1 Acutalibacteraceae bacterium | reverse complement strand
GGGCACCGCAACAGGACATAACGGGGCGCCCCGTTCGGTAAAAATTGAATATTGCGTTTGACTCCAAACGGAGTTTAACATATATGGAGACGTATCGAAGTGGTCATAACGGGGCTGACTCGAAATCAGTTAGGGAGCAATCCCCCGCGAGTTCGAATCTCGCCGTCTCCGCCAAAAACAACTCAGACCGCATTGTTATGCGGTCTATTTTTTTGTCACACGAATTTTACACGAATTTTCTTAAAAAATATTCGATTTTAGTAAAGGAAATCCGCCCTGAATCATCAAGGACAGGGCGGATTTTTTATTTGTTTGTTACTCTTTTATTTCAGGTAGACCTTTAATCGAAATTAACAAGGAAAGTAACCCTGATAAAAGTGACGCTGAAACTACGAACTTCCAATCAACCTGTGCTATAACAGCCGAAGTACCGATTGTTGCAACTGCCGTTTCTGCAACAGTTTTAATTGCGCGGACACCTGCTGCTTTAAACCATTTTAAAACTTTTGTTTTCATTTTTTATACCCCCAATATTTTCTTCCAAGTATTAAGCCCTACGCAACCGTCGGCGTTAAGCCCAACAAGTTTTTGGAATTTGATAACAGCATTTTTTGTGTCGTTACCAAACAAACCATCAGCTGTAACACCAACCACTCTTTGAACAATCTTAGTGAGGTTTTTATATTTGTATGTATCACGCTTTTTACAAACAGCAGTCTTAGCAACTGCTTCACACTCACCACCCCATTGACCATCTGCGCCATATTTAGGGAACTTGAAGCCATCAGCAATAGCAGCTTTCTGCCATTCAAGAACATTAGTGTTTTTGCCACCGACATTTATGTCGGTTACAGTAGTTTCTTTTTTGGTTAAACCACCTTTAGCAACCAACACTTCTACACAAGCATTGGCTACTTGTTCTGCAAAAGTATCTGTTAAAATAATTGGCACGTCTGTAGCACTATCCATAAAGCCACATTCAATGAGTACCGCAGGCATATTGCTTTCTCTAACTTCGTGTAGATTAGCCTTGCGTGTTCCGTCAGAACGATTCCCTTTAAGACCTGTGTGTCTAATCAATGTTTCATATAAAATGGTTTGCCATTCTTCACTCTGCTTACTCGCATTTGTATAAATGTAAGTTTCAATGCCACCACCTGTGCCACCGTTAATGCCTGCGTTGTGGTGAATTGATAAATAGAAGTCAGCACCCCATCTGTTAGCTTCGTCAGTACGTTCTTTTAAAGGAACGTCTATTTCACCTATAGTGTCGTCAAGTCGAATAAGTTCATAGCCATTATAAGCTCTGAGCTTTTCTTTAATCTTATTACAGATACGGCTATTCAATTCCCACTCTCTTGTTTCGTTGGGGTCTAAAGTTTTCAGACAACGTTTACCTGCTGTATGTATTCCGTGTCCTGCGTTCAATGCAATTTTAAACATAATATTACCTCTTTCTAAATTATTCTTTATGGTATAAACTAATTTTTGTTTCGATATTTCCAACACGGTTATTTAATTTATCAATCTCTTCACCGTGCTTGTCCAATCGTGTGTTTTGTGTTGAGTTATCGTTTTTTAGAGAATTAATACAATCTCTTAATTCTTGTATAACAACTCGTAAATCATTTATTGGCTGTGTCATTTTTAATATGATAGTAATAAAACCGCCAAGCGTAACTATAGCCATTACTATAAGACCGATTATCTGCACCTCGTTAAACACCTACCTCACCTCCTACATACACACAGTTTATACCAACACCGTCAGTGTCGGATAAAAGTGTCATATTGGGCGATAGAGAAGTCAAACCCTCAACCGTTCCGTCAGCGTTTGCGGTAATGATTACAGGTTTAATATACGGCTCGTAAGCGGTAACAGCAGAGCCAACTTCTATTTGTGGGTAATAAACAACATTATTATAAGTTTTTTGTGTTAATGAAATATAACACATGGAAAGTGTATATTCTTTTTTCCAAGTCACATTAGTATTAGCCCATTTTGTTACACCATTTTCATCCGTATATCTAATAACCACTCCGCTTGCTAATGAATAAGTTACACCGTCTTTTAATATTCCATAATCTTTTGTAAAGAAAATATATCCCATACTTGCGGTTGTTAATGTTCCGTTTATAGTTAATACACCATCGGGGGTAGTAGTAAAAGTTAAACCGTTTGTTGTTGTATCACCAGTTGCGTAAGGGTAGCGTAATAAATTCTTACCGTATCTTGTAACCGTAACACCCGAAAAATCGGTAATTGTATCACTTGTTAATTTGACTTTTAATTTATGTTCTATTGGGTGCACATTATCCACAGTTATTATCTCACCGTTTGCATTACCGTTATAACCAAATATCTTTTGATTTCCCTTGTAAAACTCAACAACACTGCGGTCATTTTTAAGTAAAAGGGCGTTGTTTTCGCCTACATAAATCGCCATATTATCACCGCCTTAATACACAAGATAATAGGTGTTTTCGTCCTTGACCGCCGTTTCAAAATCATCTGCCGAAATTTCTATAAGCCTGTGGTTATTGATTGTATTGGCATTTTCAGCATTAGAT
>JAZSDM010000037.1:0-9991 GCA_045531145.1 Acutalibacteraceae bacterium | reverse complement strand
ATATGCCATTTCAGCCTCATCCATGTCACGGAATACTCTACCTGCACCAACCTCATTCTCGTTAGTCATAGTAAGGAAATACGAGCCGACAATCATATCCTGAGAAGGAACTGTTACTGCACGTCCGTCTGCAGGCTTAAGAAGGTTGTTAGCAGAAAGCATAAGGAATCTTGCCTCGGCCTGAGCCTCACCAGAAAGCGGAACGTGTACAGGCATCTGGTCGCCGTCAAAGTCCGCATTAAACGCAGTACATACAAGGGGGTGAAGCTTAATTGCTCTACCCTCAACAAGCACAGGCTCGAATGCCTGAATACCAAGTCTGTGAAGGGTTGGAGCACGGTTAAGAAGAACGGGATGTTCCTTAATAACGGTTTCGAGTGCATCCCAAATTTCAGAGGAAGCTCTTTCTACCATTTTGCGAGCTGTCTTTATATTTGTAGCTTCTTTAGTTTCAACAAGACGCTTCATTACGAAGGGCTTGAAGAGTTCAAGTGCCATTTCCTTAGGAAGACCGCACTGATACATTTTAAGTTCAGGTCCTACTACGATAACCGAACGGCCCGAGTAGTCAACACGTTTACCGAGAAGGTTCTGACGGAAACGGCCCTGCTTACCTTTAAGCATATCCGAAAGGGATTTAAGCGCGCGGTTGTTAGGTCCTGTAACGGGTTTGCCTCTTCTGCCGTTGTCAATAAGAGCGTCAACCGCTTCTTGAAGCATTCTCTTTTCGTTACGAACGATAATGTCAGGCGCACGCAATTCCAAAAGTCTGTTAAGACGGTTGTTACGGTTAATAACACGTCTGTAAAGGTCGTTAAGGTCGCTTGTTGCGAAACGTCCGCCATCAAGCTGAACCATAGGACGTAAATCGGGTGGAATTACCGGAATTACGTCAAGAATCATCCATTCAGGACGGTTGCCCGACTGTCTGAACGCTTCCAAAACTTCAAGTCTTTTAAGGATACGAACGCGTTTTTGACCGCTTGCATCCTCAAGCTCTGCACGAAGTTCTTCGCAAGACTTTTCAAGGTCGATTTCCTGGAGAAGTTTTTTAACTGCCTCTGCACCCATTCCTGCTTCGAAATCATCTTCATACTTTTCGCGCATATCATTATACTGCTTTTCGTTAAGAAGTTGTTTCTTTTCAAGCGGAGTGGTACCTGGGTCGGTAACGATATATTTTGAGAAATAAAGTACCTGTTCCAAATCTTTGGGTGATACATCAAGCACTAAGCCCATTCTTGACGGGATAGTCTTGAAATACCAGATGTGAGATACGGGAGCAGCGAGTTCAATAGTACCCATACGCTCACGACGTACCTTTGCGCGTGTAACTTCAACACCGCAACGTTCACAAACCTTACCTTTATAGCGGATACGCTTGTACTTTCCGCAGTGACATTCCCAGTCCTTTTGAGGTCCAAAAATGCGTTCGCAGAAAAGACCGCCCTGTTCGGGTTTTAAGGTACGGTAGTTAATAGTTTCGGGCTTGGTTACTTCGCCGTAAGACCAGCTTCTGATTTGTTCGGGAGACGCAAGTCCTATTTTTATGGATTCAAATTCGATTTCTGCCATTATTTTGCCCCTCCGTTATTATTGTTCTTCAGACTCATCTTGAGAGTCCTGTTCATAAGGAATAGCCTCGCCGTTTTCATCTTCGAGACCGTATCCGTCCAAACCGTCAACAACGGTTTCTTCGTGAAATTCACTGTCTTCAGGAATTGCAGGAGTACCGAGACCGATATCGTCATCTTCTTCAAATGACTGTTTTAAATCGATTTCGTCGTTGTACTTGTCAAGAACCTTAACATCAAGGCCCAAAGACTGCAATTCTTTAATAAGAACCTTAAAGGATTCGGGAACACCCGGTTTCGGAATGTTCTGTCCCTTAACGATTGATTCGTAAGTCTTAACACGGCCGACAACATCGTCAGACTTCACGGTTAAGATTTCCTGAAGTGTATAAGCCGCGCCGTAAGCTTCAAGTGCCCAAACTTCCATTTCACCGAAACGCTGACCGCCGAACTGTGCTTTACCACCGAGCGGCTGTTGAGTTACGAGTGAGTACGGACCTGTAGAACGGGCGTGAATCTTATCATCAACCAAGTGGTGAAGTTTAAGATAATACATATAACCAACGGTTACGAGGTTATCAAACGGTTCACCTGTACGTCCGTCATAAAGTTGGGTTTTAGCATCTTCTGTGAGCGGGATTCTTGAGAAGTCAAGTGCCGCGCTGTTCTTGTATGCGTAATCGTCTGCTTTGGTAGAATTTTCTGCCAGACGGAAGCATTCTCTGATGTCTTCTTCGTGCGCACCGTCGAATACAGGTGTGCAAATATGCCAGCCAAGCGCTTTAGCAGCATAACCCAAGTGAACTTCAAGCACCTGACCGATATTCATACGGGAAGGTACGCCCAATGGGTTGAGCACGATATCAAGCGGTGTACCGTCGGGCAAGAAAGGCATATCTTCACTTGGTAAAATACGGGATACAACACCCTTATTACCGTGACGACCAGCCATCTTATCGCCGACAGAGATTTTACGCTTCTGAGCAATATAACAACGTACAACAACGTTAACACCGGGGCTTAATTCAGAAGAATTTTCCCTTGTAAATACCTTAACGTCAACAATTGTACCGTATTCACCGTGAGGAACACGAAGTGAAGTATCACGAACTTCACGTGCCTTTTCACCGAAGATTGCACGCAAGAGTCTTTCTTCAGCGGTAAGTTCGGTTTCACCCTTAGGTGTAACCTTACCTACAAGTATGTCACCTGCGGTAACTTCTGCACCGATGCGGATAATACCGCGTTCGTCCAAATCTTTAAGCGCGTCTTCACCAACGTTGGGAATATCGCGTGTGATTTCTTCGGGTCCGAGTTTTGTATCACGGCATTCAATTTCATATTCTTCAATATGAATAGAAGTGTAGATATCTTCACGAACAAGACGTTCGTTAATCAAAACAGCGTCTTCATAGTTGTAACCTTCCCAGGTCATAAAGCCTATAAGGGCATTACGGCCGAGAGAGATTTCACCGCCGCTTGTTGCAGGACCGTCAGCAATAACCTGACCGGAGGTAACCTTTTCGCCAACTGCAACAATAGGCTTTTGGTTGATACAAGTACCATGGTTAGAACGTAAGAACTTAATGAGGTTATACTCATCAATTTCACCGTTTTTAGCACGTACTTTAATAGTATCAGCACTTACATAGGTAACTTCACCGTCACGCTTAGCAAGCACAACAACGCCCGAGTCAACAGCGGCTTTGTATTCCATACCAGTTGCAACAAAGGGGTTTTCGGGTTTTAAAAGCGGTACTGCCTGCTTCTGCATGTTTGAACCCATGAGTGCACGGTTAGTATCGTCATTTTCAAGGAACGGAATCATAGCAGTTGCAACAGATACAACCATCTTAGGTGATACGTCCATAAACTCTGCTTTGTTTGATTCAACTTCCTGGAATCCTTCGCGGTAACGGGTATTTACCTTTTTGTTGATAAAATAGCCGTTTTCGTCCAAAGGTTCGTTTGCCTGAGCTACGATGTAATCGTCCTCTTCGTCAGCAGTCATATAAACAACTTCGTCTAAAACCTTACCGTCCACAACCTTACGGAAAGGAGTTTCGATGAAGCCGTATTTGTTTATCTTAGCAAAGGTTGCAAGGTAAGAAATAAGACCGATGTTAGGACCTTCAGGAGTCTCAATCGGGCACATACGGCCGTAGTGAGTGTAGTGAACGTCACGAACTTCGAATGATGCACGGTCACGCGAAAGACCGCCGGGGCCCAATGCTGACAAACGGCGCTTATGAGTAAGTTCAGAAAGCGGGTTTGTCTGATCCATAAACTGTGACAACGGCGAGGAACCAAAGAATTCCTTAATAGCAGCCACAACAGGACGGATATTTATAAGAGATTGGGGAGTAATATTATCAGGGTCTTGCGCCTGCAAGGTCATTTTTTCGCGAACTACACGTTCCATACGGGAAATACCGATACGGAATTGGTTCTGCAAAAGCTCACCAACGCTACGGATACGACGGTTGCCCAAGTGGTCAATATCGTCAACATCGCCTACATTGTGGGGAAGACCTAAGAAATAGCTTATGGTTGCGAAAATATCGTCAACAATAATGCTCTTAGGGATAAGATTGTCCGCATTTTCAATTAACGCCTGACGAATTTCTTCCTTTGAAGAATTGTTTTCAATGATTTCTTTAAGAACTGCAAAAGAAACCTGTTCGTTAATGCCAAGCTCATCAAGTTCTGCTAATTCTTCAGCAGTAAAGTCGACAAAGTCGCCAAGGTTTACCATACCGTTTGAAAGAACCTTAACTTCACTCTTGTTGCCTTCATTATCCATTACATTGATGTAAGCCGAGTTTACACCCTTGGTTTCAATTTCCATTGCCAATTCTTTTGATACGGTAGTATCAGCGTCGGCAATAATTTCGCCTGTCATAGGATCAATAACAGGGCGCGCCAAAACTGCGCCTTTGATACGAGCGCCTATTGATAACTTTTTATTGTATTTATAACGTCCAACCCTTGAAATATCATAACGGTGGGGGTCAAAGAACAACTGCTCAATATAGGTTTGCGCACCTTCAATTGTAACAGGCTCACTTGGACGTAACTTTTTATAAACTTCAACCAAAGCCTCTTCTACATTCTTTGTATCATCAGCATCCAAGGTAGCCGCAAGACGTTCGTCTTCGCCGAGGAGTTCCCTGATTTCCTGATTAGTACCGATACCTAAAGAACGGATAAAGGTAGTAATAGGTAATTTACGGTTTTTGTCAATACGAACATACAAAACATCATTTACAGAGGTTTCATATTCAAGCCAAGCACCGCGGTTAGGAATAACGGTGGAGGAATATAATCTTTTACCGGTTTTTTCATCTATTTTAACGGCATAATAAACACCGGGAGAACGAACCAACTGCGAAACAATAGCACGTTCAGCACCGTTGATTACAAATGTTCCCGATTCGGTCATAATGGGGAAATCACCCATTGACACTTCACTTTCTTTAATTTCACCGGTTTCGTTGTTGATAAGACGAGCCGTCACACGCAAAGGTGCGGCGTATGTTGCGTCACGGGCTTTACACTCGGTAACGTCATACTTCGGTTGTTCGTCAAGACGGTAGTCAATAAAACTTAATTGAAGATTTCCGCTATAGTCGGTTATGGCAGTCATATCCCTGAAAACTTCTTTTAAGCCCTCTTCAACGAACCATTTGTACGAATCCTTCTGGATTTCAATAAGGTTAGGCATATCAATGACTTCATTAATCTTTGAAAAAGTCATACGATTGTTTTTGCCCAACGCAACAGGTTTTACCATTGAAGTCGATTCCATGGTATACAATCACTCCTCCATATATTTTACGGTATATTTAGTACCGCAATAGAGCCATAGACAACAGATATTGTGGGTATTTCCTATTATCATCAAATGATAAAAAAGCAGAAATATCGCATAATACCCCATCATCATTAGTAATTTACAATTATATACCAAAAAAAGTCAATAGTCAAGCGGTTTTTTGAAATTTTTTATCAAAATTTTGAATGCGGAATTCGTAATTCGGAATTCGGAATTAAAAAAGCACCCTTCGGGGTGCTTTTATTTGTATTTATATTAATATATTGTAGGGGAGGGTCTCTGCGCCCTCCCGAATTATAGAAACAAAAACCGGGAGGGGAAACCCCTACCCTACGGAATGGTAATATAACCACAAACAAAACCGACCTTTAAAAAGGTCGGTTTAATTACGAATTACGAATTAATACGCTTTTCCCCAATAAAGCATATGCTTGGCTTCTTTGCCGCAGCACACACACTTACCGTCAAGTTCGGTTTGTTCAAAAGGAATACAGCGCGAAGTAACGCCTGCAACTTCTTTGAGTTTATCTTCGCACTCCCTGTCCCCACACCACATAGCGCGGATGAAACCGGGTTTGTTTTCTGCGATATCGGTCATTTCCTCAAGGCTTCTCGCATCATAGGTCATACTTTCACGGCGAGCAAGCGCTTTATTGTAAAGACCGTCTTGCACATCTTTTAAAAGTTCAGGTATTTTAACTTCTAATTCGTCAAGGTTTACAACAATTTTTTCGCCATTGTCACGGCGAACTGCAACACAAACATTGTTTTCAATATCTTTAGGTCCGAGTTCTATACGAAGCGGAACGCCTTTCATTTCGTATTCGCTGAACTTCCAACCTGGTGACTGGTCTGTAACGTCAATTTTAGCACGGCAAACATTGTTAATTCTGGCATAAACTTCGTTTGCTTTTTCAAGTACGCCCTCTTTATGAGTAGCAATCGGAATAACAACTGTCTGTATAGGAGCAATCATCGGCGGAAGTACAAGACCGCTATCGTCACCGTGTGTCATAATAACCGCGCCGATAAGGCGGGTGGTTGTTCCCCAAGAAGTCTGAAACGGGTAAACGGGTTGATTGTTTTTATCGGTATAGGTTATATCAAACGCTCTTGCAAAACCGTCACCAAAGAAGTGTGACGTTCCGCTTTGCAAAGCCTTACCGTCGTGCATCAAGGCTTCGATTGTGTAGGTGTCTTCCGCGCCGGCAAATCTTTCCTTAGCGGTTTTAACACCCTTTACAACAGGCATTGCCAAATATTCTTCGGCGAATTTGGCATAAACATTTAACATTTGTATGGTTTCAGCCTGAGCCTCTTCCTTAGTGGCGTGCAAAGTATGACCTTCCTGCCATAAAAATTCGCGCGAACGAAGGAACGGACGGGTAGTCTTTTCCCAACGCACAACACTGCACCACTGATTGTAAAGTTTAGGCAAATCACGGTAAGAGTGAACTATATTTTTAAAATGGTCGCAAAAAAGGGTTTCGGAAGTGGGGCGAACACAAAGGCGTTCTTCCAGTTCTTCTTCGCCGCCGTGTGTTACCCAAGCAACTTCGGGAGCAAAACCTTCAACGTGGTCCTTTTCCTTTTGTAAAAGACTTTCGGGAATGAACATCGGCATATACACATTTTCGTGTCCTGTTTGCTTAAACAAAGCGTCCATATTTTTTTGAATATTTTCCCAAATAGCGTATCCGTAAGGACGGATAATCATACAGCCTTTAACCGAAGCGTAATCAATAAGTTCGGCTTTGATGCAAACATCTGTATACCATTTTGCGAAATCCTCTTCCATAGAGGTGATTGATTTTACTAACTTTTCTTTAGCCATAGTAAGAGTGTGAAAACACACATTCCTGCCTTTCATAAACACATATATACACTATTATAGAATAAAAGGAATAATTTTGCAATAGTTTTTATACATATAAAACATAAATAAAAAAACTATTGACAAATTCAAAAATAACACATATATTTGTTATAGTACCTGTCGAATTTCGACAGATTATTCAGGAGGATTTTTATGACATTTGATAAGATTAAATCTATTTTAGCAGAACAACTTGATGCTGATGCCGACCAAATGACTATGGACACCGACATCGCAAAAGACTTAGGTGCCGACAGTCTGGACGTTGTTGAACTTTTAATGTCTATTGAAGACGAATTCAGCGTTGAAATTCCCGACGAGGAAATCGAAAACATTAAAACCATCGGCGAATTGGTTGAATATATAGAAGCAAACAGTTAATTAAACATATTAAAAACAGCAGGCTGAAAAATCAGTCTGCTGTTATTTTTTTGAAAACAATTCATCATCTTCCCATTTCAAAGGGTTTTGGTCTATATATTCCCAAGTTTCTCTATAATCATTTTCATTACGTATTATATGGTCGTGAAAAGATTTTTGCCAAATTGGGAGACCGATTTGTTTTGTCACATATCCTTTTGTTTGCTGAATTACATTTGATACCGTAGGGGCGACCATTGGTCGCCCGTTATTATCACAACATATCCTTAAAAGAAGATGTATATGGTTTGGCATTATTACATATTTATCAACCGATACAGCGGGATATTGTGCCGATATATTATTTATGGCATCATCTACCATTTTACCGTATTTTGATAATTTGATTTCTTGCGGGCGAGCAATGCTCGCCCCTACATTATCCCAAAACATCTCTTTGCGATTTTTCGTACATATCGTAATAAAATATGCGCCGGTGCTGTTATAATCATAACCCTCTAACCGATTCGGTTTTCTTTTAGGCAATTTCATTTGTACACCAAAACAATCTTTATTTACAAAAACATTCAATATAATGGTCGATTGCTTCTTTAACAATTCTTACCGCCGTTTCTTTACCGCTAACTTCGTTTACAGCGGTATCCTTACCCTCAAGGTTTTTATAAACCTTAAAGAAATGGCTCATTTCATCAAAAATATGTTTGGGCAACTGGTCAATGTCGGTATAATGGTTATATGTAGGGTCATTGCAAGGAATTGCAATGATTTTTTCATCATTTCTACCGTTGTCTATCATAGAAATAACACCGATCGGATACGCCTTTACAAGCGCTAACGGTTCAAGTGTTTGTTCGCATAAAAGCAATACATCAAGCGGGTCACCGTCATCACCGTAGGTGCGTGGAATAAAGCCGTAGTTAGCAGGATAATGAGTCGAAGTATGAAGTATACGGTCAAGCATTAAAAGACCTGTTTCCTTATCCAACTCATATTTGTTCTTACTTCCCTTTGGAATTTCTACAACACACATAAATTCTTCGGGTGTGATTCTTTTTGGTGAAATGTCATGCCAAATATTTGTCATTTTTTACTCCTTAATACTCAAAAAGTTCTGTACTGAAATATCTCTCTCCCGTATCGGGAAGTACGGTTACAACCGTCTTTCCTTTGCCTAATTTTTTTGCAAGTCTTAGCGCCGCCGCAACATTTGTACCGCTTGAAATACCGCAAAGGATACCTTCTTCGGCAATAAGTCTTTTAGAGGTTTTAATAGCCTCTTGGTCGGTAACAATAGCGGTTTCCTCGAAAATTTCAAGATTCAAATTGTCGGGAATAATACCGTCGCCAATACCCATTTGCAAATGCGTACCAATACTTCCGCCCGAAAGGATAGCGGCATTTTCGGGCTCTACCGCCCAAATTGTAATATTGGGGTTAGCCTGTTTTAAGGTTTCGCCAATTCCTGTAAGAGTACCGCCAGTACCTACACCCGAACAAAAGCCGTCAATTGTGCGGTTTGCTTGTTCTAAAATTTCCAAAGCGGTAGTGTTGCGGTGTATCTGCGGATTTGCAGGGTTAATAAACTGCTGAGGCACCCATACATTTTCATCTTCTTCTGCCATTTTAAGCGCAGTTTGTAAACATTCCTCAATACAAGCGCCAATATCGCCGTCGTCATGGATAAGCACCAATTCCGCGCCATAGGCTCTTACCAATTTTCTGCGTTCTTCACTTACCGAATCGGGCATAATTATTCTTACTTTAATCCCTTTTACCGCGCCGATAAGGGCAAGACCGATTCCTTGGTTACCGCTTGTAGGCTCAACAATTACCGTATCCTTGGTTATTATTCCGCGTTGTTCGGCATCGTTAACCATATTAAGCGCAGTTCTGGTTTTTATTGAACCGCCTATGTTAACACCCTCGTACTTGACTAAAATATCCGCACAGTCTTCGGGCACAATATGTGAAAGTTTGATAAGCGGGGTATTACCAACCGCTTCAAGTACATTTGAATAAACCAAAATTAATCCCCCATAAGAGTTAGAGTATACTAAATTTTATTCATTTTATCACAAAAGGTTACGCTATGCAAGTTCATTTACCATTTGATTAAAGCGGTAGTACACGCCTTTCTTTTCTAACAACTCAAGGTGTGTACCTTGCTCAACAATACCCTCGTCAGTAAGCACCATTATTCTGTCCGCCTTGCGAATGGTTGAAAGGCGGTGAGCAATAGTAATGGTAGTTCTGCCCTCCGAAAGTTTTGCAAGCGATTTTGCCACCGCAAATTCACTTTCGTTATCAAGGGCGCTTGTTGCTTCG
>JAZSDM010000126.1:0-3485 GCA_045531145.1 Acutalibacteraceae bacterium | reverse complement strand
GCATCAACCATATTTGCATAACTGTCAAGTTTCTGCTCAGCTTGTGCAGATTTTGCATTTATAATGCTGGCATTAATATGGATACCGCCTTTACCTACATCGTCTGTAATAAGACCGCAGTCATAGTTTACAAACATTTCATCAGATTTCATAAGAGCTTCATGTACATCAAGCATTGTTGGGTCACAGAAGAAGGTCTGCTTATCATAATTTTCCGAATCAAGATAATAGCGTAAGAAATAAGGCACAAGTTCTCCGTTAGGTGCGCCTTCGGGGATTCCGTAAGCTTCTACTTCTGACCA
Source organism: Acutalibacteraceae bacterium (assembly GCA_045531145.1). GTDB lineage: Bacteria > Bacillota > Clostridia > Oscillospirales > Acutalibacteraceae > UBA737. The sequence goes on along the minus strand of JAZSDM010000126.1, from coordinate 3,183 downwards.
GACAGTTGCAGTTGTGCCGCCTTCCATTGTCGGAAGCGGAACAGCGCCAAGTGCACCCTGAGCTTTAAGCTGTGTCCAATAGAAGTGGGTGCGACGAACGCTGATAAGTGATTCTGTAAAGAATAGTATTTTACCGTTTTCAAAATTGCTTATATCAAAACGGATATTATTTGTTATACCGTCTTCTCTGAGTTGGCACATTTTCTGCCAGCCTTTTAAGAGGTTAGCATCATTCATATTTGAAACAAAACGTTCGCCTTCGCGTTTGATCATACCTGCGCCGTAAGCATCACCTGCGTCTGACCACTGATAAGAAGTCCACGGCAAATATGTATCATCGTCAACTTCATCTTTAAATATGGTACAAATTTCTTCAAATTTATCCCATGTCCAATTTCCTTGTTTCCAAAGTGAGTAAGGATCTTCAAGGTCATACTTGCTTATAAGGTTTTTGTTGTAAATAAGTGCACGGGGCTGTTGTAAGAGAGTATTTCTCATATTAGTAGCATAGGTTTTACCGTCAAAGGTATAGAAATCCATAATACGAGTATCCCAAGCCGAATCGGTAAAGTCATAATTAAAGTTCTGCAAAGGTTGAAGAACTTGTAAAAGACCTGTGTTAATATTCATAAGTCTTACAACATCAGGTGACTGCTGAGATGCAACTCGTGCAGCAATTTTTGTTGCGTAGTCGGTATAACTTCCTACAACCCACTCAACATTAATACCGGTTTCTTTTTGAAACTGTTCAACAACATCGGGTGCGCCTGTAACGTCAGATACTTTATTCCAAGTAAATACTTCGATAGTCTTTCCCTTAGCATCGCTCGGTATTGTTGCCTTAATTTCTTCCCAGCCGCTGTTTGAGCCGCTGTTCGAACCTGCAGTGTCGTTGGACCCACTCGGTGAAGATGTTCCACCGTTACCGCCGCACGCAGCCATGCTTAATACCATAAACACTGAAAGTACCAAGCACAAAAGTTTAATTGCTTTTTTCATTTTTTGTCCTCCTGTTTTTATATATTAATTTTAATATACACTGATTTTAAGAGCATTTCCTTTATCCTTCATATAACTTCCGCTAACGATATACTGTGGAATGGTTAACTGTGTTCCGTCTTCACCCATAATAGCAGAATAAGTATTCGTAGAAGAATCATAAGAGAATGCATTTATTTCTGTATAATAGCTGTTATGTACGTGCCCTGAGAAGAGACCTTTTATAACATCTGGGTTAGCAGAAATCAAATCATAAACAGATTTTGTATATGCATTGGAATTTCTACCAATATTGGAACTGCCATTATACAGATTTTCACCTTTAGAGTCCATTGAACCGCCATCATCAAACGGTTGAATAGAACTATATTTTTCGTTATATGTGTTTATTGGAATATGTTGGAAAATAAGAATCGGGATGTTATTCTTTTTAGAATCCGCAATATCTGCCGAAAGTTTGTTAAATATATTGCCATTTTCAAGATATCTGCCGTTTTGGCTTTGGTTATCCATAACAACAATCTTTACACTCTTGTCGCCCTTGGTTACAACCTCTGAATGATAGTAAATATCGTGTGGCCATAACTGCTCATTAAGTTTTAGATATTTATAGTTCTGTGTAAACATTTCCCTGAAACCGTTTGCAACAGTCACCTTTGCAAAAAGTTCTGAGGTTTCGTGGTTGCCAAGCGCTATAAGGGTGTTATTGTTTATAGCTCTGTCAATAAGAAGCTTTTGGGTAAGTTCTGCACTACCGTAAGTAAAATAGTCCATTACATCGCCTATAATAACAGTTCTGTCATAAAAACTGCCGTATTCCATAAGCTTATTAGCATTATCAATACTGCCAAAGCCTTGGTCTATTCTGCCCATTCCTCTGATAGTGCCATCGGCAACCCCTGTACCGTACCATTGGGCTTTTGCCGAAGGATTATCAAGAAGTTCGTCCAACTTGTTGTAATTGCTGAAATGAATATCCGAAAATGCTACTATGTCAATCGGCTCACCGTCATCTTTGGTGCCTATAATGATATCACGAACCTGAACACCGTTATTGAGTTTATACATTGCCTGATAGTCTTCTTTATAATTCGTGTCAGACTCTGGACCTGTCATCCAATAATCGAAAGCAAATTCACCGTCACCTGTAGTTTTTTCGGTAATGCGCTCGTTTTCAACATAATCTATAATCGTATCACAAATAGCATTATATGTTTCAGGGTTAGCCGCTTTTTCTTCAAGAGCGGTTTTATAAAGGTTTGTTGTAACATAATCGGTATAAAGCACTCTTGAAACGCCGTTTATATCTCTGTATTCGATATATCCTTTAACCGTGTAGAACTTGTAGTATTTATCATTTGTAAGTTCGCTTCCAATATCGGTTATGCAAAGTGTATATTGCTCTGCCAAAGTAGAACGCGCATAAATATTTTTAGCAGCGACCTTTTTAGGTTTATAGGAGCCTTCGGTTATATAAACAGTGTGTTTAGAACCGATTTCCATATCGGTGCCTGCGGCATAATTTGTTGGCATATATATCGAACCGAAGTTTATACTTCCTACAGCCGATTTTAACGCATTTTCAAACCTTAAATTCTTTTCAATTATAAATCTCAAACCTTGGCTTTCCACCGTTTCGGATGTTGTACGGATTTCGGTCTCCTTAACAACAAAATCGGTAGTATCAAAGTCTATATATTTTGCTTTTAAAATTGTTCCTGCCGAAAAATCGCCTGAATATACAGCTTTTCCTTCGGTATCTGTCCAACCCACAAACAACTTTCCGTCAGGTTCGATATAAGAAACCTCTGCAAAATTTAATGTTGTGTCTTTCTTTACTTTAATTTCCGAACCGCCGTTAAGGTATTCAATATCGTTATTGTAAAACTTAACAATATATTTTCCGCCTTTTCCAAAGGTTATCACCTTATCAGCCGGTTCAAATAATCCGCCTTCATTTGCAGAATATGCAATCGCTTCATTATCTCCTACGATATTAAACTCGCCTGCAGTATCTGTTACTTCAAGGTAAGAGCCATCTTTTTTTTCACAATCCATAACATAAACTCCCTTTTCAGAGGTAAGAGTTTCGGAAATTTCATAAAGTCTGTAAAGTCCGTGGTTGTAAAGAAGTGTAAGTGCTCCTTTAAATACAGGCTTTGGACCTTTTGTGGTATAAACCAT
>JAZSDM010000057.1:0-30088 GCA_045531145.1 Acutalibacteraceae bacterium | reverse complement strand
GAAAGTTTTGCAAGCGATTTTGCCACCGCAAATTCACTTTCGTTATCAAGGGCGCTTGTTGCTTCGTCAAGAATAATAATCGGCGGATTTTTAAGAAATACGCGCGCAATAGAAATGCGTTGTTTTTGTCCGCCCGAAAGTTTAACGCCGCGCTCACCCACATAGGTGTCATACCCGTCTTTAAGCTGCGAAATAAACTCGTGCGCGCCTGCTTTTTTAGCGGCATCTATAACTTCTTCCATAGTAGCGCCGGGTTTACCGTAAGAAATATTTTCAAAAACAGTTCCCGAAAAGAGATAAACTTCTTGCTGCACCATACCGATATTGTCGCGCAAGCTTTTAAGGGTATAACCCGTTATATTTTTTCCGTCGATTAAAATTTCGCCGTTTGTAACATTGTAAAAACGGGGTATTAAATTACAAAGTGTTGTTTTACCGCCGCCCGAAGGACCTACAAAAGCGATTTTTTCACCGCTTTTAATATTAAGATTAAGTCCCGAAAATACGCGGTTATGGTCGTCGGGGTATTCGAAAGAAACGTTTTTAAATTCAATATTTCCTTGTGGGTTTTTAAGTTCTACTGCATCGGGTTCATCAAAAATTTCAATATCCGAATCCATTATTTCCAAAAAGCGTTCAATACCTGTCATACCTCTTTGGAACTGTTCGGCAAATTCGATAATTCTTCTGATTGTTGCAATAAAGGTTGTAACATAAAGCAAGTATGCCACAAGGTCGCCGGGGGTTATTTGCCCCTTTATCATAAAAATACTGCCTGCTATTACCACCGTGGCATACATAATACCGTCAAACATACGGGTAGTGGTTGAAAAAGAACCCATTAGTTTATATGAAAGTTTTTTAACCGAAAAGAAATTTTGATTATCCTTTTCAAACTTTTTGCGTTCAATATCTTCGTTAGCGAAAGCCTTTACAACCTTTTGTCCTAAGAGTGAATCTTCGATTCTTGCATTAAGTTCGCCTATAACCACCCTTTGTTTGCGGAAAGTTTCCTTCATTTTGCGGTTGATGTTTCCGCAAATGGCTATCATTACAGGAATAATAACAAAAATTATCAAGGTAAGCGGTATGTTAATGTTAAGCAAAATCGCAAAAGAAACAATACCCTTTACCCCTGCAATTAAAAATTCTTCAGGGCAGTGGTGGGAAAATTCGGTAACATCAAAAAGGTCGTTAGTTATACGTCCCATAATCTGACCGATTTTTGTATTATTAAAATATGTATCCGAAAGTTTATGCAAATGGGAATAAGCATCTCTTCGCATATCGGTCTCGATTTTCGTACCCATAACATGCCCTGTGTAAGCCATATAGTAATATGCCAAGGCATCTATAATACGAAGAACAAAATACACTATGCCAACACGCAACACATACTGTATTGTAAGGGTTGCCATATTATCTATACCCGCATTGGTTATTTCTTTCATAATAAGCGGAAGCACAATTTCACAAATTGTTGTAAGCGACGCGCAAATTAAGTCCAAAACCAATGTAGGTGTATATTTTTTGTAATACGGCAAAAACCGTTTCATAAGTGTGGAAAATTTGTATTTTTGCTTACTTGCCATAATAATCTACTCTTTTTCTATTTTAATTCTTTTTAAAATAATTGCCAAAATCATTCCTGCCACAATTGCAACAACAAGGTCAAAAACAACCGTTAAAACAAAGGTCAAGAATAATATAATTATATCCCTTATAATACCTTTTTTGGTTATGCTTACAAACTTACGCCATTCGCTCATATTATATGCCACAACAAACAGTATTGCCGCAATGGTAGGCATTGGAATAAGTCCCGCGTAAGGCATTAAGAACAGTAAAACCAAAAGCAATACAACTGCGTGAACCATACCCGCAACAGGTGTTCTACCGCCGTTTTTCACATTTGCTGCAGTTCTTGCAATTGCGCCCGTAGCGGGAATACCGCCAAACAGTACAGACGCTATGTTGCCCACACCCTGAGCCAACAGTTCGGCATTGGGGTTGTGCTTGGAATCTATCATACTGTCCGCCACAACGCAAGAAAGCAAGGATTCAATGCCGGCAAGAAGTGCAATTGTAACCGCCGACGGCAAAGCCGCCAAAATTGTTTGTGAATTTATATCAATACTGCCAAGTGTAAATTGCGGCAATCCCGACGGTATTGTATAAAGTTCGCCGATGGTATTAACTCCGCTGTCAATAACGGGGATAAATTTAACCATAACCGCTCCCACAATAACCGCAATAAGTGAGGGCGGTATTTTCTTTTCAAACTTTGGATAAATAATCAGTATTGCAAGCGAAACCGCACCCACCAACAACGCCCACGGACTGAAAGTAGAAATCGCTTGAATATTGGCTTCAATTTTTTCGAGAGTTTCAATAGGTTTTACACCGTCCGAATATGTAAACCCTAAAAAGTCCTTAATTTGACCTACAAGTATTGTAACCGCAATACCGCCTGTGAAACCAACGGTAATAGTATGCGGAATAAACTTTATAAGTGAGCCTAATTTAAAAACACCCATAAGTATAAGCATTACACCGGCTAAAAGGGTGGCAACTATTAAACCGCCCATACCGTCGGTTGCAACAATTCCCGCAACCACAGTTGCAAACGCCGCGGTAGGCCCCGCAATCTGAACACGGCTGCCGCCTAAAAACGACACCGCAAAACCCGCAAAAATAGCGGTGTAAATGCCGCAGGCAGGCTCCACACCCGAAGCCAAAGCCAAGGCTATTGAAAGCGGCAAAGCAATAATCGCCACAATTATACCTGCAACAATATCTTTAACAAACTGTTCGGCAGAATAATTCTTAATTACCGAAAAAAACTTAGGTTTTAAATAGAACTCTTTCATTATTTTCTCCTTAAATTTCCAATACGAAAATTATAACACAAAAGAACAATCCTGTAAAGAATTGTTCTTTTTGTGTTTTACTGAACGGTAATTTTCATAACACCGTTATTATACGCACTATAGCTGTTATGTTGCGGAATTCTTAAGTTGTTATCGGTGCCGTCCTCATTACATCCTACAATTTCAGTATATGAGTTTTCGTGGGTATGACCGCAGAAAATTCCTTTTATAACATCGGCACTTTTTCTGATTTCGTTATAAAGATTTCTGGTGGTTTCATCGTAATAATATTCACCGTCGGCATTTTTATGATCGCCAAGGTAACCGCCAAAAGAAGTCATATCAACCATTTCGTTATTTTTTGAATTGTTAGCAGTGCCGAAACTTTTGCCGTCTGCGCTATAGTACAGTTCAGTTTCTTGCGGGTTGTGTGTAATAATCGGGATATGTTGGAACATAAGAACAGGTATATTCTTTTCACGCGCAGTCTTGATATCCGCCTTGAACTTTTTAAGTTGTTTTTCGGTATAACGCCTTCTGCCTCCATTGTCAATATAAATAAGCATTATATTATCCTTACCGTCTTTGGTTTTCATAATTTCGGAAGAATATTCGACGTCATTAGTCCAGTTATTGTTAAGCATTTTGTATCTTTCTTCAATTGGGTTGATATTGGAAAGTCCCGAAATATCATTTTGTGAAAGCTCAGAAGGGTCATGGTTACCTAATACCATTTTAATACTGCCGTTTACCGACTTTTTAACAAGAAGTCTTGAAACTGTACCGATAGCGCCGTATGTCCAGTAGTCTACTGCGTCACCGCCGATAACCGTTTTTGGGAACATACTTGCATATTCCATATAATTAAGACTTTTATTTCTGAAGTCAATGTTTCTTGTCCAATCGCGTCCGCGGTAAGAAGAAATAGCGTTTGTAATGTTTTCCTCTATATCCCTTTTGTCAAGCGCCGAAAAATGCGTGTCGGAAATGAAACAAATTTCAGTTTTTTCAGTATTCTTATTGTGGGTATCAATTGTAACATCTCTTACAAGCAAACCGTTTGAAAGTTTGTAAATTTTATGATTAGGGTCTTGGTCCTTAAGGCCTTTACCTGTGTATCCCGCGTAATATTCCAAAATGCCGTTACCTTGGTTATAATATTCTTCGCGGTCAACCTCAACATACTTGATAATTTCATTTTCAAGGTCGCCTCTCTCGCTTTCGGGAGTTTCTTTTGCTACCTCATAAATACAAGATTGGTCATTATCAAAATTAGAGTTTCCGTTTTCAAAATCGGGATTGTCCTGCAGCGAATAAACTATTCTTTGAAGCCCGTTATAATCTTCGTAAATAATATATCCCCTTACAGTGTACCAAGTGTAATAATTATCGGGGTCAATATCCTCTACCGTAAGTGTATATTCTTGTGCATCCCCCTTAGATTTTTCGCTTTCTAATTTCCAAGCCTTTACCCTAAGCGGAGTTCTGCCCGTGGCTACAGGCTCAAAATCAAGACCCGTTTCCTTATCCCACTTCCAAGAAAATGTAACCGGTTCGTTGATATACATCTGCGCGCCTAAAGTTGCATCGGTTGGAAGATAAATAGAGCCATATTCCAAAGGTTTTGGCAAACCGTTCCAAAACTTTTTACTCTTGTTTAACACAAAAACAAGGTCGTGATCACCGGCATCACCTTGGTTGATTTTGTTATCTTCAACAGAAAAATCTATTTTCACATACTGCGCGGTTAAAACCGTTCCCTTTGAGAATTTTTCGGTCCTTTGAGGAAATTCTCCCTTGTCGGTTTTCCATCCTATAAAGGCATATCCGTCCTTTTCGGTGTGTGAAACTTTACCAAGGTCAATTTCGCCTCTTTTGTAAACCTTAATAATTTCGCCGTTGTTGGTAAAATTCTTAGTAACCGAAACATTGTATTCGCCCGAATTTTCTAAAGTAAGTTTGCCCCACGAAGATTTAATTTCCTCGCCGCCGTCAATGTGTGTTGCAACCGCCATATAACCGTCTGCAACGGTGTATTTGCCTGCTTCGCCCTCAACAAAATCAATATAATCCTGCTGTGCGGAATCTATGTAAAGTATCCACTTATCAGCGTTAACCATTTTACCGTTCTGGTCGGCGGTTTTTAAATTTTCGAGGTTTTTAAAGGAATGTTCTATATTTTCTTTGGTGTAATACGAGGTTTTGGGGTCAACTATAAACTGTGCGCCGCCGTCAATACGGACGTTGGTGGCGCCGGGTGAAACCTTTATCGCATCACCCTTTTTCATCTTAACATTAAGGTTTCCGTAAAAATGCGCCGAATAATCAGTATTTTCTTCACTTGCGCCAGCGCCCATTACAATCTGTAAACTTGCAAGGTTTTGATCCTTGTATTCGATTGTTACATCGCCGTTGAATTTCACTCTGGGTATATCCTTAGATGGAACATAAAAAACGCCGTCGTTATGAGGTTTGTTATCAAAAGTCACCTTTAAAGCATTTTCTATTACAGTGTCAGATTCGGACACTAAACTTGTTGTAAAATTACTTCTTTCTACCACCAAAGGTACTTCTTCTAAATCGCTGTAATCTTGGCCGTCTTCAAGGTTAATACTTCTAAAGAATACATTATCACCTAAAACCGCATTATGCCCCGATAATTCTATTGTGTCGGTGCTGGCAGTCGGTACTATTGTAACATTTTTAAATTCGGTGGGGCCTGTAAGTTCAAGCGCGGTGTTCTTAGCGATACTTTCGCTGAACGCCAAATACGCATTATTTGTCTCCTCCTCTGTTTCACCTTCGGGGACATAAGTACTTACAACTATTTTAGCAGTATGGCTTATACTTTCTTCGCCCGAATTTTTCCACACGGTCATTTTATGTGTTTTTCTTTCGGCATTGCCAAAATCCAACGGGTTAAAATCTTCTGCATCGTCCTGCATAATCCAGACATTTGCAATATCACCTTCCGTGAGACTGCTGTTAACTGCAGATTTTACTGCATTAACACTGCCTGCAGGGTTTTCCGGTGTGAGTCCGTCACCCGTACCGCCGTATTTAACATAAAAGTTGCCGCCTTTAGCCTCAGTACCGCAAGCCGTTAAAACACTTGTTAAAGCAACAACCAAAGTTAAAAGTGTTGCTATTATTTTTATAAAGTTACTTTTCATTAAATATCTCCTTTGCCGAAATTAAAACCGTTCAATATCAATTTGCACCGTTGCTTTGGTGGAATCAGCACTGTAAAAACCGCTTAGGGTAATATCCGCGCTAAGCGATGTTCTTATACGCGCGGTATGCTTACCGCTTTGTAACTCATCCGCAATTACTATTGGGTTTTTACCTGCGTAATTCTTAATTTCCCAATCGCCGCCGTCTAAGCTCACTTCATATTGGTTAGTTTCACCTATACCTTGCGCCAGCATAATCAGTTCAGTACCGCTGAATTCAACCTCGATATATGCATCGGGTGACTGCGCGATTTTCATAACGCCTATATATTCAGGATTATCTCCCCTTACAATTCCAACGCTGTCGGGTAAGAATTTGAAAAATTCGCTGTATTCTTCGGGGTATGTTATCGAAGTGTTCTGTATATCTGGCTCTGGGTCTATAAATGTCAAATCACCGTCAAGCAACTGACCGCTTTGTAAAGGCGGCAATTCCCGTTTTTGTATACCGCACTTACCGTAATTACCGCATAAAAGTGTATTGGACATAAATTCTTCTATAACTTGATAGTACGCTTTATAGCCATCATCGGTAGGGTGAACAATATCTTTCATATATATTGCCCATTCGTCGTCCCTTTCACCGCTCCACTCCTGCGATAAAAATTCGTTAACCAGTGCGCGTCCCACGTGAATAGTAGAAATGTTATATTCCCTTGAAATATATTCGTGCGCTCTTGCCTGTATATGCAACGCGGATTCGGGGTCGGGGTTGCGCTCACTTTTTGCACCGAAAACATCGGTAACAAGTATTGTTACAATGTCACATTCGGGTAAGGCTTCCCGCATCTGTCTTACAATAGTTTCAAACTGCATTGAAGCGCGGTCAAAAGAAGCGCCATCGTAAAAATCGTTTATTGAATACTCAATAAAAAGTAAATCGGGTTTTTCTTCTATTACCGCTTTTTTAACACGGTAACAACCCAAATATGTACCCGTTTCACCCAGAGCCTTGTTGCAGTTTGTAATTTCGGCTTCAGGGAAATTATTTGTTAGCCATTCACCAATCATACTGCGCCAACAGTACTTCCCATCACTCGCACCCGAACCCGCCGTAACCGAGCCGCCGAAATACACCACTTTAAGCTTTTTATCATTTGTAAGCTTGCTGTATGTATTGGCAAGTGCGCCCGAATATTTATTATCTTTTAATTTGGGGTTATAGCCGCCACGGTAGAATATATAGTCGGCGTATTTATCAGACCCCGACATATTAATCTTTTGATTCATTTGCTTGTGTGCCAATAGTATTCCTCCCGCGACTAATATTGCAATCAAAACTACTGATATTATCTTTAAAATTCTGCTTTTCATGGCTACCCCCTTAAAATCGTTCTAAACCTATTATCTAAAAAACTTTTTAATATGTCAAGAAAAACTAAAAGACCGCCGAAAATTCGGCGGTCTTTTTAAGTTTTAATTGTTTTAGTACACACATCATCGGCGCCTTTGCAGGATTTTTCACCTGCAATTGACAATGTGAGTACTAAAATCAGAGAAATTAGATTAACTCGATAATTGCCATCTCAGCAGCGTCACCGCGACGGGGAGCTGTTTTGATGATTCTGCAATAACCGCCGTTTACATCCTTATACTTAGGACCGATTTCGTTGAACAATTTAGCAACAACATCTTCCTTAGTAATGAACGCCAAAGCCTGACGTTTGTTGTGAAGGCTGTTATCTTTAGCGAGTGTAATATACTTCTCTGCCATTGACCTAACTTCTTTAGCGCGTGTAACGGTGGTTTCGATTTTGCCGTTTTCAAGCAAGAATGTTACCATTGCACGAAGCATAGCAGTTCTGTGGTCACTGGTTCTTCCGAGTTTACGGGTACCTGGCATTTCTATTCACTCCTTAAAGTGTTTTATTCATCGTCTTTTTTAAGGGTAAAGCCGAACGAATCAAGTTTAGCAATAACCTCTTCCAAAGACTTACGGCCCAAGTTTCTTACCTTCATCATATCTTCTTCAGACTTTCCGATAAGATCTGCAACCGTATTGATACCTGCGCGTTTCAAACAGTTGAAACTACGTACAGATAAGTCAAGTTCATCAATAGTTAAATCAAGAACTTTTTCATTTTCCGCTACTTTAGTGTCAGCCATAATGCTTTCGGTTTCACTTACACCTTCTGTGAGGTTTAAGAAGAAATCGAGATGTTCAATAAGAACCTTTGCTGACATAGATACGGCTTCGTTTGCTTTTATAGAACCGTCAGTCCAAACTTCTAATGTGAGTTTGCCCTTATCGGTAACGTTACCAACACGGGTATTGTCAACTGTGAAGTTTGCCTTAAGAACCGGTGTATAAATAGAGTCAACCGGAATCATACCTATTACATTTTGTGCGGATTTGTTTTGTTCAGCCGGAACATAACCTCTGCCTTTGTCGAGAGTCATCTCCATATTGAGTTTTGCACCCTCATCCAAAGTAGCGATGTACATATCGGGGTTAAGAATTTCAACCTCCGAATCGGCTTTGATTGAAGCGGCAGTAACCACGCAGGGACCTTCTGCTTCAATATAAATCTTTTTCGCCGTATCTGCATAAAGTTTTGCAATAAGTCCCTTAATGTTAAGGATGATTTCTGTAACATCTTCCTTTACACCCGGGATGGTTGAAAACTCATGCACCACACCGTCAATCTTAACGCCTGTAACTGCAACACCCGAAAGTATTGAAAGAAGAACTCTTCTCATACTGTTACCAAGGGTTGTAGCATAGCCGCGTTCCAACGGTTCCATAACGAATTTACCGTATTTTCCGTCAGGAGTAATTTCAACGGTATCTATTCTGGGCTTTTCAATTTCTATCATTTAAAAGCTCCGTTTCTCCGTACAGTAATTTTTTATTTTCACACTTTGTACGGTAAGTGTTATGTGAATTCTAACTATTATTTAGAGTAGAATTCGACGATAAGTTGTTCTTCAACAGGTGCATCAATCTGATCTCTGTTGGGGAGATTGATGATTTTTGCACTGAATGCATCGCGGTTAACGTCGATCCACTGCGGAACAGGTCTTGCACTGTTTGCTTCGATTGTAGCCTTGATCTTTTCGCTGCCACGGCTCTTTTCGCATACAGTGATAACGTCGCCGGCTTTAAGAAGATAAGAAGCGATATCTACTCTGCTTCCGTTAACTTCAAAATGACCGTGACCTACAAGTTGTCTTGCTTCTGCTCTTGAAGAAGCAAAGCCTACTCTGTAAACTACATTATCAAGACGGCTTTCAAGAATTTTCAAAAGGTTATCACCAGTGATACCCTGTTTTCTTTCAGCAATCTCGAAATAATGATGGAACTGATTTTCCTGAACGCCATAAAAACGTCTTGCGGTCTGTTTAGCACGAAGCTGCAAACCGTATTCGGATGACTTCTTTCTACCTTGTCCGTGTTGACCGGGAGCATAAGCTCTGATACCAACCGAACATTTTTCAGAATAGCAGCGTTCGCCTTTTAAGAATAATTTCTTACCTTCACGGCGGCAAAGTCTGCAAACTGCACCGGTATATCTTGCCATCTATTACACCTCCAAATTAATTCGCAGTAAAACTGCAACGAATGTTTATTGATTATACGCGTCTTCTCTTGGGAGGACGGCAACCATTATGCGGAATCGGGGTAACGTCTTTAATCATACTTACCTCGAGACCTGCTGTCTGCAAAGCACGGATAGCAGCTTCACGTCCTGCGCCTGGTCCTTTAACATATACTTCAACGGTTTTAAGACCATGCTCCATAGCAGCTTTAGCAGCGGTTTCTGCTGCAGACTGTGCTGCGAAAGGAGTGGATTTTCTCGAACCGCGGAAACCTAATTCACCGGCAGATGCCCATGAAAGAGCGTTGCCCTGTGTATCGGTGATGGTTACGATAGTATTGTTGAAGGTAGACTGGATATGAGCGGCACCACGTTCAATATTCTTTTTCTCACGACGACGGCGTGTAGCAGTCGACTTTTTAGCAGTAGCCATTTATTTCCCTCCTACTTATTTCTTCTTGTTAGCAATAGTCTTCTTAGGACCTTTACGTGTACGTGCGTTAGTCTTGGAACGTTGACCTCTTACAGGCAAGTTCTTACGATGACGCAAACCACGGTAGCTACCAATTTCGATAAGTCTTTTGATATCAAATGCGATTGTGCGGCGACGGTCACCTTCTACCTGAAGGTTGTGGTCGATATACTCACGCAACTTTGAAATATCATCTTCAGTTAAGTCCTTACATCTGATATCAGGATCAATTTCTGTATCGGCAAGGATTTTTTTCGATGTAGTAAGACCAATTCCGAAAATGTAAGTGAGTCCGATTTCAACTCGTTTATTGTTCGGAAGGTCAACACCAGCAATACGTGCCATTTATCAAAGCACCTCCATTTTTTTCTCGTTAAGCGTATTAACCCTGACGTTGTTTGTGTTTGGGGTTTTCGCAAATTACCATGATTTTGCCTTTACGCTTAATAATTTTGCATTTTTCGCAAATCTTTTTAACAGAAGGTCTGACTTTCATTAGGTTTATACCTCCTTCAAATTTTGACTGTTATTTCGAACGCCAGGTAATGCGTCCTTTTGACAGATCGTACGGGGACATTTCAACTGTTACTTTATCACCGGGGAGTATGCGTATGAAGTTCATACGAAGTTTGCCCGAGATATGAGCGAGTATCTGATGTCCGCCTTGGATTTCTACTTTAAACATTGCATTAGGCATTGCCTCAACAACGGTGCCTTCAAGCTCTATCATGTCTTGTTTAGACATTACGGTTCCTCCTTAAATTTTGCGGTATCTCTAAACACCGCAAGCGCCTTTCTAAGCGATTTGTTTGTGTTATAACTTTTTTCACTGAGAACGGTATTTGTAAACTGCAGGTGTTTTTTATTTTTGCGTTTTGGGCGGGATAAAGGTCTTTCTTTACCGTCACACACAAAAACAAAATCTTGGTTGCACTCTACAACAACCATAAAATAGCCCTTGTCCCGTCCCGCTTTCGAACATACTATTCTTCCTACCATAAAGTCCCTCAAATTAATGTCATAATTTTCGGACCGTCAGGGGTAATTACTACCGTATGCTCAAAATGAGCCGAGAGCGAACCGTCCAGTGTTTTAACAGTCCATCCGTCCGGTAAAACTTTAACATCGTAACTTCCGACGTTTACCATCGGTTCAATTGCTAAAGTCATTCCGGGCAAAAGGCGGATTCCACGTCCCGCAGTACCAAAGTTGGGTACTTCGGGTGCTTCGTGCAGTTGGGTTCCTATTCCGTGACCGACATATTGCCGTACAACCGAAAACCCTTCTGCCTCAACAGTCCGTTGAATCGCGTTACTTATATCACCGATTCTGCTGCCTACACACGCCGCTTTAATGCCTTCATAGAGAGCATTCTTTGTCGTGTCCATCAGCCGCTTTGCCTGGGCGGATACATCTCCGCAAGCAAAAGTGGCAGCATTGTCACCGTGATAACCGTTAAATTTTGCGCCCAAGTCAACACTTACTATGTCACCTTGGCAAATTTTACGCGTCTTCGACGGAATGCCGTGAATAACCTCGTTGTTTATAGATATACAAGCGGTAGCAGGGTAGCCGTGGTAATTCTTGAAGTTGGGCTCGGCACCTTGGCTACGGATATAATCCTCTGCCAATTTGTCAAGCTCTGCCGTAGTAATACCCGGCTCTACCGCCTTGCCTACTGTTTGTAATGCTCCTGCCGAAATTCTGCATGCTTCTTTCATAATGCCGAGTTCACGACTTGTTTTGAGCACTACCATAACTAATTCTCCAATGCTGCAAGGACTAAACGGGTTGTATCCGCAACCTCATCCTGTCCCTCAACCGTTACCAGCTTACCGCAGGACTTATAGTAATCCTTCAAAGGTTCGGTTTGTTCATGATAAACATTAAGTCTGTTTAAAACAGTCTCAGGTTCATCATCTTTACGGACAACCAATTTGCCTTCGCAGAAATTACACACACCGTCTTTTGCGGGTTTCTTATACTCGGTATGATAACTTGCACCGCACTTTTCGCAAACTCGTCTGCCGGACATACGCTTAACGATCTCTTGGTCTGCCACTTCAATAGAAAGCGCAACGTCGATATCAAAGCCTAATGTGTCAAGCGCTTCAGCCTGCGGAATTGTGCGGGGGAAACCGTCAAGAATGTAACCGTTCTGGCAGTCATTCTCGGCTAAACGTTCTTTAATGATGCCTATTACAACATCATCAGGAACAAGGTTTCCTGCATCAATGTAAGATTTAGCTTTTAAACCCATTTCTGTACCGTTTTTAAGTGCAGCACGAATGATGTTGCCGGTAGAAATGGTGGGGATATTGTACTTTTCGGAAATAATTTCCGCCTGAGTGCCTTTGCCGGCACCAGGAGCACCTAAAAGAATAAGTTTCATTTCAGATCACCTTAATCGAGGAATCCCTTATAATGACGCATCATCATTTGAGACTCAAGATTTCTAACGGTATCAAGTGCAACACCAACCATAATCAACAATGAAGTACCGCCGAGCGAAATGTTAATTCCGCCGATAGAACCTACAAGTATAGGAAGTATTGCGATAACACTTAAGAATATAGCACCCATAAGAGTTATTCTTGACAAAATCTTTGAAATAAAATCAGATGTGGGTTTGCCGGGACGGATACCCGGAACAGCACCACCGTTTTTACGCAAATTGTTAGCCATTTCAACAGGATTAAATTGAATTGTTGCATAGAAATATGCAAAACCGATAATCAAGAAGAAATAAACTACAGCGTAGAAAACACCTTGAACACTGAAAAGTGAAAGGATTTTATACCAAGCAGAATTTGTGCTTGACATAAAGGAAAGGATCATTGTCGGAAGCATCAAAATCGATGATGCAAAGATGATAGGCATAACACCGGCCATATTAACCTTAATCGGAATATGGGTATTTTGACCGCCATACATTTTATTACCAACAACACGTTTAGCATACTGAACCGGAATTCTGCGTTCGGCATGAGTCATCCAAACAACAAACATAATTACTGCTAAGAAAATCAAAATGATAGCAATAACAGCAACCTGTCTGTCAAGTTTCCAGTAAGCGAGTAATGCGTTGAATGCTTGAGGAGCACGTGACAAGATACCTGCGAAAAGTAACATTGAAATACCGTTGCCGATACCCTTTTCGTCTATGCGTTCACCAAGCCACATTACAAGTGCCGAGCCTGCGGTAAATGCAAGTACAATAACAAAACCTGCAAAAACACTTGCGCCGCCCTTAACACTTAAATAACCGCTGTTTTTAAGATAAATAAAGTATGCTGTACCCTGAATCATTGCCAACACTACGGTTGCAAAACGGGTGATTTGTGCCAACTTTTTCTGGCCTTCTTCGCCTTCTTTGGAAAGTCTTTCCAAAGCGGGAATAGCAACACATAAAAGTTGAATAATAATTGATGCGTTGATGTACGGGGTAACCGACAAAGCGAAGATTGCACCGTACTCAAGTCCGCCGCCTGTCAAAATTGACAGGTAACTGAAAAATTCGTTGGTCGAACCCGATTCGTTTGCAGCCTGCAAAGCAGCTACATCGATATAAGGAACCGGAATAACCGAACCGATACGGAAAATTAAAATAATAAAGATAGTAAAGAAAATCTTATTACGGATTTCTTTAATTACCCAGGCATTACGGAGTGTCTCTAACATTAGATCACCTCAGCCTTTCCGCCGGCAGCAGCAATTTTTTCAGCAGCAGATGCAGAATAAGCATTAAGCTTAACTTCCAACTTTTTGGTAATCTTACCGTTACCTAAAACCTTTACAGGAAGATTTGCTTTTTTGATTATTCCTTTTTGTGCTAAAGCAGCAGCGTCTACAACATTACCGTCCTCGAACACTTCAAGACTGGCAACGTTAATTGCTATCCATTCTTCAGCAAAAATATTATTGAAGCCACGCTTCGGAACACGTCTTTGTAAAGGCATCTGACCGCCTTCAAAACCTGCTCTGATACCGCGTCCTGCACGGGCTTTTTGACCTTTGTGGCCTTTGCCTGCAGTTTTGCCTTGGCCTGAGCCGTGACCTCTACCTATACGCTTAGACTCTTTAGTTGAGCCTAACGCCGGAGCTAATTCATGCATTTTCATTGTTCGCACCTCCTTGCTTAATTCACGGGGTTAAAACCGTATTGTCACAAAGTGACTATTTTTAGCGAACTTACGCTTTAACTTCTACTGCTTCAACAAGGTGACAAACCTTATTGATTTTTCCTCTGGTCTGTGCATTGTCGGGTTGAACAGAACTGTCGCCAACCTTTTTAAGACCGAGGGCGTTTACAGTAGCAATTTGGTCCTTTTTAGAACCGATAGTGCTCTTAACGAGCGTTACTTTGAGGCATGCAGCCTTCTTTGTTGCCATAATGCTGCTCCTCCTTAACCTACGATTTCCTTAACTGACTTGCCACGGATAGCCGCAACCTGTTCAGCGCTACGAAGTGATGCTAAACCTTGAATGGTAGCACGTACTACGTTGCAAGGATTGTTTGAACGTAAAGCTTTTGTACGGATATCGCTGATACCCACCATTTCAACAACGGCACGAACTGCACCGCCGGCGATAACACCGGTACCGGGAGCAGCGGGTTTCATAAGAACGCGGCCTGCGCCGAATTCACCGATAACCTCGTGCGGAATTGTTGTACCCTTTAAAGAAACTTTAATAAGGTTTTTCTTAGCGTCTTCGATTCCCTTACGGATAGCATCCGGAACTTCGCCTGCTTTACCAAGACCGAAGCCTACGATGCCGTTACCGTCACCTACTACAACCAAAGCGGCGAATTTCATAATACGTCCGCCCTTAACGGTTTTAGAAACACGGTTGATGGAAACAACACGCTCTTTTAAATCTAATGTTGATGCGTCAATATTTGTAGCCAAAAGTATTCCTCCTTCTTAGAACTTGAGGCCGCCCTCGCGGGCTCCTTCGGCAAGCTCCTTGACACGGCCGTGATAAATGTATCCGCCGCGGTCAAAAACAACCTCGGAGATGCCCTTTTCAGCGGCACGCTTAGCAATTAACTGTCCAACCTTGCGAGCACCCTCTTTGTTGCCGCCGTTCAAATCGAAATCTTTTTCGTTAGAACCTGCAGCAGCGAGAGTAACGCCGTTTACATCGTCGATAAGCTGGGCGTAAATATTGCTGTTGGAGCGGAATACATCAAGGCGGGGACAAGCGGCTGTACCGCTGATCTTAGAACGTACGCGAACGTGACGTTTAAGTCTAGCCTGATTGCTATTTGGTTTTGTAACCATGGTTTATACACTCCTTTTTTATTTCTTTGCACCCTTAGCGGCTTTACCTTCTTTACGACGGATGTATTCGCCAACGTACTTGATACCTTTGCCCTTGTAGGGTTCGGGGGGACGTTTTTCGCGAACTTCCGCAGCAAATTGGCCAACCTTTTGCTTATCGGCACCGCTAATAATAATAGAGTTATTGTTAGGAACTTCAATGGTAATACCATCAACTTCAGGCATAATAACCTGATGTGAGTAACCTAAGTTCATAACTAAGTTTTTGCCCTGCTTTTGTGCACGGTAACCTACACCGTTAACCTCGAGTTCCTTTTTGTAACCGTTGGATACACCTTCAATCATATTAGCGATAAGTGTACGGGTAAGACCGTGTAATGCACGGTGTTCTTTATCGTCAGAAGGACGAGTAACAACGATTTCGTTGTTTTCCATAACAATGCTCATTTGGGCATTGAAAGTGTCCTTAAGTTCGCCCTTAGGTCCTTTAACAGTAACCTCAGAACCGTTGATTTTAACATCAACACCAGCAGGAATTGCAATCGGTTTCTTTCCTATTCTTGACATTGAATGCTACCTCCTTACCAAACAAAAGCGAGAACTTCGCCGCCAACGTTGGCTTTGCGAGCTGCCTTGTCTGTCATAATACCTTTAGAGGTGGAAAGGATTGCTATACCAAGACCTTTCATTACTCTTGGCATATCCTCTACATTTGTGTAGATACGCAAACCTGGCTTCGAAACTCTGCGAATGCCGTTGATGATTTGCGATTTGTTCTGGCCGTATTTCAAAGTAATATGAATTACGCCCTGCTTACCGTCTTCTATAACGGTGAAGCCTGTTATATATCCTTCGTCAAGTAAAATCTGGGCAATAGCCTTTTTTACGTTTGACGCGGGGATATCTACCGAATCATGTTTTGCTGAAGATGCGTTACGGATTCTTGTAAGCATATCAGCGATTGTATCGGTAATTTGCATGCCGTCAACCTCCTTCGTTTACCTTACCAGCTTGCCTTCTTCACTCCGGGAATTTCGCCCTTGTAAGCGAGTTCTCTGAAGCATATACGGCAGATGCCGTACTTGCGAAGATAAGCGTGGGGGCGACCACAGATTTTACATCTGTTATACTCTCTTGTAGAAAACTTTGCAGGACGAGCCTGTTTAATTTTCATAGCAGTTTTAGCCATAATTCCTTCTCCTTACTTCGCAAACGGAGCGCCCATAAGAGTTAATAACTCACGAGCCTCTTCATCTGTGTTAGCAGTGGTAACGAAAATAATATCCATACCACGTACTTTGTCAATCTTATCATATTCGATTTCAGGGAATACCAATTGCTCTTTAATGCCCATAGCATAGTTGCCGCGGCCGTCAAAAGCGTTGGGGTTGATTCCTCTGAAGTCACGTACTCTCGGAAGAGCTGCATTGAAAAGTCTTTCAACAAATTCATACATACGCTCGCCGCGGAGAGTAACCTTTGCGCCGATAGGCATTCCTTCACGAAGTTTGAAGTTCGCAACCGATTTTTTAGCACGGCAGGGAATTGCCTTTTGGCCTGTGATTTTGCCTAAATCATTGATGATAGCATCAATAACTTTAGCATTGTCTTTAGCCTCGCCGGCACCTACATTTATTACGACTTTATCGAGTTTCGGAATTTGCATTACACTCTTATAGCCGAATTTTTTCATTAATGCAGGAGCAACCGACGATTTATATTCATTACCTAATACTGACATAGTCTGTTCCTCCTACTCTTAGAATGTTTCGCCGCATTTTTTGCAGCAACGATCTTTTTTACCGTCTTCATAAACCTTAACGCCTACGCGGGTGGGTTTATTACATTTGGGGCAAACAACCTGTACTTTGCAAGCATAGATAGCGCTTTCGGTTTCAATAATGCCCGAAGGATCGCCAGCCTTGCGAGGCTTAGCATGCTTCTTAACAATGTTGATGCCTTCAACAATTACTTTACCCTCTTTGGGGCTAACCTCAAGAACCTTGCCGGTCTTATTGCGGTCTTTCTTGTCTCCTGTAAGGAGTACTACGGTATCACCAGTTTTAATGTGAAGTTTACTCATTTTTTCTTACCTCCCATTAAAGTACTTCCGGAGCAAGAGAAAGGATTTTAGTATAATCTTTCTCACGAAGCTCACGGGCTACCGGTCCAAAAATACGGGTACCACGGGGGTTTTTGTCCTCACGGATGATAACAGCCGCATTTTCGTCAAATCTGATGTATGTGCCATCATTACGGCGAAGACCTTTTGCAGAACGAACTACAACTGCCTTAACTACATCGCCCTTCTTAACAGTGCCGCCGGGAGCAGCTTTCTTAACAGAAGCAACGATAACATCGCCGATGTTGGCATACCTCCTTCTGGAGCCTCCAAGAACACGGATGCACATAATTTCTTTTGCACCGGTATTGTCGGCAACCTTGAGGTAACTCTGTTGTTGTATCACAGTGGTTTCCTCCTTGTAAGACTTACTTCGCCTTTTCGATGATTTCTACCACACGCCATCTCTTATCTTTAGAAAGGGGTCTGGTTTCCATAATAAGAACTCTGTCGCCAACGCCACAGCTATTATTTTCATCATGAGCCTTAAGTCTGATAGTGTTTTTGATAATCTTCTTATAGAGTGGGTGCTTAACGTTGTCCTGAATAGCAACAACAACGGTTTTGTCCATCTTGTCATTTGCAACGATACCTACTCTTGTTTTACGAAGGTTTCTTTCGCTCATCTCGCTTTACCTCCCAAAATTAAGCATTCTGGCTGTCTTTGATTTCGTTCTCGCGAATAATTGTCTTAATGCGAGCGATATCTTTCTTGACAGCTGTTATACGCATTGGGTTTTCGAGCTGATTGATGGCAAGTTGGAAACGAAGGTTGAATAATTCTTCCTTTAACTTTGCCAACTGCTCATTAAGTTCAGGTAAAGTGTTGTTTCTGATTTCCTTTGCTTTCATTACTGCTCACCACCCATTTCCTGTTTGGTTACAAACTTACACTTAATAGGAAGTTTGTTAGCAGCGAGACGCATAGCTTCACGAGCTAATTCCTCGCTAACACCGCCGATTTCAAACATTACACGGCCCGGCTTAACAACCGCTACCCAATATTCCGGTGAACCTTTACCTGAACCCATTCGAGTTTCAGCAGGTTTTTCAGTAATCGGCTTATCGGGGAAGATTTTGATCCAAACTTTACCACCACGTTTGATATAACGAGTCATCGCAATACGGGCAGCTTCAATCTGGTTAGAGGTAATCCACGCTGGTTCAGTTGCCTGAAGACCAAAGTCGCCGTGTGTTACGGTGTTACCTCTGAGAGCTTTACCGGTCAAACGACCACGGTGTACTCTACGGTATTTTACACGCTTAGGCATTAACATTAGCGGGCTCCTCCTTCTTTTTTAGTTCTGCGATTATCAGCAAGAACTTCGCCCTTGTAAATCCAAACCTTAACACCGATTTTACCGTAGGTTGTATCAGCCTCTGCAAAACCGTAGTCAATATCTGCTCTTAAAGTCTGGAGCGGGATGGTTCCTTCGTGATATTGTTCGCTTCTTGCAATTTCAGCGCCGCCAAGACGACCTGAAACCATGGTCTTTATACCCTTTACGCCAAGACGCATAGCTCTGCCGATAGCAAGCTTCATAGCGCGGCGGAAAGAAATACGTTTTTCGAGTTGTGCTGCAATGTTCTCAGCAACTAACTGAGCATTTGCATCCGGATTCTTGATTTCAACAATGTTAACAATAACCGGTTTGCCGAGCATTTTCTGGCAGGTTTCACGGAGCTTTTCAATTTCGCTGCCGTTACGACCGATTACCATACCCGGTTTAGCGCAGTGGATGTGTAATCTCACACGCTTGTCATCACGTTCGATTTCGATTTTTGCAATACCTGCTGTGAAGAGTGTCTTCTTGAGGTATTTACGGAGGTTGTAGTCCTCAACCAAAGTATCACCGAAAACGCTGTCTTTGGCAAACCAACGTGAGTCCCAGTTTTTGATAACACCTACACGTAAACCGTGCGGATTAACTTTCTGACCCATAACTTAACCTCCTTTTAGATTTCGCGTTCTTTAAGAACGATAGTCATATGGCTTGTTCTCTTTAAGATGCGGTGTGCTCTGCCGTGGTCCTTCGGACGAATTCTCTTGAGTGTAGGTCCGGGACAAACAAAACATTCAGCAACATAAAGACGAGAAACGTCCATATTGTGATTGTTTTCTGCATTTGCCATAGCTGACGCTAAAAGCTTCTCTAAATACTCGCAAGCGGACTTAGGAGTAAATTTGAGTATAGCCATAGCCTTGTCAGCATCTTGGTTACGGATTAAATCCATAACAACCTTCACCTTACGGGGTGAAATACGAGCATATTTAAGTATTGCTCTTGCTTCCATAGTCTAACTCTCCTTTACTTACCGCTGGTTTTAGAGCCTGCGTGGCCTTTGAATGTTCTTGTCGGTGCAAATTCACCGAGCTTGTGTCCAACCATATCCTCTGTTACATAAACAGGCACGTGTTTGCGACCGTCATGTACTGCAAAGGTGTGTCCGACGAAATCGGGGAATATGGTTGATGAACGACTCCAAGTTTTAAGAACTCTTTTTTCGCCGGCTTCATTCATTTCTAATACCCTTTTAAGCAAAACAGGTTGCACATAAGGGCCTTTTTTAATGCTTCTTCCCATAATTCAATCTCCTTTCGTGGACTACTTACGACGCTTAACAATATATTTATTGCTTTGCTTATTTTTCTTACGGGTTTTGTAACCGAGGGTAGGTTTACCCCAAGGAGTTACAGGGCCTGGACGGCCGATAGGTGACTTACCTTCACCACCACCGTGGGGGTGGTCATTGGGGTTCATTACAGAACCGCGAACAGTAGGTCTCCAACCCATGTGGCGCTTACGGCCTGCTTTACCGTAGTTGATGTTTGCGTGTTCAGGATTTGAAACAACGCCTACAGTTGCCATACAGTTTACAGGTACGTTTCTAAGTTCGCCTGAAGGCAAACGAAGAAGTGCCATACCGTTTTCTTTAGCCATAAGCTGTGCCATATTACCTGCGGAACGAGCGAGCTGAGCGCCTTTTCCGGGGTAAAGTTCAATATTGTGAATAAAAGTACCAACCGGAATGTTGTTAAGCGGAAGTGCGTTACCGGGTTTAATGTCGGCATCGGGACCGCTTACGATAACATCGCCAACCTTAAGGTCTTGTGGAGCGATGATGTAGCTCTTAACGCCGTCTTCATATTGAATAAGGGCGATAAATGCTGAACGGTTAGGATCGTATTCAAGAGTTTGAACAGTTGCGGGGATACCGAAACGGTTTCTCTTGAAATCGATAACTCTGTACTTTCTTCTGTTTCCGCCGCCGCGATGACGAACGGTGATTCTGCCGTAGCTGTTTCTACCGGCATTTTTCTTTAAAGGCTCAAGCAAACTTCTTTCGGGCTCTACTTTAGACAAGCAGGAGTAATCCATAGTTGTCATATTACGTAAACCGTTAGTAGTCGGCTTGTAATGTTTAATAGCCATCTTAATTTCACTCTCCTATTTTGGCTTAGCGAAGCCGATCAAACGACTTCATACATCACCGGAAATCAACGATTTCCAAGCAAAACTCTTTGATTAGATAAGACCGTCAAAGAATTCAATCGGCTTAGAATCTGCTTTTAATGTAACGATTGCTTTCTTCCAGGAAGCAGTATAACCGCTGTAACGGCCCATACGCTTTTCCTTACCACGTACACTAATGGTGTTAACCTTTGCAACTTTTACTTTGAAAAGTTTTTCAACAGCTTCTGCGATTTCAATCTTGTTAGCGTCTTTTGCTACCTTGAAGGTGTATTTCTTGTCAGCAATGCCTGACATGCTCTTTTCGGTAATAACCGGAGCAATAATGATATCCTGTGCGATTTTCATTATGCGTATACCTCCTCAAGTTTTGCTACTGCACCCTTAACGATTACCAAAGTATCAGCATTGATAACGTCATAAGTGTTGATTGTGTTGATTTGTGCAGACTTAGCACCCTTGATATTTGCGATGCTCTTTACTGCGAAAGCGTCGTTGTTCTCAAGAACAATCAAGGTTTTCTTAGCAGCGCCGATAGCGTTTAAGCAATCAGCAACAACTTTGGTCTTGTAAGTGTCGAGCTTTAATTCATCCAAAACGATGAGATTGCCGCCTATAACTTTATCAGACAAAGCAGACTTAAGTGCTAGTCTCTTAACCTTTTTGTTGAGAGAGTAAGAATAATCTCTCGGCTTTGGTGCGTGAACAACGCCACCGTGTCTCCATTGGGGAGCTCTGGTTGAACCTTGTCTTGCGTGACCGGTTCCCTTTTGTCTCCAAGGCTTTCTGCCACCACCGGAAACTTCTGTACGGGTGAGAGTGGACTGTGTGCCTTGTCTTTGATTTGCAAGGTAGTTTACAACTGCAGCGTGCATTACAACTGCGTTGGGTTCAATTCCGAATATAGCGTCGCTCAAAGTGATTTTACCAACTTTTTCGCCAGCCATATTTAGTACTGCTACATTAGGCATAATATGATACTCTCCTTCCCTTAAGCTTTAACGCTGTCAAAAAGAACTACGATTCCGCCTTTAGGACCGGGAACGGCACCCTTAACAGCGATGATATTCTTTTCTGCGTCAACCTTAACTACACTCAAGTTCTGAACGGTTACACGTTCATTACCGAGATGTCCTGCCATTTTCTTGCCCTTGAATACTCTTGCGGGGTCGATAACACCCAAAGAGCCGCCATGACGGTGTACAGGGCCTGTACCGTGAGATTCTTTAAGGCGGCCGAAGTTCCAGCGCTTAACTACGCCTGCGTAGCCTTTACCTTTAGAAGTACCTCTTACGTCTACTGTGTCACCTTCAGCGAAGATGTCAGCCTTGATGATGTCGCCAACGTTCATGCCGCTTACGTCATCAAAACGGAACTCACGAAGAACTTTCTTCGGAGCAACATCGCCTTTTGCGAAGTGACCTTTCATGGGCTTGTTTACTTTGTTAGCTTTCAAATCGCCATAGCCGATTTGAACAGCTTCGTAACCGTCGTTCTCGATTGTTTTCTTCTGTGAAATAACACAGGGGCCTGCTTCAATAACAGTAACCGGAACAACGTTTCCGTTTGCGTCAAAAAGTTGAGTCATACCTAACTTCTTGCCAACGATTCCTTTTTGCATTGTTTTTTCCTCCTTTGGTTATTGGTTGGGGTTTCCCAACATGACCGTAAGTGCAAAACCGAACAACTTAATATATATTAAAGCTTGATTTCGATTTCTACACCGGCGGGAAGCTCAAGACTTGTCAAAGATTCAACAGTTTTGTTGGAAGGTCTGATAATGTCTATAAGCCTTTTGTGTGTTCTCATTTCGAACTGTTCGCGGCTGTCTTTATATTTGTGTACAGCACGAAGGATTGTTACAACTTCTTTTTCGGTGGGTAGCGGCACGGGACCTGATACCCTTGCACCTGTACGTTTAGCGGTTTCTACAATTTTTTCTGCAGACTGGTCTACAAGCGCGTGGTCGTAACCTTTGATTCGAATTCGAATTTTTTCTTTCACTGCCATGTGAAATTCGCCTCCTTTAATAGTTGGCGGGCAAAACTTACACCGTGCCGTGTTTTTCTTCACTGCACAATATAAAACCGGATTGCTGGGGTCACAGTCAATTCCGGACGGCAAATCGCTTTGCCGTTGTACATAAGGCTCGCAAGTTTCCTATATGTACTCCTAATTCTTTCGCCCGGTTTAAAATCGGACATACTCCGCAGAAATTTCCCCGATCAAGTCGGGCCACCTCCTGCATCAACGCATGTTTTACGCCGCATTTTCACAGCGTACCTATGGATAATACCACATTTCAAGGTGAAATGCAAGCATTTTTTTAAAAAAATTTTACTAATTTTTCGCCATTACAATATATTGTGTTGCACCGTTATATATAATGTATATATAGATTCGAAAACACCAAAAAAGCACCCTTTCGGGTGCTTTTATAACTTTAAAGACATTTAAGTTGGTCGATAATATATTCGTATATTTCTTGTTTTCTTTTGTGTGGGAAAGCCCGAATAGCAATTACTGCAATTTTTTCGTAAATATTTTGTGTAACGAGCGGTTGTATTTCATATGTATCAATAGGCTCGGCTATTATTTCTTCGAGATTTGAAAGAGTAGTTTGTGATTGTTTGTTATCCTTTTCTCCGTATAAAATTGTTAATGCGTCAGTATCAAGAATATCAGTTAGTTTAATAAGCATTTCACAAGTAATATTACCTTTTCTTTCCATTTGGGAATATGTACTTGTTTTTTCTCCAATCTGTTTCGCAACATATTCCTGAGTTAAATTCAACTTTTTCCTTAACTTTCTTATTCTTTGATCTATTGTTTCTGCCATATTAATACCCCAAAAATCAAAAAAGTGCGCAACCGAAGTCACGCACCGAAAAATGCAAGACCTCTTTGCCGCCAAGCAATTTCAAGAATCTACACGAGAATACAAGAATAAGAGGGTGCATTTTTACCAAAATAAAAATACACTCCCGTGTAAATTCTAAATGTTAAATTGCTTGGCAAATTTAGTTTACCACTATTTAATCAAAAAATCAAGGTATATTAACATATATTGTAGGGGAGGGTAATATAATTCAATATAAATAATAGCAAAACCGACCTTTTAAAAAAGGTCGGTTTTTAATTACGAATTCCGAATTACGCATTCCGAATTATTTCCGCTTTTCCGTTTTCTACGGTTTTTGCGGTTATGATAATTTTTTTAATCTGACTGTCGGACGGGGTTTCAAACATAAGAGGTTGCAAAACACCCTCAATAATTGAACGAAGACCGCGCGCACCTGTTTTACGTTCGATTGTAAGTTCGGCGATTTTTTCCAAAGCCGCCTTTTCAAACTTAAGTTCAACGCCGTCCATTTTAAAGAGCACCTCATACTGCCTTATAATAGAATTTTTAGGTTCTACCATTATTCGCACAAGGGTTTCTTTATCCATACCCTTTAAAGCGGTAATTACAGGCATTCGTCCTACGAGTTCGGGAATAATACCGAATTTAACCAAATCCTGATGGGTTGCAGCCATACCAAGCGCCTCTGCCTCTTTGCTTTTGGGGGATTTAACATCTGCACCGAACCCTAAACTGCTGCCGCCGATTCTGCGTTCGATAACCTTTTCAATTCCGTCAAACGCGCCTGCGCAAATAAACAGAATATTGGTGGTATCAATCTGTATGAATTCCTGTTGGGGATGTTTTCTGCCACCCTGAGGCGGAACGTTGGAAACAGTACCCTCCAATATTTTAAGAAGTGCCTGTTGCACACCCTCACCGCTTACATCACGGGTAATTGATGCGTTTTCTGACTTTCTTGCGATTTTGTCAATCTCGTCAACATATATAATACCGCGTTGTGCCTTTTCAATGTCATAATCTGCCGCCTGGATAAGACGAAGTAAAATATTTTCAACGTCTTCACCAACATAACCCGCCTCAGTCAAGGTGGTAGCGTCAGTTATCGCAATCGGCACATCAAGAGTTTTAGCCAAAGTCTGAGCTAAAAGGGTTTTACCGACACCAGTAGGGCCGAGCATCAGCACATTGCTTTTTCCGAGTTCAACATCATCGTCGGTCTTCTTAAATATGCGTTTGTAATGATTATAAACCGCAACCGACAGGGTTTTCTTAGCCTCATCCTGACCGATAACATATTGGTCAAGTTTTTCTTTGATTTCCTGCGGTTTGGGAAGTATAAATTCTTCCTTTGCTTTCTTTTTGGCGCGCGATTTAGCGGCAGTTTCGTCATCAAACAAAAGCGAACTGCAAAACTGGATACAAGTATCGCAAATATACACACCCGGTCCTTCTACAAGACGGGTTACCTCGTCCTGAGATTTGCCGCAAAAAGAACAGCAAATTTCCATATCGTTTTTGTTAGGCATTATATTACCTCTTTGTAATTACTTTATCAATAAGTCCGTAATCGCACGCTTCTTTAGCAGTCATAAAGTTATCGCGTTCGGTATCTTTTGCAATTTCTTCTAAAGATTTACCTGTATTTTCTGCCAGAATTTTATTAAGGTTTTCCCTTGTTCTTTCAATGTGTTTTGCGTGGATTAAAATTTCGGTTGCCTGACCTTTAGTGCCGCCCAAAGGCTGATGAATCATAATTTCACTGTTGGGAAGAGCAAGTCTTTTACCCTTAGCACCCGAAGACAAGAGGAAAGCGCCCATACTTGCAGCCATACCCATACAAATGGTGCTTACGTCACACTTAATGTACTGCATAGTATCGTAAATAGCCATACCTGCGCTTACCGAACCGCCGGGGCTGTTAATGTAAAAATTAATGTCTTTATCGGGGTCCTGACCTTCAAGATAAAGCATTTGGGCAATAACAATGCTTGCGGTTGTGTTGTTTACTTCGTCGTTAAGCATAATAATGCGGTCGTTGAGCAATCTGGAAAAAATATCATAAGAACGCTCGCCGCGGCTTGTTTGTTCTAAAACATAAGGTACTAAACTCATAATTAAATCTCCTTTGATAAAATATTGCGTTTAATTGATAAAATCCCTCCACCAACCTCTCGGTTGGTCCCCCTCCCTTTAGACAAGGGAGGCTTTAAAGGAAAAATATCTAAAACAAAAAGCGCCGGCACCGTAATGTGCCGGCACCCATATACCGTAAATATTATGAACTGATATAAAAATTTATAATCAATTATTCAGCATCTTTTTTAGTTGTGGTCTTTTTGGTGGTTGTAGTCTTCTTTGCAGTTGAAGTTGTTTTCTTAGCGGTAGAGGTTGTCTTCTTCTCGCCTTCAGCAGACTTCTTAGTTGTGCTCTTCTTAGCAGGAGCTTTCTTTTCAGTCTTCTTTTCAACTTCGGTAATTTCAGCATTTTCCTTAATAAAGTCAATTGCTTTACCAACTGCAACGTCTTTTGCTAATTCTTCACTGGGGATTGCGTTCTTAACTGCTTCTACTTCCATACCGTACTGTTTAGCCATTTCTTCGAAACGAGCATTGAGTTCTTCTTCGGTAGCTTCGATTTTTTCAAGTTCAACAATCTTTTCAAGCGCTAAACGGAACTTAACCTGACTTTCAGCTTGGGGACGGAAGGTCTTTCTGAAATCTTCCATAGAAGTATTTGAATACTTAAGATATGTCTGAAGGTCTAAGCCTTGCATTTGTAAACGGTATGCAAATTCTTCAACGCTTTGATCCAAACGGTTTTCAAACATTGCTTCGGGGATTTCACCCTTAATGCTGTCAACAATCTGTGCAACCAATTCATTTTCGGTTTCTTCTTCGTTAAATTTTGCTTTTTGTTCCAAAGCCTTTGCTTTAAGGTCTGCCTTTAAAGCATCCAAAGTATCAAATTCGCTTACGTCTTTTGCGAATTCGTCATCAATTTCGGGAAGTTCGCGGAACTTGATTTCGTGAAGTTTAATTTTAAAGGTTGCTTCCTTGCCTGCAAGGTTTTCTGCGCCGTACTCTTCGGGGAAGGTTACAACTATATCAAATTCGTCGCCTGTGTTTTTGCCAACGATTTGGTCTTCAAAACCGGGGATGAACTGACCTGAGCCGAGTTCCAAAGAATAACCTTCGGACTTGCCGCCGTCAAATGCTTCACCGTCAACAAAACCTTCAAAGTCGATAACAACAGTATCACCGTTTGCAGCTGCGCGGTCTTCTACAGTAACCATACGTGCGTTACGGTCTGCCATAGATTTAACCTGAGCGTCAATTTCGCTGTCCTCAACTTTTGCGATAACCTTTTCAGCCTTTAAACCTTTATATTTGCCGATTTCAATTACGGGATAGGTGGTAACTGCTACCTTAAAATCTACGCCCTCTTCTTTAGAGATTGAAACCATATCAAAATCCATCTTATCGTTAATTACGTTAAGACCGGATTCCTTAATAGCCGCATCAACGGTTTCGGGATAGAGGATGTTTAAAGCATCTTCAAAAAATGCTTCCTCGCCGTACATTTTCATTACCATAGCATAAGGTGCTTTACCCTTTCTGAAACCGGGAACGGTAATTTTATTTTTTTGTTGGTTATAAGCCTTTCTAATGCCTTCACCGAAAGTTTCAGCGTCAATAGTAATTTCAAGTTCGTATCTATTGGTGCTAAGTTGTTTTGTTGCCTTTAAACTCATTTTTATACCTCCGCATAAATAATGCAAATTTTATATCTCGTAGTATTATAACATAGTGTTACAATTTTTTCCACATATTTTTTAAAAAAGTTTAAATTTGTTGATTTATACTATAAAAAAGGGCGTAAAGTCAATACAATCACAGGAAATTAACTTAAATTCCACCCCATTATATTCTTTCACAGCATTATTAAACCCTGCGCCGTGAATGTGTCCGTGGTAAACCGTTTTAACATTATGCTTTTTTAAAACATCAAAAATCTCTTCGCAAACTTGATTACCATAAACAGGAGGATAATGTAAAAACACCAAAATAGGAAGTCCTGTTTTTTTCGCTTCGGCTAAAGATTTCTCAAGTCTTCCTACTTCTCGTGCGATTATTTTTTTATCCGCCTTATCGTCATAAAACCAGCCGCGCGTTCCTGCTATTGCGTAATTTTCGGCAACAATAGTGTTGTTAAATAAAATTTCAACATCCGAAATTTCGTTCTCTGCAAAAAAGTCTTTAAGTTTTTTTACGGTGCTCCACCACAAATCGTGGTTACCCTTTAAAATAATTTTTTTGCCGTTAAGTTTTTTTAGAAACTGGAAATCGCTCTTTGTTTCTTCGAGTTTAAGCGCCCAAGATAAATCACCCGGAAGAACAACAGTATCTTGCGGTTTTACAAGACGGTTCCAATTAGCCATTAGCCTTTCGGTATGATTATCCCAACCGCGAAAAATATTCATCGGCTTGTCCGAACCGAATGATAAATGCAAATCCGAAATTGTAAAAATACTCATATTGTTCCCCCTTTACATAATTTTAAGTTTTTCGCATAAAATAAACTTGACCTTGACGGTCAGAAAGGACTTGATTAATTTGTCAGATGCTAGATGCGAAACTAATTACTGTATTTCTTGCAATGTGAAAAACTGTGCTTACCATGCCGCTAACAATACCTGCAGCGCAGGTCAAATTCAGGTTGGTAACGGTTCTGCAACACGCGCAGAAGACACCTGTTGCGACACATTTAAAGCAAAGTAATAGTCTTCTTAAAATCAAGTAGGGGTGGGCCTCTGTGCCCTCCCATTTTATTTAAATATTTAATGCAGAATAAACTGCTTGGAGCATATCCTCTTTTTCGCAAACCTCTTTAAACCTTACGGTTGCGTTTTCAAGCGCCTTAATAGGTTCGGGTATTTCGGTAGAAGTAACTTCTGAAAGCAGGCGCACGGTGTCAAATTCGGTGTCAGCCTTTTTGTCCGACACAGCCGAAAGCACACTGTTTGCAAACTTGTAAGGTGATGCGGTAGAAGCAATAACAGTCGGTCTGTCGTCCCCTGTTGCCGCTTTGTACTGCTCGTACACGTTCATAGCAACTGCAGTGTGGGTATCGCAAAGATAACCGTATTTTTCGAACAAATCTTTAATGGTTTTAAGTGTCTCGCTGTCATCACAGCAACCGCCCCAGAAAAGTTCACCCATTTTATTTTTAATGTCACTACTTACGGTAAATGTTCCGCTTGCAGATAAATCATTTTGCATTTTTGCAACCGCTTTATCGTCATTACCCGACAGTTCGTAGAGCATTCTTTCAAGATTGCTTGAAATCAAAATATCCATTGACGGAGAAATTGTTGTAAAGAAACTGCGGTTACGGTCGTATTTACCTGTGTTTATAAAATCGGTAAGTACATTATTAGCATTTGAAGCGCAGATAAGTTTATTTACCGGAACACCCATTTTTTTAGCATAATAAGCCGCTAAAATATTACCAAAGTTACCTGTTGGAACTACAATGTTAAAGCCGTCTTTCAAGTAACCGTCCTCACGGCTTAACATATCACAGTAAGCCGAAATGTAGTAAACAATTTGGGGTGCTAGTCTTCCCCAGTTAATAGAGTTTGCCGAAGAAAACTGCATATTATTTTCCAGTAATTTTTCTTTAACCGAATTATCGGTAAAAATCTTTTTAACACCTGTTTGGGCATCGTCAAAGTTACCTTTAATAGCGCAGACATGAACATTCTCACCCTTTTGGGAATCCATTTGAAGTTTTTGCATTGGGCTTACGCCGTCGCTTGGGTAGAATACCATAATTTCGGTATCCTCAACATCGCAAAAACCTTCAAGTGCGGCTTTGCCGGTATCGCCCGAAGTGGCAACCAAAATAACAATTTTTTTGCCGTTTGATACCTTCTTTGCCGAAGTAGTAAGCAAATAAGGCAAAAGTTGAAGTGCTAAATCCTTAAACGCGCAGGTAGGACCGTGCCACAATTCAAGTATATTTGCATTTTTGCCTATAAGTGAAATGGGGGCAGGTTGTTCGTTATCAAAACTACCTGTATATGCGCCTTTAACGCAATATTCTACTTCTTCCTCACTAAAATCGTTAAGGAAGTTTTTAAGTATATATTTTGCTCTGCCTACATAATCGAGTTTGGCGATTTCATTAAAATCAGTTTCGGTTAAAACGGGAAAAGTATCAGGCAAG
>JAZSDM010000097.1:0-10110 GCA_045531145.1 Acutalibacteraceae bacterium | reverse complement strand
CCAAAGCCATAGCATTATTACGGCGTTCAAAGTATTCTTCATCTCTTCTGTGCCCTGTGGTGTAATATTCCATATATTTGCTTATTTTGTCGATATTATACTGTGCTTCAAGCGCCTTGTTCGCACGGTTCATTATCTGGTCAATTAATGGCTTGTAATCCTTGCAAGACAGTATTTCTTCCTTTTTGGTTTTAAAGTCAATACCGTAATAATCTCTCATTTTTCTACTCCTTATATTTCAATTTTAAAGTTGAACTTGGTTTCGTTATCTTTTTTTGCAGTAAAGTCTATAAGATAAACCTTAATAAGCTCGCCTGCATTCGGAAGATTTTGATTTTGATTATAATAATCAACCGAAATGTTTACTGAATATAGGTTTTTATCAAATAGTATTTTAGCAGTACTAAGGTCAATTTCACCGTCTGTAATTTTCGGTTCTGTCCAGGTGACAAAGCGTTCTGTTATACTTTCTGTTTTCTCGGAATATTCAAATGTGTCATTAATTAAAACACTATCGTCATTTACAGTAAATGTTCTGTTGTATCTGTTTACAAGTCCGCTTTCATAAGCGCCCTGTAAATCGAGTGAGAATACATTTTCACTTGCCGTAATAACTTGGGACTTGTATTCCTTACCTAAACATTGATACTGCCCGTTAATAATCGGAACACTGTGGCCTTTTGACGAGAAGTTAAGGTTAACCATTCTGTCGTCATATTCCTTGTATTTTATGTATTCGGGTGCGCCTAGGTCAGCTAATGGAATATCATCGCCTACGGCAATCATAAAGCTACCTAAGTCGTTATGGTTATGCGGTTCGTAATTGTGGCCGCCTTTTGCTGCAAAACTGAATGTTTTCTTTTTGTTTATGTACCACTGTGAATCGTCAAGATAGTAGGTTTCGTTTGAAGGGGCATCTGCCTTATACTCTGGATCCATCCATAAAAGAGAGTGTATATTCATAGTTTTAACTGCATGTTTTAAATCGGGAAGTAAAACACCGTCATAATTCCTTTTAAGGAAAGAGAAAAGTCCTGCATTAAAACTAAAGTATGGGTTCGCATCGGCAAAGGAAACGGTCAAATTTTCGTTTAGTCTTACTTTTTGCGGGAACAAAGCAAGCTTTTTAACCTTTTCTTCTTTAAGATAGTTTATTTCACCGCCAGAATATTCATAAAGTATTTTTGCAAAGCAGGAGTAATAACCGAAACCGTAGTTCCAATAGCCCGCACCCTCTTGGCAGCAGCCGTCGGTGGGGAGACCTTGCAAATATCTGTCAAGCCCTTTAATAAGTCGGGGAAGTAATTCGCTTATCTCCTCATCTGTCCCAAGGTGTAAGAGTGCAACTGCACAGCTACCCATACATACTGTAGACCAGTTGTTAAGCTGACCTTCGGAGGCGTGGAAGTATGGATATTTTTTAAAGGCTTCAAAAATTCTGCGGCGTATTTCATATTCAATTCTTTCGGTAGCGTAGGATGGAAGTTTATCGCCAAGCAAAATAATAACATCAGTTAAGGTTTTTGCCGTTTCGGATTGACACAGGTCAATCATATGTATTACAAGGTCAATACTGTTGCCTTCGTCTATATGGCTGTGGGCAGGTAAGCACCACGAAAATTCACTGCATATAACATAAATTACATCTACAAGTGCATTTAAGTATTTTTCGTCTTCGGTAAGCCAATAGGCAATAGCCAAAGCGGTACAGTTTCTGCGGCGGGCATTGTATTCACCGTCGGTTCTGTGACCTGTGCGGTGGTAAATTGTATATTTGCTGTATGTGTCAACAGTATATTCTGCTTCTAACGCAGCATCTGCATTTGCAATAATGTCATCAAGAAACGGTTTACATATTTCGCTTTTTAAAAGCTTTTGTCGTTGTTCGCTTATGTTTACGCCATAGTAATTTTTCATCTTACAACACCCCAAAGGATAGAATTTTAATTATATTATTATAATAATATAAAATTTATGCTTTGCTATAATTATATTTGCATTATAATGGTATTTTCTTGCTGTTTGTGCTTGTGATTTGGTGAAAAGTAAAAATTGCAGTTAAGCAAAAAATCCCCCAAAGTAGTTTTGGGGGATTTTGCTTTAATATTAAAATTAAGTTTTAGGTTTCCAATCTCGTTTGGTTTCTATTAAGCTATATTCACCGCTTCTTAATACTTCGATTAAATCCTTCGGGGTTAATACCTTTTTGTTTGCTATAATTCCGCCTTTGGCTAAATGTCCGCTACCGTGAAAGTCCGAACCCGAAGTCATAGGTTTGCCGTAATGGAGCGCAAACATCTTTGCCATTTCATTTCTAAAAGGCTCGGTTGGGTAATTAAAAACTTCAAAACCAAAAAGTTTTTCGGGGTCACATATCGTCATTTTATTCCTAAAAGGGTGTGCCTGTACAACGCAGGTATCCTTTGGCAGTGCATTAACAAGCTCGTCAATATTTTTAAATTCGTTTAACAATGGTAAATCATAAAAATCTTTTTCTTCAAGGCCGTATATTAAATAATCGTTTACGGAATTTTTAAGCCTTACTTCCGCGCCGGGAAGCACCGTAATACCTAATTTTTCGCCCTCGTTACGCGCGGCATAATAGCCTTTAAAATATCTGTCAATAATTTTTTGGTGGTCCGCGCCCTCAAGCTCGTCTTTGAACCAATTGAAAAAAGCAGAAAAATAATGGTTAGTAATTACTAAACACTGATATCCTTCTTCAAAATACATTTTAGCAATTTCTGCACCGCTGTCGTGGGCATATAAATCCCCCTCGGAAGTGTGTATATGCAATTCGATTTTATTCATACTATCGCCTCTTTTGAGATATTATAGCAGAAATTTTAGGTTAAATCAATTATTCGTTATTTATTGAAAATCCTGTCGATTATTGTCGACAGGATTTCATTTATTGGCCCGCCTGAGAGGATTCGAACCTCCGTTCTTCAGAATCGGAATCTGCTGCGTTATCCAGCTGCGCCACAGGCGGAAATACAATGTTTAGCACGGCTAAACAGATAAGAGATAAAAGAGAAGAGTGAAGAGAAAAGGTGCCGCTATGGCGGCATATATAATTGTCGGCGGTGCCGACACCATTTCTTTTATCTTTTCTGTATTCACTCTTCACTGATAACTAATTCTTTAAGGCTTAGTTATCATATCCGTTAGGGTTATTCGATTGCCAGCGCCATGTGTCTTCACACATTTCGTCAATACCGAATTTTGCAGTCCAGCCGAGTACGGTTTTTGCTTTTTCGGCATTAGCGTAAACTTCGTCAGGGTCACCCGGACGGCGAGGATCTATCACATAAGGCACATCTATACCGCTTGCCTTTACAAAAGCGTCACGCAACTGCAAAACGCTTGTGCCGTTGCCTGTACCTAAGTTAAATGCTTCACAGCCTTTATTTTTAAGCGCCCAGTCAACCGCTTTAACGTGACCGTTTGCCAAGTCAACAACGTGGATATAGTCACGCACACCCGTACCGTCAACTGTTTTATAGTCATTACCGAAAACGTGCAGTTTTTCGAGTTTTCCTACCGCAACCTGTGAAATGTAAGGCATTAAGTTATTGGGAATACCTTTTGGGTCTTCGCCAATAAGTCCGCTTTTGTGTGCGCCGATTGGCTTAAAGTAACGAAGAAGCGCGATGCACCAGTCATTATCAGCAATGTAAAGGTCACGTAGCATTTCTTCAATAAAATATTTGGTTCTGCCGTAGGGGTTAATAGCGCCTAAAGGCATACCTTCAACCAAAGGCATTTCGGTCGCAACGCCGTAAACTGTTGCAGAAGATGAGAAAACAATCTTCTTAACACCGAATTCGTTCATAACTTCGAGTAAAACGAGGGTGCTTATAAGGTTGTTATCGTAATACATAATCGGCTCTCTTACCGATTCGCCAACCGCCTTAAGACCTGCAAAGTGGATTACAGCTTCAATATTGTTTTCCTTAAAAATTTTGCGAAGAGTTTCCTTGCTTCTTACATCTTCTTCATAAAATTTGATAGATTTTCCTGTGATTTTTTCTACACGGGCTAAAGATTCTTTACTGCTGTTATCGAGATTATCAACAACAATAATATCATATCCTGCATTTTGCATTTCAATACAGGTATGGCTTCCTATGTATCCTGCGCCGCCGGTAACTAAAATTGACATAAAAGGACCTCCTAAAATAAATACACTAACATTTTATATTAATAAAACATTTTTGTCAAGAAAACCGAGGCTCAAAAATGATTTTTCTTGATAAAATAACATAATTATGGTAATATATTTTAGTTAGTAATTTTAAGGAGAATTTTTGTGACTGAATTAGAACATGAAGTGGGAAGACGCAGGACTTTTGCGATAATTTCCCACCCTGACGCAGGTAAAACCACCTTAACAGAAAAGTTTTTGCTTTATGGCGGCGCAATTCAGACTGCGGGCTCGGTTAAAGGTAAAGCCAACTCAAAACACGCGGTAAGTGACTGGATGGAACTTGAAAAACAACGCGGTATTTCGATAACATCGTCGGTAATGCAGTTTGAGTATGACGGTTATTGCATTAATATTCTTGATACCCCAGGGCATCAGGACTTTTCGGAAGATACCTACCGTACTTTAATGGCGGCGGACAGCGTTGTAATGGTAATAGATGCCGCAAAGGGTATAGAAGCGCAGACAAGAAAACTTTTTAAGGTTTGCGCAATGCGTCATATACCGATTTTTACTTTTATAAATAAACTTGACCGTGAGGCGCGCGACCCGTTTGAACTTTTGGACCAACTTGAAAAAGAGTTCGGTATAGGTACTTATCCTGTAAACTGGCCGATTGGCTGCGGTGTAGGTTTTAAGGGCGTTTTTGACAGAGACAAAAGAGAAATTCTGTCTTTCAGTGATATGCACAAGGGTAGAGAAAAGATTAAACCTACCCCTTGCGATATAACCGATATCGAAAAAATGGATGAACTTATAGGCGAATACCAGCGCGCAGAACTTGTTGACCAAATTGAACTTTTGGACGGCGCGAGCTACGAATTCGATTTGGAAATGGTACAAAAGGGTGAACTTACCCCTGTATTCTTTGGTTCGGCTTTAATGAATTTCGGTATAGAAGTTTTCCTTGAAAACTTCCTTAAAATGACCACTTCGCCTTTGCCGAGAAAATCGGGCGACAGTCTTGTATCCCCGTTTGATGAAAACTTTTCTGCTTTTGCTTTTAAAATTCAGGCAAATATGAATAAAAACCATCGTGACAGAATTACATTTTTCCGCATTTGTTCGGGTAAATTCGAGCGCGGTGCCGATTATTTTCACGTTCAGTCGGGCAAGAGTGTAAGACTTTCCCAACCGCAACAAATGATGGCAGAAGAGCGCCAGATTATTAACGAGGCTTACGCAGGTGATATTATCGGCGTATTTGACCCAGGTATTTTTTCAATAGGGGATACGGTATGTTCGGCTAAAAACAAGGTGCAGTTTGAGGGTATACCAACCTTTGCGCCTGAGCATTTTTCAATGATAGAGCAAAAGGACTCCCTTAAGCGTAAACAGTTTGTAAAGGGTGTGGAACAAATTGCCCAAGAGGGTGCAATACAAATTTTCCACGAACCTAATACAGGTATGGAACGCGTTATTGTGGGCGTTGTGGGTGTGCTTCAGTTTGAAGTGCTTGAACACCGCCTTAAAAATGAATACGGTGTTGATGTTTTAAGAAACGATTTGCCGTATTCATATATTCGTTGGGTGAAGAATAAGGATATTGATATTAAAAAACTGAACCTCACTTCAGATACAAAGTGGGTTCAGGACTTTAAGGGAAATAATATCTTGATTTTCACAAGCGAATGGAATATTAACTGGGCGCTTGAAAAGAACGAAGGTCTTATATTAGAGGATTTCAGCAAAGACTAAAAATTATATTAAAGTCGATGGGATTACATAATTGTAACCTGTCGGCTTTTGATTTTAAAAGAGCAAAAGTTGATTTTTTATAATTTTTGTGTTACAATGCAAATACTAATATAAACTTAAGCCATTGCGTTAGAATTGGAGAATATTATGGAAGATAAAGATTTATTCAGTTACGATAATTCTAATAATATTGTAAATGACGGTGAATCAAGTTTTGATTTAAACAGTTTTTCCACCAAAATAGAAGAGGAACAACAACCGCCTAAAAAAGAGAAGAATCGCAAACAAAAGATTTTGCAGATAGTTTTAACCTGCTTTTTGGTAGGACTTATTACCTGCAGTATAGTTGTGGCATCATTCTTGGTTTACGCTTTTACTATGGTCGACGGTACTGTTGAACAAGACCTTAATGACCTTAAATTAAACTTTACCACCAGTGTTTATGTTGAAAATAAAAAGGGTAATTGGGAAGAATATAAACGTCTTCACGGAGAATACAATCGTATTTGGGTTGATTATGATGAGGACGCTATCCAAGAAGGCGACGAAAACTATAAAGGAATACCTGCTGACTTGGCACACGCCTTTATTGCCATTGAAGATAAGCGCTTTGAGTCACACTACGGTGTTGACTGGAAACGTACTTTTGCGGCATTTATAAATGAATTTTTTCCGATGAAGTCTAAATTCGGCGGCTCTACTATTACACAGCAGTTGGTTAAAAACCTTACTGATGACCGTGACCAGAAAGCCAGCCGTAAAGTTCGTGAAATAATGCGTGCCAGATATTTGGAAACTAAATATTCTAAAGACGTAATATTAGAATGTTATCTTAATACTATTCCTATGGGACACGGTACTTACGGTGTAGAAGTAGCGGCAAACTATTATTTTTCGAAAAATGTCCATGAACTGACATTGGCTGAAAGCGCATGTCTTGCGGCAATAACCAAGGCGCCGTCTTACTATGCGCCTGATACCAACCCCGAAAATAATGAATCACGCCGTAAAGACGTATTGTATCAAATGCTTGACCAAGGTTATATTACTAAGGAAGAGTATGAAGAGGCAAAGAACACCGAAATTAAGATTGAAGTAAATAAAGAAACCGTTAAACAGGATGAAATCAATTCTTACTTTATTGACGGTCTTATAGGTCAGGTAGTTGAAGACTTAATAGAAGAATACGGTTATGACAAGGAAAAAGCAGAACAACTTTTCTATACCGGCGGATATAAGATTTACGCTACTGTTGATACAGATATTCAAGAAACTGTAGATAAAGCTTATTTGGAAATTGCTTCAAAGGTGAAAGAAAGCAGTAAGGGCGACCCACTTTGGGGTGCTATGACGGTTATGGACTATGAAGGTCATGTTAAAGCAGTTGCGGGCGGAATTGGTGAAAAGACCAGAAACCGCGGATTCAACTGTGCTACCGATGCCGTTCGCCAGCCAGGCTCTACAATGAAACCTATTGCGGTTTATGCTCCTGCTATTGAAAA
Source organism: Acutalibacteraceae bacterium (assembly GCA_045531145.1). GTDB lineage: Bacteria > Bacillota > Clostridia > Oscillospirales > Acutalibacteraceae > UBA737. The sequence goes on along the minus strand of JAZSDM010000097.1, from coordinate 2,703 downwards.
AGGGATTATAAACTATTCAAGTATTTTAAATGATACTAAAACAACCTACAAGGATTGGACGCCTAAAAACGCAGGCGGCGGTTATTTGGGTAATATGACGGCTCAAAAAGCTTTGGAACGTTCAATCAATACCATTCCGGTTGCACTTATAAATAAACTTGGCCCCCAAAATTCGTATGATATTCTTACACAGAATCTCGGTATTAAAAACTTAACTAAAAGTGATATTGATTTGGCTCCGTTAGGACTCGGCGGTACAAACGGCGGACTTACCACATTAGAATCGGCTGCGGCTTTTGCGGTATTCGGTAACGGCGGACTTTATTATGAGCCTACTTTCTATACAAAGGTTACCGACCAAAAGGGTAATATTGTTTTAGAGCAAAATACTCAGCCTATATTGGCATTTAGCGAAGATACTGCTACTGTTATGAATAAAATGCTTCAAAAGGTTATTTACGGTCCTAACGGTACAGGTACTGCTGTAGCATCGGCAGTAAGTAATATGAAATTGTTTGGCAAAACAGGTACTTCGAGTGAAAATAACGATAAATGGTTTGTCGGCGGTTCGCCTTACTATGTTGCATCTTCTTGGTGCGGATATGAAACAATGCAAAAAATGCCTTCTGCAAACCTTACTGTAGCAAGAACTCTTTGGGCACAGGTTATGTCTAAAATTCATGGCGGTTTAAAAGCACGCGAATTTGAAGTGAGTAACTACGCAGTAAAGAGATATTACTGCACCGAAACGGGACTTCTTGCTAATGATACTTGTCCTTCAAAAGATATAGGTTGGTACAAGGAAGCGTTTGTGCCAAGCGCTTGTAATGCCCACCAAGGCGTACTTTTAGAGGAGCCGACTACTGACGAGATGCCGACTGAAACTCCGGCTGAGGATTCAACTGCGTCGGATACTTCTTCACAAGCACAGGCTACTGCGCCTGAGGCAACAACTAATTAATAGATAAAGCGTGCTTAAAAGCACGCTTTATTAAGGTAAAATATATGTTAGAATTTAAAAATTTTGAAATTACAGATATTGAAAAAATTAAAAAGTATACGAATATGAAGGGCGTTTTTTCTTGCGAAACAAGTTTTGTGAATATGTTTGTTTGGCAGAGTGTTTACGGTAATATGTATGCTGAAAAAGACGGTATGCTTTTTATAAAATCGGGCAAAGACGGCAGGCAAAATTTTCGTCTGCCTTTTGGGCAAGATATTAAAAAAGGCATTGGCTTGCTTCGCGAATACTGCGGCGGCGACGATCCTGTACTTTGGATACAACAGGGTGAACGCTTTGCCGAAATAGAGCCGTATATTTGTGAAAATTATCAGTTATCGGAACACCGTGACGCATTTGATTATATTTATCTACAAAGTGATTTGGCTAATTTAAGCGGAAAGAAATATCACAGCAAACGCAATCATATTTCTGCATTCTCTAAACAATATGATTGGCAGTACCGCACCATAACTGCCGAAAATATAGGTGATGTTTTGGAATGTGCAGAGCTTTGGTATAAGCAAAATGCCGACAGGTATGATAAATATATGCAGTGCGAACATGAGGGTATTAAAGCCGTTTTGCAAAATATGGATGCTTTAAATGTAAAAGGCGGAGCAATTTATGTTGATGAAAGGATTGTAGCCTTTACATTGGGCTCACCTATAAATGATGAGGTTTTTGATGTTCATATAGAAAAGGCTTTGCGTGATTACGCGGCCGCGTACACGGTTGTAAACAACGAGTTTGTTAAAACTTTAAGTGAATATAAGTATATCAACCGCGAAGACGATATGGGGTTAGAAGGTCTTAGAAAAGCGAAACTTTCCTACAAGCCCGAAATTTTACTGAAAAAATATCTTTGTGTACCAAAAAAGCAGGTGTGCAAAAGTATTTATCATAAAAACTTTGGTGAAGCGGACAACACTTTTGAAGATAAATTATTTGATACTTGTTTTAAGTATTGCGAATACTTGGAGGAAGACGGAAGGATAGTATCAATGTGCTTTGCTTTACCGTGCAAAGTAGAGGACAAAAAGGCGTTGTATATTTTCGCGGTTGCAACCGACGAAAATTACCGAAACAAAGGTTTTGCTACAAAACTTTTAGAAAAAATCAAAACCAAAAGTGATGCGGTTTTGATTTTGCGGCCTGTAGACAGTAAAGTAACCGCTTTTTATGAAAAATTGGGTTTTAAACAATTTACCGCCACAAATGAGGCTGATAACTTTTCTTTAACCCCTTGTGATGATTATTTAGAATTGGCAGAAGATTACAAACAAACTAGCGGTAGTTTTACTGCTATGTATTTCAGTGAAAAAACCGAAAATTTAGAAAATTTATATTTTCCTTACAGTATGCCATAAAATAAATCACCCCGATGTTCTTTTGAACATCGGGATTTTGTTATTAATAGTTACTTCTGTTACTATTATTCTTATTGCTGTTGTTGTTTTGGCTGTTGTTATTGTTGCTGTTAGAATTCTGGTTGTTGTTCTTGTTTTGGTTATTTTTATTCTGGTTGTTAGAATTTTGGTTGTTATTGTTGTTTGAATTTTGATTTTTATTGTTGTAGTTATCCATTAAAAATCACCCCGCTTTCACAATTATTATTTGTGAAAATGGGGTGATTATTCTTATACGCCGAATAAATTTCGCGCGTTATTGTAAGAAATTTCCAAAATTTTTTCGGTAGTTTC
>JAZSDM010000118.1:0-5158 GCA_045531145.1 Acutalibacteraceae bacterium | reverse complement strand
CTATTGAGTATGGCTCTGCTGTTGGTGCTACACCTAACGGAAGACGCGCAGGTGATCCAATTTCCCACGGCGCTAACCCTAACCCCCATTTCAGAACCGACGGCGCGGCAACAGGACAGTCAAACGGAATTGCATCTGTTCAATGTGGATACGGTAACACCGCCCCCTTGCAGATTGAATTCGACCCCCAAATCGCAGCCGACCAAGACGGTGTTGAACTAATTACGGAATTTGTACTTTCACATTTCCGTCAAGGCGGTACGCTTATTAATATCAATATTCTTGATACCGACAAGATTATGGAAGCCCACAAAGACCCCGATTTACATCCCGATTTGGTTGTTCGTGTGACAGGCTTTACGGCTTATTTTGCTTCCCTTTCCCCCGAATTCAGAGAGCTTGTTGTTGAACGTTTCTTAAAAGGAATATAACTGAGGCACCCTCCGTAAGGAAGGTGCCTCAGTTATATTCGCCTGACGGCGAGTGATATTGCTTCACAGTGATATGATGCTATGCATCGTGATACTATCCTTCGAACAGTTTCTGGGCGAATATAATATCACAAAAATCGTCAGATTTTCATATCACTCTTTTGGAAATATCTCGCAAAACATTTCTTTTTATCATAACCGTGTCTTATAGAATAAGTATCGCATTTCATTTTCTTTTTTTCCATTATATATATCCTGCATCCATTTCAATTTTCTGCGATGAATTCTCAGAGTTACCGTAATATTCACTTAAAATTGCTCCCGAAATATCGTTACGTGCATTTCCCCAACCCGAATTAGAAAGAAAAATTATATCAAGGTCATCATCAGGCAACTGCATATGCAATGTTCTAAAACCTCTATGTCCGCCATTATGAATTATTCTTTTCTTTCCGTGCCAAGGCTCTATTCTGCATCCCATACCGAAAGTAGAAACCGAAGACGCCGTTAAAATTTCATCCCAAGTTTCAACTTTTAGCAACTTTTTATGCTTTATTGCAAGATTTAAACAATATACATCATCTACCGTTCCGACGATATCTCCTGCTCCCAGCATCCAATTAAGATTTCTTTCTGTAGGAACTATTTGTTCTTCAACAATTTCATAGCCCTTTACACGCTGTTCAACATATAAATCTTTATTATCAACATACGCACTGCGCATACCTAACGGTTTGAAAACATTTTCTTTCGTATATTTGGAATATGATAAACCCGTAATATTCTCTATAGCCAATGCACAAATAATCATATTGATATTTGCATATTTAAATTCCGTTTCAGGCTTAAATAGATTAGGATACTTGGTAAGTTCCTTTAATTGCTCACGAAGTTGATGTGGTAATCCTGAATCATGTTTTTCAGCAAATTTTTCCGTCTGAAAAAAGTCAGGCAAACCGCTTGTATGATGCAACATATTCCTTATTGTAACTTCGCGGTCAAAACCCTGAGCCTCGGGAACATATCTTGACGGATGACTGTCAATGTCTATAAGCCCCTCATCCTTAAGCTTCATTACTCCAATAGCAAGGAAAGGCTTTGACAATGAGTAAAAGGTAAACATAGATTTATCTGTAAAGGGTGTTTGTGTTTCCCTATCGGCAAAACCGATAAATCGCTCATAAATAACATTATCCTTCTCAGTAATTCGTAAAACACCTGAAATCTTATGATTTTGTTCATACATATCAATGAATCTGTTTATTTCATCTGTGAATTTCATATTTACCACCTCTATATCAGTTTTTACAATCAAATTATATACCATATATAATGAAATGTATATAGTCTATAGTGACAACTGACCTGATAAAATGTCTAATCAGGAAAGGTTATTATAAGTAATAACCTCATCCTTCGCTTTTTGAAATCCATTCACTCATAAAATTATAAGACAATTTTTCAAATTCAAGTGTTTCTTTTGTTTTAGGATGATTAAAGGTAATTTTATAGGACCAAAGACCAATATTTTTAAATTCATCGCTTGCGCCGTACTTTCTGTCCCCTACAAGCGGCATTTGACGCGATGCAAACTGCACCCTTATCTGATGTGTTCTGCCTGTATGCAGTAAAACTTTAACTAAGGATAAATCATCTTTACTATTTAGTACCTCATATTCGAGTACCGCCTCTTTTACCCCTTTGCGCATACGCTTTACTACAAAAGACTTATTTTTACGGCTGTCTTTAAAAAGTAAATCGCGCATTTCACCGCAAGTTTCTTCAGGTTTTCCGTGCACTAACGCCATATATCCTTTTTTAAATTTATGCTCGGCAATATCTTTAGATAAAACCGATGCCGCAAAATGACTTTTGGCATATACCATAACCCCGCCGACTTCCCTGTCAAGTCGGTGAAGCGGATATACCGTACTGCCTGTGTGTTCTTGCAAACGGCTTATCATACTTTCACCCTTGGTATCACTTTGCGAAACTATACCAACAGGTTTTATGCAAACTAAAATATCATTATCTTCAAACAATATTTCCATAAAATCACCGTATTGATTATACCATTAAAAAAATTAACCGTCAATTCTTATTGATATTTTGTAGGGGAGGGTCTCTGTGCCCTCCCACTCATTTTTACAAGTGTAAAGAAAAAAACTTGACACCCGCCAGATTTTGTGTTATACTCACTAAGGTTAAAATTTTGAGTGAGGTGTGTTATGGGTAAAAATTTATATATTTCCGCCTTGCTTGATGTTTACGGTGCTTTTTTAAATGAAAAATCAAGGGCACTTACCGAATATTACTATAATGACGATTTATCCCTTTCGGAAATATCAGAGAATGAGGGTATCACCCGTCAAGGTGTTCGTGACCAGATTAAGCGTGCAGAAGCGCAGCTTTTAAGTCTCGAAGAAAAATGTGGCTACTGTGAAAAGTTTTTAAAACTTAAAGAACTTGCAAACGCCTATTCAAAAGGTGAAACCGAAAACTTAGACCAAATTTTCGAAATAATAAATAATCTTTAAGGAGTGTAAAAATGGCATTTGACAATTTATCCGATAAACTTGCCGGCGTATTTAAACGCTTACGCTCTAAAGGTAAATTAAGCGAGAGCGATGTTAAAACCGCAATGCGTGAAGTTCGTCTTGCTTTACTTGAAGCGGACGTCAACTATAAAGTAGCCAAAGACTTTACAAATACCGTTACCGAAAAATGCGTCGGTGAAAAGGTTATGGAAAGTCTTACCGCTCCCCAAATGGTTGTTAAAATCGTTAAGGATGAACTAACTGCCTTAATGGGTGACGAGCAGGCGCGCCTTAAAACTTCAAACAAAATCCCAACCGTTATTATGATGTGCGGTTTACAAGGTTCGGGTAAAACAACCCACTCTGCTAAACTTGCAAAATTTTTAAAAGCGCAAGGTCACAGACCGCTTTTGGTTGCTTGCGATATTTACCGCCCTGCCGCTATTGAGCAGTTAAAGGTTGTGGGTAAAGCGGTTGATACCCCAGTTTTTGAAATGGGCACCGAAAAACCCGAAATTATTGCAAAAAAAGCAATTGCCCTTTCCCGTGACTACGGTTACGACTATGTGATTTTAGATACCGCAGGCCGTTTGCATATAGATACCGACCTTATGGATGAATTAAAACGCATCACACAGACTGTTGAAGTTAATAACATTCTTTTGGTTATTGACTCTATGGTAGGTCAGGACTCGGTAAACATTGCAAAAGCATTTAATGACATTCTTGAAATTGACGGTGTAATTTTAACCAAGCTTGACGGTGACACACGTGGCGGTGCCGCACTTTCTGTAAAAGCAGTTACAGGCAAACCCATTATGTTTGCAGGTGTTGGCGAAAAGCTTGACCAACTCGAAGAATTCCATCCCGATAGAATGGCATCCCGTATCTTAGGTATGGGTGATGTTTTGTCACTTATCGAACGCGTTGAATCGGAAATTGACGAAAAAGCCGCCGAAGAAACCGCAAAAAGACTTGCCCAGAATAAGTTTGATATGAACGATTTGCTTGAACAGTTTAAGCAAATCAAAAAAATGGGCTCGCTTAAGAGTATCCTTTCAATGATTCCCGGTATGGAAAGACAAATAAGGGATGTCGATATCGACGACCGCGCGTTACTCAGGATCGAGGCTATAATAACCTCAATGACCAAAAAAGAACGTGCGAAACCTGACCTTTTGAACGCATCACGCAGAAAGCGTATTGCCGCAGGTGCGGGCGTTACTGTTGAAGATGTTAACAAACTTATGAAACAGTACGAACAGATGAAAAAAATGTTCAAACAAATGAATTCCAAAAACGGCAAGCGCAATATGATGCGCGGAATGAACTTACCTAATAAATTCGGTTTTTAAGATATTAAGTCTTTAAACATATATCAAATTCTGGAGGTGTATTTAAATGGCAGTAAAAATCAGACTTCGCCGTATGGGTGCTAAACGTGCTCCTTTTTACCGTGTAGTTGTTGCTGATTCAAGATTCCCCCGTGACGGTCGTTTCATCGAAGAAATCGGTACTTACGATCCCACTAAGGACCCCGCAGCAGTAAACATCGACAACGAAAAGGCTAAAAAATGGATTGCTAACGGTGCTCAACCTACCGATACAGTTAAGGCTTTACTTAAAAAGAACGGCGTTCTTTAATTTTAAAATGTAAAGTTTTGTGAGGTTAAAAATGGAAGAGTTACTAATTGCTATTGCATCCGGTCTTGTACAGAATCCGGATGAAGTTAAGGTTACAGCCGATGAGCCTAACGCAGAAGGTGTTACAGTTCTTCATTTGCAGGTAGCACAAAGCGATATGGGCCGCGTTATCGGTAAGCAAGGCAGAATTGCCAAGGCTATCCGTACAGTAATGCGCGCCGCTGCAAACAAGGAAAATACTTCTGTTGCAGTTGAAATCGACTAAACCAAAAGCGGACTTTCTAAGTTCGCTACAACTTGAAATCACTACCCCCACAGCGTTGGGGGTATTTATATAGGAGAGACTATGAAAAACCAATATCTCGAAACAGGAAAAATCGTCGGAACTCACGGTGTTAAAGGTATGACTCGTGTTCAGGTCTGGGCAGACGATAACGAATTTTTAAGCCAATTCAAACGCGTTTATACCGATAGTAACGGAAACGGCAAATTAGAAATTTCCCGTGTTCAGCCCCACGGTACAATAGCACTTGTTGCTTTTAAGGG